>CAZZPR010000066.1:0-16463 GCA_964655655.1 uncultured Desulfobacteraceae bacterium | reverse complement strand
CGCTTGGGTTTTTCAACCCTCGCTACGATGTCTGCTGCACAATCCGGGTTAAAAGTTAAAATCAACCTATCAAATTCAAGTGGTAAGGTCAAACCATTATTGATCACGGACAATTTATCCACAATATCCACAGTATTTTTCCGGTCAATGGGTCTCTTTTAACCCAGATTGTACAGTAGCCAGCTACTGCACAATCTGGGTTAAATTCTATTCTTTGGATATTTAGAGGCTGATTAAAGAATTGATCTTATGTGAGGTTAAGTTGGAATGTCCAACTATTGTTCCGTGGAGGGAATTGACTCCACCAACCCTACATCCTCATTCCTCTCAGTTTAACTCCCAGGTTCTCCTTTTCACACTCGTATGCCATTTCCACCCATCTACATAAAATGGTTCTTGTATCCCTGGGGTCTATGATGTCCTCTATCCCAAAGGCCTCGGCGGTGCGAAATGGGGATTGGATCGTTCTGTACTTTTCTTCCAACTCATTCAAATATGCCTCCGGATCTTCAGCGGATTCTATTTCCGCTCTGTGGGCCGCGTAAACTCCTCCCTCGATGGGTATATTTCCCCAAACAGCGGAGGGCCATGCATAACGCAAGCTCAAGCGTTGCCCTCCTCCCTGTATCGCACCCGCAACACCAAAACATTTACGCAGATATAAAACAGCCAGGGGAACGGTAGCCTGCATTATCGAAAAACTAGCCCTTACACCCTTTCGTATTGTACCGTGATCCTCGGCCTTTTTGCCAATGGTAAAACCCGGCTGATCGCAGAAATTCACAATAGGCAGATGAAAGGTGTCACACATGTCCACAAATCTCGTAAACTTCTCCGACACATCGTAGTTAAACGATCCACCCAGATATCTCGGGTCATTGGCCAATACCCCAACCGGGTAGCCGTTCAGGCGGGCAAGACCGGTGATCTGGGATCTGCCCTGGTATTTTCCGATTTCAAAGAAGGAATTGCGATCTAAAACCATGTTTAGGATACTACGCATATTGTAGGTTTTTCTTCCATCTTCAGGAATTATGGAAATTAAATCCTCTTCACGTCTATCAACTTTGTCTTCTGACAAATCTTTTCTTTCAGGCATTTCCCAGACATTTGAGGGAAGATAGGACAAAAATATCTTTATTTGGTTCAAGGCATCCTCTTCATCCTCGGCCACGTTGTCCACCACCCCTGTTAAACATGCATGGATTTTCCATCCTCCCAGGTCTTCCTTTGTATACTCTTCCCCTGAGGCGGCCTTCACCAGTGGAGGCCCTCCTACAAACACCTGTGTCTGGCCTTTGATCATTATCGAAAAATGGCTCTGGACTATATATAATGCCGCAAGTCCTGCTATAGCCCCGAATCCTACAGATGCAATCGGCACCTCGGACATCATTTCCACCTGATCCTGTGTTGCCTCGTCCGTCATCGTAGGAAGCTCGGTATAGCCGATGTCCAAAATCTCTTTTATCGAACCCCCTGCCCCTTCAATCAATCTTACCGTCGGCAGCTTGAACGAACGGGCCATTTTGGCGAAATAGGCATTCTTGGCCTTGTACATCCTTCCCACAGACGCACCCTTTATGGTAAAATCATCACCGGTAACAGCCGCTTCTCGCCCATTTATTTTTATTATTCCAGTAACCAGTGGACAGGGAGTAAAATCAACCAATTTGTCTTTATCATAGGTGGGAATTCCGGTTAGAAGGCCGCGTTCCAAAAAGGAGCCCTTATCTGCAAGCTTTTCTATTCTCTCCCTTACCGTCATTTTTCCGCGACTATGATGTTTCTCAATATTTTTTTCTCCTCCCAACTCGTAGGCAATCTTCCTCCTGTTTTTTAGATCTTCCACCTCTTTTTCCCACATTGTAAACTCTCCTTATAATGTGTCTGTCCTTGGTTTAACAGAATCAAATAAAATCTTAAAAATTATTTTAGCTTTTCAGAGACCCCTGCACAAATCATATTTTTTAAAGATGGTGGTACTTTCCCTCAGTTCCGAGGCTCCCGGGCTGGTCTTTTGCCGGCTTTTGGATACTGGTCACTGGTTGCTCGATGCTGAAAAAACAAAAAAAAGATGTTTCCTGTAAAACCAGCATCCAGGAACCAGAAACAAGTAACCAGTACCTGGTAAGTCACGCACGGCACCTCGTTCGACCTGGAGGCTTTCGACAGGCTCCGAATCGGCTGAGCGACTCGACCTGAGCTCGTCGACAGGTCTCGTCGCGAGCCGCCAGCCCAAAAAAGCACCATCGTCTCTTTTGGATGACGTAAGATGTCATGTTGTGCAAAGCTTGCTTTTCATAAAAAACCAGATAGCTTTTTACTCAAAAATCTTAAAATTTCTTGGGCCAGTTTCCCAGCAAATGCTTTCCTATTCCCTTATCCTGGGAATCCCTCACTACATTTAAAATCTCGATCAGGTACTTACGCGTATCAGAGGGTTCAATAATATCATGTATCCAGTAGCCCCTTGCAGCTGGATACGGGGTGGTATCCGCCATCATGGTGGACCTCATCTTTTCCCTTTCCTCGGGCTTTAATTTCCCATATACGACATCCCCTCCAATAGCTGGATCCATAAAACTCATTTCAGCGGTTGGCCAGGCAAGAGAAAAGTCATAGCCTCCTCCCAGGGTGCTCATATTTATCATCGCCTGTCCGTAACTTTTTCTTATGACTATAGAAATTTTTGGAACAGTTACCTGAAAAAGGGCCTGCAAATTGTTAACCACCCTGGAGCCTACCCTTTTTTCCTCCGCCTCCTTGCCGGTGAGATGTCCGGGGGTATCTGACAACAATATAATCGGGATGTTATAGGAATCGCAAAGGCACATAAAGCTCGTAGATTTTTCCAGTGCATCAGTATTTGTAGCTCCGAGATTAACCATGGGATTACTGGCTATAAACCCGACTACCTCTCCGTTGATTCTTGCCAGGCAGGTGATAAGCATCCCGCCCCATTCAGGCTTAAGCTCGAAATACTTCCCGCCGTCTACAATACATTTGATAATTTTATGCATGTCATAGGCCCGCTTTTTACTCTCGGGAAGATAATCCAAAATCTTTTCCATACCTTCATCCGAACCTTCGGGTACCGGCCTTTTTGGTGGTAATTCTCTATTATTCGAGGGCATATAATCCAGGTACTCCTTGATAATATCAAAACAGTGGTCTTCATCTTCCGCCACTATATCGGTCATGCCGGTTATCCGGGAGTGAACCTCCCAGCCCCCCATTTCCTCTCCGGAATGTGTCTGACCTATAGCCCTTCCCAGCGCCCTGGGACCTGAGACGCAAATAGCACTACCCTTTACCTGTACCACAAAATCCGCTGCACATGCCTCGAAATCGGCTACCCCGTAGCATTCCCCCATGGCCGCAAATATAAAAGGATATTCCCTAAAATGGGTATACTCCGGCCAAAGGGTATCCGGGCCGCCCCCGCCCAGTTTGAATATACCGTCGGAGCCCTGGCAGTCAGGCATTCTGGCACCCCCTGCCTCTCCCAACCAAATGATCGGAACTCCGAACTTTTTAACTTGTTTTTTAAACTCCAGTACTTTTTTTAGGTTAACCTGGGCATTGGTGGAGGCCATAACGGTAAAATCATTGGCTATCAGGCCCACCCTTCTGCCGTTTATCTTTCCGTAGCCGAGAATAAGGGAATCCGCCGGTGTTTTATCCTCCATTCCGGGTTGATCCGAGGTGCAAAAAAGACCGAACTCAATAAAAGAACCCGGGTCCAGCAATTTTGCTATACGCTCCCTCGCCGAATACCTTCCTTTATCATGCTGCCTTTTTACCTTTTCCGGCCCTCCCTGCTGAAGGGCCTTTTTCCTTGTCTCTCGAAGCCTTATCATCTCCTCTTCAAAGGCCATTTCATTGGTTCTCTTATTTAGAGGTTTTTTCTATTCCAGAAATTTCAGGATCGCTTGATCTCTTTCATAATTAGATTGAAAGATGATGGAAAAGTGGTTTACTCCCGGAATATCAACACACCGGGCGTCAGGTAATCCCAGGAGCGTCTTCTTCAAGACCTCGTCGGGGATCAGTATATCGTCGCCGTGCAACATCCCCTCGGTGGCCCGTAAGATGAGAACCGGACAGGTAACCCTTGGGTAAAGACATCTTGCGTCCACCTTTTTAAGATTTTTTCTCTCCTCCTGTATATGTTCCGGATGGATACGGGAGCGAACACCCCTGTTTGTTTTCTCCGAGTCATATCTGAAATAGGTCTCCAGAGCCGAAGACCACGGATGGAGCTGAGGCACCTCTTTCATGAACTCCAGATAGCCCTCGGTAGAGGGAAATACGCGCCCCAGGCGATCCAAGGAGGGTTTGATTCCAGAAAAAGCCCTGTTCCTCTGCTCCTCTGAGAGTCTACCCCCGGCGTCTATCAGGATAATCCTTTCAACCAGCGTCCGGTGTTGTGCAGTGAATGCCAGGGCTATAATGGCGCCCAGTGAGTGGCCCATAAGCACGTACCGGCTCGAGCCCAGTTCCTCTAGAACCGCCAGTATATCCATGCAGTGATTGCCCACAGAGTATCCGGAAGAAGGCTTATCCGAAAGACCCCTCCCGCGCAAATCCATGGCCACTATCCGGTGTTTTGGAGAAAGAACCTGGGCAATCGTGTCCCAGCACCTGCAATTGCCTGTGATCCCGTGGATGCACAGTACGGACTTTCCATATCCCTCCCATATCGCTGCATTGATTGACACACCTGCGCCCATGATCTTTTTCATTGCAGGATTTGACACGATTTCTCCCCAGTTTTACGTTTTTTGGTTTATCAGCCATAATCAAAGGATTTGCGTCTCTTCATGATGTCCCTTGCCGTGCCGATTACACCCTTGGGGAAAAAGATTATCACCAGGATGAACAGGATACCGAAATAAAGAGGCCACCGATCGGCAAGCCTTTGAATTAACTCCTGAGAGGGAAGCATGTCCGCACCTATTTTCAGCAAGCCGGGCATCCAGTTCTCGGAAACAAATATAAAGGCAGCCCCGATAAAGCTGCCGTAAAGAGTGCCGAGTCCGCCAATAAGTACCATGAGAAGAATGTCCACCATGATCCTGATGCCCAGGACGGATTCAGGATTGACAAAACATAGCCACATGGCAAACAGCATCCCCCCCAGCGAGGCTATAACAGACCCCATTACAGTGGAAAAAACCTGGTAGCGGAATACCTTGTACCCCAGGGCAATGGAACGCTGCTCGTTAGAACGGATGGATCGGAGCACACTTCCCACCGGTGAAGATACGAGACGCAACAAGAATGCAAAAAATAGCACCGAGACTGCGAGCACGAGATAATAGACCACTATTCGACCGTTTAACTGCATACCAAAAAAAGCCCCTCCTGACCATTCCATGTTGAAAATCCACGGTAAGGAAAATGAAATTCCCTCTTCGCCTAATGTCAACTCCGACCACTGGACCGCCAGGATCTCTACAAATTCAGCCAGCGCGAGGGTCAACATGGCAAAGAAAAGCCTCTTGACCCTTAGGGAGAAAAAGCACACCACAAGGGCCAAAACCATGCTTACAATAAGGGTGATTCCTACGGCCAATATTAAATGGTACCAATGCGGGGTGCCGGAGTGATAAGCGATAAGGGCCAAAACATATGCACCCAGGCCAAAGAACATACCATGGGCAAGAGAGATCATGCCCGTGTACCCGAGTACCAGGTCATATGAGGCCACGACCAGGGTGAATATCATGATCTTGACCATTACATCCATAACCTTAAACGAGGGCAGGATCAAGGGTGTCAAGGCCAGGCCTAAAATCAATGCCAGCCGAATTAAAAAAGAAAGGCTGGTATACCTTTTGCGTTGTTCCTTAATCCTTTCAAGCCGCACAGGATCAGTATTTCCAGTCATATCCCCTATCCTCTAATCCTTACCCATCAGCCCCCTTGGGCGGATGAGCAGTATGGTGGCCATAAGGAGGAGGTTTACACCCAATGACAACTTGGGCATCAGATAGGCCACATAGTTGAAGGCCAGCCCAACCATCAGGGCACCAAGAAAGCTTCCGGTAACCGAACCCATACCGCCTATGATAACGATCATCAAAGCGAAGAAGAAGCTGTCACTTCCCATAGCCGGATAGACCTGCTCCCTGAACACAGCCATCATCGTCCCTCCCACTGCGGCCAGGCCTACCCCCGCCATAAACACACCTGTAAAGATACGGCTAATATTGTAGCCCGCAATCTGCACGATTTCCCTGCTTTCTACTCCTGCCCTCACTATAATGCCCAGCTTTGTCCTGTGAAGGATCAGTTGAATTCCAAGGAAAAGTGCCGTTCCTACGATGATTGACACTACCCTGAACTTGCTCACTACCACATCGAACAGGTCGTAGCTTCCCTGAAATGCCAAAGGCACAGTGACCACCTCGTCGTTTAGCCCCCAAAAGATCTTTATTATTTCCACCATGACAAAGGAGGCACCCATGGTAATAAGGATCTGTTTGAGATGATCCCCGTATACCTCCCGGATTATGGTGCGCTCTACAATAAGGCCCAACAGGACCCCTACGATGAATGCACCTAAAACAGCCAGCAACAAGCTCCCAACGCTCTGGCCAAAGCCTCCCGCATGGACCCACCCGATGGAATCCAACCAGTTAAGGATGGAATAACCCACATAGGCGCCCCATGCGAAAAAGGCGCCGTGCGCCATGTTGAGTACATCCATTAGGCCGAATATCAGGGTGAGGCCGGAGGCGATCATGAAGAAGATCATTCCCATGGCCAGGCCTGCTACCGTAAGGATCATATAGATAGTCGGATCTATCCAGATCAGCGGCAAAAGCCATATTCCGATCGAACAAATCCATACGGCCCATTTTTTCACATCCATTATATCCATTGCTTTCACATTTCCCGGGGCTGCCAGAGCCTCATCTTGGTCCATACAATCCTCTATTTGATTCCCAGGTATTTCTGTTTGATTTCTTGATCCTCTGCCAGATCATCCATGAGTCCTTGGTGAACTATCCGACCGTCATCCAGGATAAAGTAGTCCCGCCCCACCCTGCTGGCCAGGTAGAAATTTTGCTCCACAAGGATAACTGTAGTCCTTTCCCTGATCTTATTGAGCGAATCAGCCAGTTGCTCAATGAGTATGGGCGCCAAGCCCTTGGAGGGCTCATCTATAAATAAGATGAGATGATCGTTTACAATGGCCCTGGCTATACCCAGCATTTGCTTTTGTCCCCCTGAAAGGAGCCCTGCCTTTGAATTCCAGAATTTCTTCAGATCCGGGAAAAGCTCGAAAACAGTGTCCAGATTCTTCCACGTCTTCTCACTCTCCTCGATCATGGACAACCGAAAATTTTCCTCCACCGTAAGGCTATATAGCACAGCCTGATCTTCGGGGGCATACCCCAGCCCCATCCGGGCGATTTCAAATGGCTTGAATCCCTGAATTGGCTGGCCTTTTAAGCAAACCACCCCCGAGGTTACCTGATTAAGGCCCATTATTGCACGAAGTGTGCTAGATTTACCCGAACCATTTCTGCCCAGCAGGACCGTAGGCCTGCCTGCCTTTACCTCAAACGTAACCCCTTGCAATATATGGTGCTTTCCAATGTAAGTATGAACATCTTGGAGAGACAGGATCGGCTCATCCATGCTTTATCCCCCCTCCCAGATAGGCCTCCAGCACCTCCTTGTTGGAAGCTACGGCATCCGGTGTATCATCACAGATTAGCCGGCCCTCTTTTAGTACTGCAATGGAATCGGAGACATTCATGATCATATCAAATTTATGTTCAACCATTAAGACAGTCCTGTCGCGGCGGGACTTTAGCTCCTGGATAATTTCAAGAATGGCGGGTACCTCTTCTATGCCCATCCCGGCTGTGGGCTCGTCCAGCAAGAGAACCTCAGAATCAAGCCCGAGAAGAATGGCGATCTCCAGCTTGCGCTGCTCTCCGTGAGTCAGGGTATTTGCCTCTTCTTTCCACCGCTTTTCCAATAAAACCTGTTTTAAAAGCTCATAGGCCCGGTCTTCCAATTCGGAATATGAGCGGGAGTTTCTCCAGAAATCCATTCCCACACCCGTCTTTGACTGAAGGGCCAGGCGGACGTTTTCCAGAACCCTCAACGTGGGGAAGATGTTGGTCAACTGAAAAGACCGCCCGACTCCCAGCCGGGTGCGGTCAGCAGAATCGAGATTGGTAATATCCAGGCCTTTAAACAGAACACGGCCCGAGGTGGGCCTGTACTGTCCGCTTATTAGGTTAAAGAGTGTGGTTTTTCCCGCCCCGTTCGGCCCAATAATGGATTTCAGGACATAGGCCTTAAACTGAAGATTGACCCTGTTGACCGCTATATTACCCCCAAAGCGGATAGTCAGGTTTTCTGTCTCAATGATAGATTCGTTATCCATGGCAGGCCCGCTTATTTATATAGAACCAGTTGGCATATTTTCCCTGTAAGGGGAGTTCTGCATGAGGCCAAGGCCTTGTTCGAGGGCTCCATCAATTTCGAACAGGGATCTTGAGATCCTCCCAAGTAAACTCCCGAACCAGCTCGGGAATGGCCCATTCCACTTTGGGCTGGACTATAATTCTGAAATGATACATGGACTGCAATGCCTGATGGTCATCCTCTCGGAATACCATCTCTCCCTTCGGGGTCTGAAAATGCATCCCCTCCATGGCGGCGATCAATTTCTCCGTATCCGTATCGCCTGCTTTCTTTAAAGCTGCAACTACGGCCATGGCGGCGGAAAAACCCCCACACGTAAAAAAATCCGGGGGCTTGTTATATTCTAAGAAATGCTGCAAAACCATCCAGTCATTTATGCTGTTGTCCGGATGGGTGTAATAATAATAGCCGGCCCCTTCCGAACCCTCAAACGGCTTGTATCCTTTAAGTGCATCCAGGATGTTACCGCCTACAATCATTTTGATACCATACTTCTCCTCGAATTTCATGGCATGGAGCTTACCCCTGGGGTTTCCCTTTCCCGCCCAATAGGGAAATACATATTTATCACCCTCGACATCCTCCATGGCCTTGATAATCCGCTGAGCCGGGGCCGTAAAATCAACTGTCTTCGGCGGACAGTACTCTTCGTGTACCATCTTGGCCCCCCTGGCCTCGGCCGCCCCTTTGAATGCGGCCACTCCATCGCGCCCGAATGAGTAATCCTGGGCCAGTGCGGCGATATACACCCCGGGCTTTGCCACAGCAGCCGCAATTGCAATGGCATCCATAGAAGAATTCCGGCTGGTTCGGAAAATATATCTGTTCCAGGCCTTACCGGTAATGGAGTCTGCCACCGCCGGCTCTACAATCAATATCTTCTTGAATTCCTTGGCAACCGGGAGCATAGCCATGGCTACGGCTGAAGAAACTCCGCCCACGGCCAGGTCGACCTTGTCGTCCATGTAGGCCGCGGTTAGAGCCTGTTTACCCATATCGGGCTTCATATGGGTATCCTTGATGATCACCTCTATGTGCCGGCCCAGTACCTTCAATGTATTATTAGTGGCATATTCCAAACCCAGCTTGAAACCTGCTATGGACTGTTTGGTATACGCCTCATAAGGTCCTGAAAGGCCCACAACCTGTGCTATCTTGATGGGCTCCGCGGCGGGAGCCGTCGGCACAATAAGCACAAAACACCACAATACAAACACCAAACACGCCGCCGTCCTTTTAATTTTTGCTCTCTTGGCCATTTAATTCCTCCTTTTTTTAGGGTTTAAGAAACTTATCACCTTCTTAAGTTTCCGGTTCAGATGTAGAGCGCTTTTTTGCCTCGGATCTGGCCGGAAGCACTACAGTGGCATTGCCCGGTGTAACTGTCTCCCCCCATTGGTTTTCACAGAACAGTTCCAATTCAACGAGATGGTCGCTATCCCGGACGGACTTCCTGCTCACCTTCCCTCTGCACCAAACCGTATCCCCGTACCTGACGAATCCCCGGATTCTCCCCCCCAACCGGATAAGGAAACCGTAATCGCTCATCCAATTGGTCACCAAGTGCCCCAGCCAGCTGAGCCTTTGCATTCCCAAATCAAAGATTACCGGTGAATCCATCAAAATCTCTGCAGCGGAATCAAGGAAGTGGGAACTTGCGATAGGTTCGGGAATTCCTGTGCAGGGGTCCTTGTAGGATAAGCCGGGTTTCTTGCGCAAATACCTGTGTTTTTCACCGCTTGCAATGCCAATGCGATGCCAGCTTATGCCGATGGCCCAGGCAACCATTTCTGATACGCTCAGCGGTCCCTTGACCACCGGTTTCAACTCATCGCCTATATTAACATCCTCCCAATATCTGGGGTTTGGTCCCCTTATTTCCTCGTCATCCACCGCCTGGTAGATTGCATCCAATTCCTCATTGCTATATCTATATACCTGCTTGTCCAAGTTGCTTGCCCCTGTGCCTCTCTTGGAAACCGGATTATCACCGGATTTCCTTTCAGATCTCATTATATTCCATTTACAGGTCCCGGTTGTTTCCCCCCTCTGGTTGGCATAGGTCAACAATCCAGACTGTATGAAACGCCTTCGGCCCGGATCTCCTCCTTTTTGCTCCAGGTCAAACAGCAAATTGGTCACTGTAAACGAGTCGTTCACTCGAATTACTTTTTCCCATCGCCATTCAGCGCCGACGAACACGCTAAAGAGCCCTGGTAAGCCCACCATTGCCTGCCCTTCGGATATGGCATTCAAAAAACAGGGGGGAGCGGTTATACAGCCGTAAATACTTTCTTTTGCGTAGTCTTCGCTCAGCCAGAGAGGGTTAGGATCCCCTATTCCTTCTGCAAAGTGTCTGATGGCGTCCTTGGTGGCCACTTCGTTGCCCCGGCGTGGTCGATAAATAACCCCTGCCATCTCCTTTTGATACCTTTCTATTCCCCTTTTTATTTTATCATCCAGTCGCTCCTCAGCCATCGTTGCCTCCCTACTTGTCAAGCCTTTTACTGCAGGTCACCCGCCTCCACATGTCTATTATATTCTTTGCCGGACATGCCGAGCACCTTCTTGCATACATATTCCGTGTGCTCACCTATGCAGGGGGAACGGAATACCTTTTGGGAAAATCTCGGAAAATCGATCGAATGCCCTGCGTATTTAACCGTACCCATAACAGGATGCCTGCGACTTACATAATATCTGCTGTGATCGAGCTGGGGGTCATTATCTAAATCTTTGCCGTTATTCAACATGCCCGCAGGTACTCCGTGTTTTTGCATTAGTTCCATGACCTCTCGGGGGTTGCGCTCAATCGTCCATTCCTGGACCAGTCGGTTCAGTTCCTCCTCGTTTTTCTTCCTTTCCTCCAAGGTGGAAAACCTCGCATCTTCAGTCCAGGTCTGATTGTCCATGGCGTCACAGAATCCCCGCCACTCCTGTTCGCTGAAAACTCCAATTGCACACCATCGCTCCTTCCCCTTGCAACGATAAACTCCGTGAGGGGCCGCACAAGGCGATGAATTCCCGGCTCGTTCCGCAACCCTGATATTCACCTCACAGTCCAAAATCCAGGGAGCCATGAACTGGATTGCCGATTCCAGTTGAGAGGCGTCAATGCAAAGGCCCTTACCGGTTCTACGCCGATAATCAAGTGCAGCGGCAATGGCAAGAAGATTCATTCGAGGCACCAGGTAATCCGTATAAGCACCGTAGGGGCCTGAGGGAGCCCGGTCAGGCCATCCGCACAGATAAGTAAGTCCGCACATTGCCGTCAGGGTAACCCCGTACCCGGGCATTGATCTTAAAGCGCCTGTTTGTCCGAACATGCATGAACGGAGCATAATGAGATCGGGTTTTATGTCCCTTAATTCCGGGTAACTTAAACCAAGCTTTTCCATAACCCCTGAGGTATAGCTGTCCACAACCACATCGCTTTTGGCAATCAGTCCCTTTGCTATTTCCAGCCCCCCTGGTTTTTTTAAATCAATTGTCGCGCTGTACTTGCTGGCGTTCTCTCTGTTGAAATAGGCGGAGTTGTTTATTCCCGGCCTGTTCCCCTTGAATGGGTTCATGCTCCGGAGGTGATCCGGTCTCCCTGACGTCTCTATCTTGATTACCTCCGCGCCATAATTCCCCGCCCAGCTGCATGTCAGGGGACCTACAACTGCCCACCCGAATTCAACAATCCTTACTCCGTCAAGAATGCCTTTTCCCATAATTATCCCCTGCCCGCTCAAATGACACCTTTATGCCTTAGCGCGTTTATCTTGCCTTTTGAAAGCCCAAGCAGGCTTCCGTAGATTTCCTCGTTATGCTCGCCAACCATGGGAGAGTGGCTTCTAACCCTGCAAAGTCCTTCTTCCGTTTTTATAAATGCACCTGGATACCTTAATTTTTCGCCCAACTCCTCGTGATCCAATTCGATCCAAAACTTCCTCTCCCTGAGGTGCTCTTCCTGCAAAACCCCATTGGCAGTGTTTACCGGGTAAACCATAACCCTCCTTTTAATCCCTTCCGCCCAGAGTTCTTTTTGTGTATGTCTTAAAAAAAACTCTGAGATGGGGTCCACTATCTTTTCGTCGATCTCTTTCTGAGGCGTTCTCCCTATATCTAAGGCAGCCCAATCTATTCCTTTCATGTGTTCCGGGGCCATACCCTCTTCGTCCATCCAGGTTACCAGGGAAGGGTTGCTTATTGTGCCCATGGGCCCGCCGAAAAGATAATAAGCTACATATCCGTCCTTACACTGCCAGATCAGGGGAGTTGAGGTGCCGAAAGGTGGAAGGCGGAGCTTTCCTCCTACCCTGTTGAGTATCTTTTTGTTTGCATCCCACAAAATATGCGAGGAATAGGCGACCCTCTCCATGGACTTCTGGACGGAAATCCGAATCTCCTGGCCCTCTCCGGTTAATCCTTTATGAAAAAATGCCATTACGGTGCCGGTGGCAGCATCTACCCCTGAATGGAGGTATGCCTGAGGTACGCTTATCCGTAATGGAGCCCTGTCAGGATCGCCGCATATAAACAATAGCCCTGATAATGCCCAAAGTGTTAAATCGGAGGCCTTGTAGTCCTTATAGGGCCCGGTTGACCCGAACGGTGTAACAGAGGTGTAGATCACACCAGGGTTGACTTTACTTAGTGACGAGTAACCAAGGTCTATACCGTCCAGGTAGCCGGGGTGAAATGATTCTATTACGCAGTCCGAATTCTCAACCAAACGCTTGAATATATGTTGACCCTCTTCTTCTTCAATGTCCAGGGTTATGCCTTTTTTGCTGTTTTGAAAGGCAAACCGGAAGAGGCTTTTCTCTCGATCCCGGATATTATGGTAAAAAGGACCAACTGCTCCGCCACTGCCGTTCCCCGGCTTCTCAATCAATATTACCTCTGCCCCCAGGTCACCCAATAATTTTCCACATATTCCGAATCTCTCATCCGTCAAATCCAAGACACGATATGGTCCAAGCAATCCCTGCATTTTCCCGTCTTTCAAATTTATGGCTTTCTCGGGAATTATCTCCGGTTTAAAAAACCACCCCTTAATAATACAAGAAAATTCAGTGGGTTTAGTACAACCTTTCGAACATATCGGTCTTCTTGCTGGTCCTTTTCAACGTCCGGGGTGGCAGCATCTCAATCTGGGGTCGCACCCTGATCTCCAGGTGCATTACGTTTGCTATCTCTTCCTGCAGCTCGCCCACCTGCGCAATTCCATCCCCATATTCGATTTTCAGCCTCAGGGGAGGATCTATCCTGGGCGGAGGCCTGTGGAGTACTATCCTGAAAGCGCCTGTGACCCTGGGTAAAAACGAATCAATAACATTTTTTATCCCGGCGGGAA
The DNA here is from genome assembly GCA_964655655.1 of uncultured Desulfobacteraceae bacterium. Taxonomy (GTDB): domain Bacteria; phylum Desulfobacterota; class DSM-4660; order Desulfatiglandales; family B25-G16; genus CAZZPR01. Next base: position 2,662 of record CAZZPR010000066.1, on the reverse strand, counting down.
ATACATTCACGCCTTTTACGATGAGCATGTCGTCGACCCTGCTCACAACTTTGACTCTGTGCCCCGGGAGGCCGCATGGACAAGTTTCCGTAAAGAGCTGGACTATATCCCCCATTGAATATCGAATATAAGGGCCGGCCTCTCTGTCCAGCACGGTTCTAACAATTTCCCCGACAACTCCGTTTTCGACCTCCAAAGGCTCCTTGGTGTCGGGATCTACAATATCCTCATGTATGGCGTAGTCATCAGAGACAACATGCATGCCTTGATACATTTCAGTATCGCAGGAAACCGAACAAAAATTCATACCGGGCCCCATGATATCATATACCCTCGCATCATATGCCTCGGATAGCCTTTTCCTCACCTCGGTCAACCCCCCGCCCGGCTCCCCGATAGTAATTAATCTCCTAATGCCCAGCTCGGAAATATCCTTGCCGATTACCTTGGGAGCAGCTTCGATCAAGTATTCCATGTAAGAGGGAGTCGCTATTAAGGCGGTTGTCTTGGTAGCATCTGCGGTTTCCAGGAGTTTTTTGCTCCCTGTTTCAGCCCCGAGAGGGATTAAGGTGTAAAGCCGGTTTACCAGTCCGTAATAAATGTAGGGCACACCCGCCAAATAGAGCCCGCTCGCCGCTGTGCCGAGCAGGACAATATCACCCGGTCTCAAGCCAGTTCTCCACATCTGCCTCGCCGCAAGCTTAGCCTGATTATCCAAATCCCTTTTGGTAAAAAGATAATAAGTTGGGGAACCAGTAGTGCCCGAGGTTGCGGAGACCAAGGCGAGTTCTTTCATGGGCGCACAAACAAATGTCCCCAGACTGTGGCCGTATTTTTCCTTTGACTCCTCTTGATTTTTCCTGTGTTCTTCCTTGTTTAAAAAAACAGGGAGTTTTCTGAAGTCCTTAAGGTCTTTTATGTCCCTCGGATGAGCCCCTGCATCATCGAATTTTTTCCTGTAAAACTCCGATCTGGTATAAGCGTAATCCAGTTGCTTTCGCAACTTGCCGAGCTTCAATTCCGCCAGCCTATCCCTGGGCATTAATTCGATTTCGGGATCAAATACGTTTCCGTTATCCATGTTTCGGTTTTTTCTTATCAATTAATTAAATGCTTTGTAAGATATGTATAATTGTCTTACTATTATACTTTTACTTTTGTCAAGAAAAAAAGTATTATTATTATACTATTGACAAAGGAAAGATAGCGGTTATGATTATGAAAGCCCTGAACATGGCCATTCTCGATCATGCTCGGTTGGCGCCTTTGTATGAATAGAACCTGAAAGGGGGGTCCATTTCAATTGAATGGGAAATGCAAATCACCTTTCTTTTTGGATATAGACATTCAAGGAGGACTCTCATGAATGATACTGAGGATATGTTCCGACCAATTGGAAACAGAAGTAGAACTTTTGAGGAGGTATTTAATCAAATTAAGGAGCTCGTTTTCAGCGGCGCGCTCAAACACGGCGACCGCCTCCCCTCGGAGACACAGCTTGCCCTTAAGTTTAACGTAGGCCGTCAAACTATAAGAGAAGCACTACGCCTTTTAGAGCGCTCAGGATTTATCTCCATAAAAAAGGGAGCTGGCGGAGGACCTATAATTAAGGATACAATCATTGAAAAGATAAGTGATCTTTATTTGGATGCCATCCGTATGAGAAGGATCTCCCTGGAGGAGCTAACGAAGGCCCGGTTAGGGATTGAGGGAGCAATCTTGAGCGAAGTAATTGATAATATAGAAGAAATAGATGTAAAAAGCATCCGCAAAAACATAGCCAGAGCGAGAAGAAAATTAAAAAATGGTATGGTGGCCACTGAAGAAAACTGCGAATTTCATAACCTTCTGGCCAGGGCCTCTAAGAATCACGTTTATGTTGTCGTCACTGAATCCATAATGGCCATTTCTGCTGATACCTATACCCAAAGCGGGGCGGATCTTGAGGATTCCAAGAATATGCTCGGATATCATGAAAAAATTTTGGATGCTATACTCGAAAAGGACAAGCAAAAGGCAATCCGCCTATCGGAAGAAAGCTTGATGACTGCGAGCATCCTGATCAAAAGCAAAGACAAATTAATGTCCAGCACTCCTACCGCTTAAACAAACAAAGGAGTCAACCGGCGCCGGTTGACTCCTTGAGACCTTTGAATAACTCATATTTAACCCGGATTGTGCAGTAAGTGGCTACTGCGCAATCCGGGTTTAAAGATAGCGGGCTTTCCTTCAGTAAAAAAGAGCAAGCAGTTATTTTTGTTTTATATATGCCGAAGGCGGGAGTTGAACCCGCACGGGCCTACACCCACTAAGTCCTGAACCGGATTAATTGTTAATATTAGAGAATCCGAAGTAAATAGAATGTAATTGAAAAATCATATAGTTACCCCATTTAAAGGAACACGGCTAAATGGGGTGAAAATGAATGAAACAGGGGGATATTTTCAGGCGTTTGTTGACCAAATGTTGACCAAAATACCCCCTGAATCCCAATTCTGGCCCCAGTACCAAAAGAGCATTGTTTAGGATAATTCCCATTCTTCTCGAAAAGCTCCTCTCATATCACGCGCGCCATGGATTATAGCAAGGATTTCAATGCTATCATCTGCCCCAATGATTCGATAGACGATCCTGTGGTTCCTGTAGATCACTTCTCTAAATC
>CAZZPR010000065.1:0-16707 GCA_964655655.1 uncultured Desulfobacteraceae bacterium | reverse complement strand
TTTCCATTATAATGCCGACGTGTCGGCATAGCGGAGCTTTTTACGAGTCCGTCAATGATATACTTCTGCAAAAATTTAAGGGGTAACTGCTTTTTGATACTTATAAGGGTGGGGTTAGGGGACAAATGATAAGGCTTAATCTAAAATGCATTGCAGCTATTTTCGGCGCACTAATCATATTTAAATGTTTGCCTGCAATGGCCGGGAAACCTATAAAAATCGCCATGCTGACCGATATGTCGGGTCCTTATGCGTCAGTGTGCAAAAGAAACGTTTACGCCGCGAGCATGGCTATAGAGGGCTTTGGCGGCACGGTTTTGGGCCTGCCTGTCGTATACCTGCACCGGGACCACCACAGCAGAACGGAAATGGCCAACCAGATGGCTGAAGAGCTGTACAAAAAAGAGAAGGTCGACGTAATATTCGACTGCCCCAACAGCGCCGCCGCATTGGTGGTATCACACCAGGCCCTTAAAAATAAAAAGCTTTATTTCAGCATTTCATCAGGAACGACCCTGCATACCGGCCAAAAATGCCACCGTTATACCTTTGATTGGGGGTATAACGACTACATGATTGCAAATACTTCCGGGATATGGGCCGCCCAAAACTTAGGAAAAAAATGGTTTACCATTACCGCGGACTACGCCTGGGGGTATGATCTGTTAAAACATTTCAAACACGCCCTGGAAAACCATGGCGGAAAACTTATCGGCAACGAGATGGTTCCCCTGGGCGCCCTTGATTTCAGTTCATATGTTCTGAAGGCCAAAAAGTCCGATCCCGATGTTGTTGTCCTTTTGAACACGGGAAGAGACAGCGTAAATGCCAACAAGCAGGCCTATAAATTCGGCATAAAGAAAAAGGTGCATTTTGTTCAGGTTTTGCTTTTGATCGATGTAATCGAGGCGGCCGGTTTAAAAATATATGCAAACAATTATGCCAGCGCACCCTGGTATTGGGAGATAAACAATCCCGGGGTCCCCGAATTTGTGGAAAAGTGGCTTTTGAAATTCGACAGTCCCCCCAACTGGTTAAACGCTGCCACCTACAGCGCGGTTACTCAATATCTTAATGCAGTGGAAAGGGCCGGCACCAAAGAAACAAAGGCTGTGGTCGAGGAGTTGGAGGGCCATGCTTTTACCGACCTGTTTGCTAATCCCGGGCTCATAAGGTCCGAGGACCACATGCAGATAGGCAGTGCCCATATCTTAAGGGTAAAACGGCCTGACGAAGTCCAAAGGCCCTTCAGCTACTTTGAAATCCTGGGCAACATCCCGGCGGAAAAAGCCTATATGGCCCCTTCTGAAACGGGATGCACCCTTGGGGATTTTTGAAATTAATTCCGGGTTGGAGGAAATTCCTTTAATTTCGAAAAAAGGTTATAAAAATGCAACTGAAAAGCAGGGTGATGCTCGGTGTTACCATTATGCTGATAATAGTGATGTCCCTGTCCTCGGTAGCCATAGGGGTCCTTATTAAAAGGCAAAATCGGCAAGCGTCCTACAAACTGCTCAGAAATTCATTCAACACTATCACGGAATTCATTGAGGAAAGAAAGAACAAGCTGTTATCGGACACCTTTCAGATGGCAACCGCCAATTACATGGACCAAAAGATCAAGTACATAGCCGAAAACAAGGGCTCTCAAGATTATATGGTTTTAAAGGAAATCTATGAACGCATCGCCCAGACCATGCACAAAATAGGATTAACCGCCAATATGCGAAAGGTGGCAATCTATGATGTCGACGGATTTTTGACTGCCCTCGCCGTATTCAACAAGGACATTTACAGGCTGGGGTTTATTCACCGCTCTCCACGGCCCGTCCACAGGGTTGCCCATCTAAAACCCGATGAGAAGCTGATGCCGGCTTCATGGCAGCCCGGAGACGATCAAGGGGATTTTGACTTCCGGCTGAACCGAAAAATATCGGGCGGTGAAACCACTAAATTCGAGTATCTGGACGGTTATTTGTGTTTGTCGGCCTATGTTCCCATCCTGGGGCATGCCTATGACCCGAAGACAGACGAGATGGTTCCCAAGCAATGGGGGCTGGTAAAGGCCATCTGGCAGTTTGACGACAGCTTTATCAATAAAATGCAAAAGCTTACAGGCACCCATGTAAATATTTTTACAGACAACGGACTGAGTGCAGGCACACTCAAGGAATATGCGGATATTAACTTAAATCATTCAGCCGCGGAGAAAAAACCGGGGCAGAGAACCGAAGACTTATATTTTTCCGACATTCACCTGGATTATAAAGACTTTATTCAGGGTGTGCTGCCGGTCTATTCCGACGGAAAATTACTCGCCGCGATCGTAGCTCTTCATTCCATGCAAATTTCCCAGCGTAACACCTGGCAGATGATCAAAATGCTTATATTAATTTCAATTGTTTGTATCCTCATCTTTCTTCCCGTGGCCTATCTCTTTTCCAATTCCCTGGCCAAGCCGCTGAATCATCTCATAAAGGGAATCAGGACCATTTCAGATGGTGACTATAAAAGCCCTCTTCCCTCAGTGCCCCAGGTTGAAATCAATGATATCATCAATGAATTCAATCTCATGGCCAGCCATATCGCGGACAGGACCGGGCAACTCCAGAAAGAGATTACAGAGCGTACAAGGGCCGAGGAAGAATTAAAACGCCTCAACAAGGCTCTTGAAATTCGAATCTTTCAGCAAAAAGAGGCTGAAGAAGCGCTGGCCGAATCCGAAAAGAAATACCGGGGAATTTTCGAAAACGCCCTGCACGGTATCTTCCAGTCAACCCCTGACGGGCGTTTCATAAGTGCTAATCCTTCAATGGCCGAAATACTGGGCTATGACTCGCCTGTCGATTTTATTGAAAGCATAACTGATATAGCCAATCAACTTTACGCGGACCAGTCCGAACGCAAAAAAATACTTTCCCTGGTGCAAAAACAGGATATAGTTTCAGGACATGAAACGCAATTCTATCGCAAGGACGGCAGCATAATATGGGTTTCCATTCACTTGAGGGCCGTGCACAACAATCAGGGATCAATCGCCTTGCTTGAAGGAATGATCGAAGATATTACCCAAAAGAAGGCATTACTGGTTGAGGCCATACACCGGGACCGGATGGTTTCCCTGGGCGAACTGGCTGCCGGTGTAGCGCACGAGATAAATAACCCCATAAACGGCATTATTAATTATGCCCAGATTCTCATCGACAAATTTGTGCACCATCCTAAAGGAACCGAATTCACGGAAAGGATTATAAAGGAGGGGGACAGAATCGAGAGAATCGTTACCAACCTCTTGTCCTTTGCCAGAGAGGAAAAAAGCGAAAAGACGCCTGTGGATATTCGGGCCGTCATCACCGAGACCATGGAAATGATCGACTCCCTGCTCAAAAAGGACAATATTAAGGTTATGCAGAACATTCCGGGACATTTACCCCGTGTAAAGGCGAATTCACTACAAATTCAACAGGTCTTTCTGAATATCATAAGCAATTCCCGCGACGCGCTAAATCAAAAATATCCAAGCGGAGGGCCGGATAAAATTCTTGAAATAAACTGCCAGGTGACCGGTGATAAAAAAAGGGAAAAAATCAGAACCACCTTTTTTGATCACGGATCCGGAATTCCGGCCAACGTCTTGAATAGAATCTGCGATCCCTTCTTTACAACCAAACTGGCGGACAAGGGCACAGGACTGGGGCTGAGCATAAGTCACGGAATCATAGAGGACCATAGTGGAAAACTGGTGTTTGAAAGTATACATGGTGAATATACAGAGGCCGTCATCGATTTGCCGGTTTATGACGGACTGAGGAGGTAACTTTTAGAATGAAGGCCAAAATTGCAGTTATAGACGACGAGGAAAGCATTTGTTTAAGCTTTGAGAGTTTTTTGTGCGACCAAGGCTACGAGGTCGTTACCGCTGAAGACTATAACTCCGCCTTAGAGCTGCTGCCGGAACAAAATGATATCGATCTGGCCTATGTTGATATTATTCTCGGTGAGCGTTCGGGAATCGATATACTGAGGTACATAAAGGAAAACAAGATGCCTTGTCACGTGATTATAATCACCGGACAACCGGATATAGAAACAGCCGCCGATTCCGTTCGACTGGGCGCATTTGACTATCTGGTTAAACCGATTCGTAAGGACAGCCTTCTTAGGGTAACCCGTTTTGCCCTCGAGCATGTAGCCTTAACCGCAGAAAAGGAAAGATATCGCAATAATCTCGAAGCCATATTCAGGAGTATCACCGAAGCGATTATCACCGTAGACCTGCGGATGCAAATTCTTGAGGCCAATTCTTCGGTGAAAAATGTTTTTGGAAAGGACCCGGATGAAATTACAGGCAGGATCTTCAAAAAAGCATTAGGCCATAGCTACGATGAATGCCGAAAACTCTTTTCCGAGACACTGGAAACCAATACAGCCGTTAAAGAACAACGGATTGAATGCAGGCACCCCGACCGCCCGTACCAGATTTTGTCGGTCAATTCTTCCCCTTTGCTAGACCAGCACAGGAAAACAATGGGAGCCGTGCTTGTAGCTAAAGATATTACCCGCATCCTCGATATGGAAAGCGAGCTGCGGGAAAGGAGCGAGTCCGGTGAAATCGTCACTCAAAGCAAAAAAATGCTTGAGGCATTAAAGCCGGTGAAGGCACTGGCGGACACGGATACCACGGTTCTGATCACCGGTGAAAGCGGCACCGGAAAGGAGTTGGTTGCCAGGGCTCTCCATTACAAAGGCCACAGGTCTCACGGCCCTCTGATTGCAGTGAACTGCCACGCCCTTTCGGAGAACCTCCTGGAAAGCGAGCTGTTCGGTCATGTGAAAGGTGCTTTCACCGGGGCGGCTACAACCAAGCCCGGCTGTTTCAAAGCCTCTGAAGGGGGAACCATATTCCTGGACGAAATCGGAGAAATATCACCCAACCTCCAGACCAAGCTCCTGAGAGTTCTCCAAGAAAAGGAATTTTATCCTGTAGGCAGCTCTCTGCCGGTAAAGGTTGATGTACGGGTCATTGCAGCTACAAATAAAAATCTGAAAGAGGAATTGAAACAAGGAAATTTCCGGGAAGATCTCTATTATCGAATCAAGGTAATGGAAATCTCGTTGCCCCCTCTCAGGGATCGCCTGGAAGATATTCCCCTGCTGGTCGATCATCTTTGCAATTATTACAACCGGATTTTCAAGAAACATATCACTGGAATCGAGCACGACGTACTGGAGGTTTTTATGAAGCACCATTGGCCGGGAAATGTAAGGGAGTTGAAGCACGCCATTGAGCATTCATTCATTCTTTGCAATTCGAATAAGATAACCCTGGAGCACATTCCATCTGAAATAGGCGAAAATGAAAATACCCCTGCGAAAACCGTTAGAGAAACCCCTGCTGATGAACCCGACCGGATCTTGAGGGTGTTAAGACAAACGGATTGGAACAAATCCAAAACAGCCAGGATTCTGGGAATAAGCCGGGTAACACTTTATGAAAAGATTAATAAATATAATATAACCAACTCCGGTGCATAGATTAACCTCAATTACAATAAGCCCCCATTTTACTTATAAGCCCACACCACCCAGCCCGTATCCATACCCCTTTTCTTTATAGCATACAGAAATGTAAGCTTACATATCTGGATAATTGAACATTATTTCGAACCGGTCTTTTAACCCCTTTTATTTGATCTTTCCAAATAAGTTATTGAATATACTAATAAAATATAAAGACATAAATAAAATAAGCGCCTGGCATAATTCTTGATGGAAAGGTTTGTAAATCATTTGGCCGCAAAACCTGAACAATATAATCACCAACACCGAAAATTTTTTTAGGTACTTCGGAAAACAGAGAGTAAGATAATGCAAACACAAGAAGTATTTCTCCAAACAAGAAATTTAAGCAGGGACTTCGGGGCCCTTAGGGCTGTAAGCGGGGTAAACCTAAAAATAGGTCCCGGCGTACACTCGGTTATCGGTCCGAACGGAGCCGGTAAAACAACCCTGTTCAACCTCCTAACAGGATTTTTAAAGCCCACCAGCGGGGATATCCTTTGCCTGGGAAGGGAAATAACCGATTCACCTCCCTATGAGATTTCTCAGCTCGGCATGGCCCGCTCCTTCCAAATAATAAGTATCTTTCCGGAGCTCACCGTATATGAAAATGTACGTATCGCCGCTCAGTCGAGGCACAGGGCCTCTTATAATTTTTTGGTCTCTCTGGAAAGTTTAGCAGGGGTGGATGCAAAAACCGAGGAAATCTTGAGGATGGTAGGCCTGTTAGATTCCGCGGATTTGACCGCAAAAAACCTTTCCTACGGCCTGCAAAGAGGACTCGATATCGCAATTTCCCTGGCAACGGATCCTAACTTGATTCTCCTGGATGAACCTACCTCCGGCATGGATCGTAAAGATTCCCGGCAAGTAATTCAATTGATCTCTGATATTTCCAAAAAAATCCCAGTTGTACTTATTGAGCATAATATTGAAGCGGTGCTGTCGATTTCAGACATAGTCACTGTAATGTATATGGGTAAGGTGCTTGCAGAGGGTGGCCCTTCCGAAATTCAAAACAATATTGAGGTTCAAGAGGCCTATCTTGGAGGGTATTGAGATGTTACGACTCGAGGATGTACATACTTATTATGGTGACAGCCATATACTTAAAGGGGTCTCCTTTGAAATAAGGGAGGGCCAGCTTGCCACTCTTCTGGGGCGCAACGGTGTCGGCAAAAGCACTACCCTTAAAAGCATCATGGGGCTTGCGCCTGCCAAAAGAGGAAGAATTAGCTTCAACACCGCAGATATTACAGGGGCTAAGCCTCATCAAATTGCCGCGCTGGGCGCCGGCTATGTGCCGGAAAACAGAGAAATCTTCTCCAGCCTCTCGGTCCTGGAAAACCTGAACTTATCCATCAAAAAGGGTGCAAACCGGCTGTGGGATATAGAAAAAATTTACAGCTTTTTCCCCATTTTAAAGGAGAGAGGTGATCATAAAGGCTCACAGCTTTCCGGGGGTGAGCAGCAGATGCTTGCAATCGCCCGCGTGCTTCAAATGGATATAAAACTGATACTCCTTGATGAGCCTACAGAAGGACTGGCGCCGTTCCTGGTGCGCGAAATAGGGGCAATATTAAAGGAGATAAAAAAAAGCGACGTCACTGTTCTCCTGGTGGAGCAAAATACGCGGTTCGCGGTGGAAGTGGCCGACAGGCATCATATACTTTACGAGGGAAAGGTTGCCTATCAAGGTAGCAACGAGGAGTTCAAGGCGGACGAGGAAACACAAAACAAGTATCTGTCGGTTTAACCCAGATTGTGCAGCAGCTGGCTGCTGCACAATCTGGGTTAAAGGTCAATCTATTGGCTCGTTGAAAACCAGAGGTATGAAATTTTTATCAGGAAGGAGGTGAGAATAACCACTCTGGTAGACTTATTAATACTATTTAATTAATGCCAATTTGGGAGGTAGCAATATGAAAAGATACAACAGGCTTTACAGGTTTTCAATGGCCGTTTTCGTGCTTGTTCTCGGTCTGTCCTTTTTTTCCGCCTCATCGGCCTTGGCCGAAGATCCGGTTAAGATAGCGGTGCTTACGGACATGTCGGGCCCTTACGGCGCAATTTGCGGCCCTGATGTGGAAGCTGCAAAGATAGCCATCGAGGACTTCGGCGGCAAGGTGCTGGGCCAGGATATCATATTTATCGCCCGGGATATGCTCTGCAAACCGGATGTGGCAAACCAAAAGGCCAAGGAACTTTACGAAAAAGAAAAAGTGGATGTTATATTTGACGTGCCAAATAGTGCGGCGGGACTAGCGGTTTCAAACCAGGCCCTTCTTCACAAAAAAATCTATTTCAGTGTCAGCTCCGGCACAACAAAGCACACGACCACTGATTGCAACCGTTATACATTTGACTGGGCCTACAACAACTACATGCTGGCCACAGCCGTCGGACGCTGGGCCCCCAAAAACATCGGTAAAAAATGGTACAGTATTACCGCGGATTATGCATGGGGCCATGACCTTCTTGCCAACTTTTCAAAGGCCTTTGCACTCGAGGGAGGAAAACACCTTGGAAACGATATGGTGGCTTTGGGCACCGCTGATTTCAGCCCTTATATAATGAATGCGCTGAATAAGGACCCGGACCTGGTAGCCCTCTTTAACACTGGCAAGGATGGGATCAACTCCACCAAACAGGCCATAGAATTCGGGCTCAAGAAAAAGGCTAAGCTTATTCACGCCTTGCTTTTTATACAGAGCGTCAAGGCGGTCGGTCCCGAGGTTTTCGGCGGTGATTACGTAGCCTCCGCATGGTACTGGAAGAGCAAGAACCCAGGATCAAAAGAGTTCGTGGAGAAATACCGAAAGAGGGTGGGCACTCCGCCCAACTGGCTGCAGGCCGCCAACTATAGTGCCGTTACCCAGTATCTGGAGGCGGTAAAACGAGCCGGCACCAAAGACACCCGGGCAGTTATCAAGGCCCTTGAAGGGCACACCTTCAGGGATTTAATTTATCAACCGGGACGTATCAGGGCTGAAGATCACATGGCTGTAGGCAAGGCCTATATCTTGCGAGTAAACAACCCGGATGAAATCAAGGAACCCTGGGACTATTTCCAGATCGTAGGTTCGGTGGATGCTGACGAGGCATTCATGGCCCCTGAGGAAACAGGCTGCAATATGGGGGGTTTCTAAAAATTACTGTTCCACAATTCGTGTGAATCCCGGGTCGGGACTCACACGAATTTAAAATTTAAGCACATTATTATATGATAGAGAGGATTTTCAAATGAGCTTCCAGCTGATATTCATGCAATTATTCAACGGCCTCATACTCGGAGGGATATACGTAATACTTGCACTCGGCCTCACCATCATCTTCGGCAACCTGGGTATGATCAATTTCGCTCACGGGGCCTTTTATATGTTGGGGGCCTACGCGGCCTATACCATGGTGACCTATATCTTTCCGAACTTTTGGATCGCCCTTGTTTTTGCCCCCATTATCACGGCAATATTCGGTATGGCCGTTGAATTCTTCTTTTTCCGTCGCTTATACAGGTTCCCTCCGTTATATATTTTGTTGTTCACATTCGGGCTTATGCTGGTACTCCAGGATTTGATACGCATACTATACGGATCCATCGGGGTCCCCTTTGATACGCCCGCAGGTCTAATGGGTGCCGTAAATCTGGGTTTAATGTATTACCCGAAATATCGCCTTTTTCTTATGATCATCATCGCCGCCTGTTCCCTGGGCGTCTGGATTTTCTTGTCCAGAACCAGATTGGGTGCCATCATCAGGGCAGGTACAGACAACAGCCAGATGGTCAATGCCCTTGGGATAAACATCTCCCGGGTTAAAAGTCTGGTGTTCGGCCTCGGTATAGGACTGGCCGCGCTGGCCGGGGTGCTTGCAGCCCCCACGCAGAATGTGAACCCCCTGATGGGAATGGATTTCCTTGTGGAGTGTTTTGTTGTAGTTGTCATCGGGGGCATGGGCAGCATCATCGGCTCTATCATCGGCGGGCTTATCGTGGGTGAAATCATAGCCGTCGGCATACTGGCATGGCCTCCTATGGCCCACACCCTTATCTATTTCTTTATGGCCTCATTTTTGTTGATACGACCCCGGGGCCTTTTCGGACGGGAGGCCTTTCATGAATAACAATAATAAATTTTCCGGAAAAAAGGTAATTTTTCTCTCTTTGGGCCTTTTGCTTGGCATATTGTTCCCCCACTTTGCACCCTACACGGCATTGGCCAGCGAAATCCTTATATTTGCACTTTTTGCCATGGCCTATGATCTTATGCTGGGTTATTCCGGTCTTCTTTCCTTCGGTCATGCGGCCTTTTTCGGTATGGGTGCATACGCAACTGGAATTCTCCTGGTGCGTGTTTACCCCTCCGTGCTTCTGGGCCTCCTGGGGGGAGTCATTCTGAGTTCCCTGGCCGCTTTGTTTATAGGTTTATTGAGCATCCGCAGAAAAGGCATCTACTTTACAATGCTAACACTTGCCTTTGCCCAGATGTTTTATTTTATTGCCTTTAAATGGAGCGGGCTGACCGGGGGCGATGACGGGCTTCGGGGGGTTCCCAGGCCCTCCCTAGGCCCCCTGGACCTGTCGTCAGAAATGAACCTCTATTATTTTATACTCTTTTTTGTGGTAGTTTCCCTGGTAATATGTATCAGGGTTATAAACTCGCCTTTTGGAAAAACGCTCGAGGCCCTTCGAGAAAACAGAGATCGGGCTCTCAGCATCGGCTACGACGTGGATAAATTCAAGTTGATCGTCTTTATCATATCCGGCTTCTTCTCAGGTCTGGCAGGTGGTCTCTATGCCCTCCTTCTCAACTATGTCCCATTAACCACGCTCTACTGGCCTACCTCTGGAGACGTAGTTATAATGACCCTGATAGGAGGAATGGGTACCCTTTTCGGACCAATGCTGGGGGCCCTTATAATTATACTGCTAAGCGATATTCTAAGGGCCTATACCGAAGGCTGGAGTGCTATTATGGGGATTCTCATCATGGCATCCGTTCTGGGGTTTCGCGGCGGAATAGTGGGCATCGTAATAGATAAATTCAAGTTCAAGCTTTAACCCGGATTGCGCAGCAGCCAACTACTGCGGCCTGAAAGACCTTGCTGCAACGCTCTTTTCGCAATTTTGATCCTCAACATATTTATGAATATGGCTGCGGTTCAAAATTGCTCCAAATTCGCGTCTCGCTTGGGCCCGCTACGTTTTCTACTGCACAATCCGGGTTCAAAGATTCCATGATATCCCCTTTCCTCCCCGGGGTCCCTTCAGGCAGGTTCCCCTGATTCATTGGTACTGTGGGAGACTCCGACTCCCTTTCACCCGTCTCCTCCGGCTTCGTTTCCTTCGTCCTCTGGATACCGCATAAGGTGCTGGTCCGTTTGCTCCCTTTATGCCGCCAGCACTCTGCATAAAGGGCCAGGGGTTGTTCTCCGGGTCCCCTTTCCCGGAATTCATCTTCGTGGAAGTGAAAGGGCCTCCCCAAGGTTCCCGGGTAACCTCAATGCATGCATGCCCTGTTCCAAGCCCCCGGTAAAGTCCTGGAAGAGTGCCGTCCACTGCCAGGATGCTGCCTTCCGCTTTTGCAACAGCACCGGCCTTTACATGTTTGAGGCTTACGAGGCTCAATAGCACGGCCTGCATACTCCCTGTGTACGCTTAGTGTTGCAGGTTACCCTGACACCGCTCAACACTCGGTTCCGGCTGCAGGCACGCTTGGCCGGGCGGGATTGGTTACCCGCAAGGTTGCTATGGCGGGTTTCAAGGTTACTCATTATCTATTCCCCTGCCCCGGGCTTCGCCTGGGGCACTGCAAGGGTCTCATTACAAGATCGTGCAAGTCCTCCTCACTTTGAAAACTTGCTACTCAAATTGATCCGGATAATGTAAAATTATATTTTTGAGGTGTATCGGATTTACACTTATCAATAAATCCTTAACTTAGCGAGGTGTACCATGGGAGTTTTAAAGGAAAAGGATAAAGAAAAGGTAAAGGAGGTCTTCAAGGATATCGAAAATAGTGTTTCGGTGGTAATGTCCACCCAGGAGCATGAGCGTTTTCACTGCGAAATGACCAGGACCATGCTGGAGGAGATAACAGGTCTCTCAATGGAAAAAAACAACAATGTTGCCTATGGAAAAACAACACTACCCTCAGGGATACGCTCACGCTTTGTACCCGGCATTAACGGCTTAACAGTACACTTCCTGGAAGCCGGGTTCGAAGATGGGCCTCGTCCTTGCCTGCTATTGCTTCACGGTTTTCCGGAGCTCGCCTATAGCTGGAGAAAGCAAATGCTGACCCTGGCCCGAGCCGGATTTCACGTTGTGGCACCGGATCAGAGGGGCTATGGCCAAACCTCTGGATGGGACGGCAGGTACGATGGCGATGTCGGTTCCTTCCGGCTTTTCAATTTGGTAAAAGACAGCCTGGCCCTTGTTTATGCCCTTGGGTATCGCTCTGTTGAATCAGTTATGGGACATGACTTCGGATCTCTTGTTTCGGCCTATTGTTCGCTTATACGTCCCGATGTGTTCCGCTCGGTGGTGCTTATGAGTGCTCCCTTTGCAGGTCCTCCGGAATTGCCGTTCAACACCGTTGAAAAATCAACACAACCTAAGGATTCGGGCCGTCCAAATATCCACGATGAGCTAGCGGCATTACCCCGTCCCAGAAAGCATTACCAGTGGTATTATTCCACGCCCGAGGCGAACGCCGACATGCTCCATGCCCGCCAGGGAGTTCATGATTTCCTGCGGGGCTATTTCCACTTCAAGAGCGCGGACTGGAAGCAGAATAAGCCGTTCCCGCTAAAATCCTGGAGTGCGGAAGAACTTTACAGGCTTCCCACTTATTACATTATGGACATGGATAAGGGAATGGCCGAGACAGTCGAACCGGAGATGCCCTCCGAATCGGAGATTGCCGGGTGCGAGTGGCTTACCGATGAAGAGTTGCGGGTATACAGTACGGAGTTTTCGAGGAACGGTTTTCAGGGAGGCCTGCAATGGTATAGATGCCTGACCGATCCCAGGTACAAGGCTGACCTGCAAACCTTCTCGGGCCTAACCATTGATGTGCCTTCATGCTTCATTGCAGGGGCCAAAGACTGGGGGGTCTTCCAGGCCCCGGGGAACTTTGATAAAATGAAATCCGAGGTTTGCACCCGGATGCTGGGCGTTTACCTGGCAGAGGAGGCTGGCCACTGGGTGCAGCAGGAGCAGCCTGAGGAAACATCCGGGCTTCTCCTGGAATTTCTGCAGCGGGCTAAAGTTGGCAGAAAGGGAGAATAAAAATGTTTCCGCTTTTTATATTAGAAGGTGAGTGCATAGTTGATGGTATCGGGAGCTTATCCAAAACAGAGGAACTCCGGGAAACGCTGTCGAAATCAGATGCAAGGGTCTTAGAATTCGAAATAGCCTCGATCAAGGATGGGTGGCATAAGCCATTACCAAAAAACAGGCTGCGTTGTGCATGTTCGCCCATGATTGCCATAGACAGCGCACAAAAACTATTCGAAAATCATGAACTGGACGCTATTGTAATTCATGGAAAAGACTACATCAAAACAGATTTTCAAGACAAAAAGGCCGAGCGGGATCAGCTCATGCATATTTATGGAGAAAACGGCCATATCCTTGACGCCTATCATAGATTGGCACATGAATTTATAAAATATTGGAAGATAAGCCGGGAAGAATTCCGATCCCTTTCAGAGGTAATATTCAAAAATCATCTTCGAGTATGGCGCAGAAAAAATCCAATTCAAAAAAAGCCCGATGACAAATGGTTTAAACCTGTAACCGACCTGTTTCGCGGTGTGGACTGTGCCAATCCTTCTGTTGATTTTGAAGGTTCTTTGATTATCGGCACCAAGGAGATAGCAAAAAAATGTAATCTTGAGCCAGAACCCTGTATACAAATCATCGGGTGCAACATTCAGCAATGCTGCGAGGATAATATGGACTCAATCCCCAAAATCGTGCCCTACGACCATCTCAGGTTGTCATTTAAAAAAGCCTGTGAACAGGCGAATTTGGATTTTATTCACAAATATCTTTCAGGTACGGCAGCTCTAGAAATTTACACCTGTTATCCGGTGGTACCCTTGGGTTTTCTCTTTAAAACCGGTTTAGTTAGCTCAACCGTGGAAATACCGGGTTTTCTCGACAAACATTCACTTACAATAACAGGTGGTTTAAATCTTGCCAAAGCTCCTTATGATAACACAACACTCTACGCTTTTATCAAAATGGCGGAACATCTCAGGGCTGACGAATCACCGCTGATTGGAGGCATACACAGTGTTGGCGCACTTGGGTACAAGCAAGCATTTGCAATCCTGAAAAATGTGTCCAGGGCTTGAACAGGGCCTGAGTTTTAGCAATCAAAAATCATTTATTTTGATAGCGTTACAAGCCTTTCTATAGCCTTATCATATTCAACAATCAGGCGATTGACCAGGTCTGCAACAGGTAAAACCTCCTTAACCATTCCCGCTGACTGACCGGCCTGAAACACGCCTTCTTTGATATCACCTTTCAGGGACCCTGCATAATTCCGGTTAAATTCATCTCCTATAATTTTCATCAGCTCCTCGCGGGAAGCGCATTTGTTTTCGGCATTTGTTATGCGTTCGGCAAAATCTGTCTTCAATACCCGGAGTATGTCAAGTTTTCTTCCAATTATACTTGTCCCGGTGTCCAATGCATCAAGGACCAGTTTTTTGAAATTCTCATGGGCAGGGCACTCTTTTGTGGCAATAAACCTTGTCCCAAGCTGTACGCCTTCAGCACCCAAAGCCATGGCCGCGGCAATACCCCTTCCGTCGGCAATGCCTCCGGCCGCCACTACAGGCACATCTACAGCATCAACCACCTGGGGCACCAAAGACAGGGTTGTGATTTCATAAGGGCTGTTATGGCCCCCTGCTTCATATCCCTCACTAATAACCGCATGGGCCCCGGCCTTTGCAGCTTTTACCGCGCCCCGAACGGATGGTATCACGTGGATCCATACAATATCCTTCTTTCGGACAGTCTCTGCCATTTTGTCAGGATTGCCGGCTGATGTAATAAAAATCTTCACTCCCTCATCCAAGGCCACCCTAAAAATCTGCGGCGCATCGGGATGTAAAAGGGGGATATTAACTGCAAAGGACTTGTCCGTCCGCGCCTTCATCTGTCGAATATTTTCTGCTACATCTTCTTGGGACATAGAAGCCAAACCCAGCGTACCCAAGATACCTGCATTAGAACTTGCAGCGGCCAGCCTCCAGTCGGTTACCCATTGCATCCCTCCCTGTATAATGGGATATTTAATATTTAAGAGACTGGTTAAACGGTTTTGTTGCATGAACTACCTCCCTTATAAAAAAATGTTCTCTCTGCTGAAACAGCGATCTAATCCCGTATGAGCTCCATAGCCGTGTTAACGATCATTGCCTCATCAGTGCCGCCGGCCTGACTTCCTACTAGACCGTCTCTCATTATTCGATTAACCGGATGGTCCAGATCATAGGCGTCTCCGCCATGGATTTGGTACGCATCAAGAACTGCCTTGCGGGAGCCCCTACAACTGATATATTTGGCGGCTGAACCAACCTTGTTTAGTTCATGTATGATAGATACATCCTTGCCTTCCCTTACGTGGTATGCTTCCCACGCCAGTTCCGCGGCTCGTTGCACCATCTGTCTGCCCGCAAGGCCCATTGTATACATATCCGCCAGGTAATTTTGAATCAACTGAAACTCGCATATGGGCTTCCCAAACTGCTTTCTCTCCTTTGCATGCGGCAGAGCGGCGTCAAGGGCCATCCATATATGGCCAACACATGAAGCAGCGGCCAGCGGCCTCTGCTTTCCAAGGGCAGTCATCATAACCTTTCCACCTTCGTTCTTCGGGCCGAGTATATTCTCGGCAGGCACGTAATAGTTATCGAGGTATGCTATACAGCAATCCTCGCCATGGGACCCCATCTTATTGTGCTTTACCAGCTGCAGGCCGTCTTTATCTTTGTTCGGCCTGTCATACGGTGCTACACCTGGAGGCGCTATTTCCAGGATAAAGCATGAAATTCCTCTCATCCCGCCTTCCGGTTTTGTCCTGGCAAAGGTAAGCCAAGTATTGGCCGTGTTTGCCACGCTAACATAGTTTTTGGTGCCGTTGAGCCGGTAGCCGCCCCCCTCCTTTGTTGCGGTCATCTTCAAACTCAATACATCTGTACCGGCATCGGGCTCACTGTAAACGCCACCGCCCGTCCTTTCGCCGGCAACCAAGTCCGGAAGCCATCTTTTTTTCTGCTCTTCCGTACCAAACAGGTCAATGGTATCGGCGACAGTCAAGTTATGCATGCACGTAACCGCATGCATCAATTCTCCGCCGAATCTGGTCAACTCTTCGTCTACAATGATAACACTCTTATAATCTGCGCCCGGTCCCCCGTATTTCGGAGGAACGGTTATACCGAAAAGGCCTGCGTCAGCGATTTTCTTGAGAAAGGGCCTTACTCCGCCCGGCAGATTATCTTCCTGGTCTATTTTATCTAAAACCGGGGCTATCTCCTTCTGTGCGAATTCTCGCGCCTGACGCCTAATCATCTTCTGCTGTTCGTTCAAACCCATATCCAAAGTAAATTCATGATCAATTCCCATTTGCTACCCCTTTCTATTTTTTATTTGCTTTATACAATCATTCAATACTCTGTTCTCTTTCCAGCACAGGCCCTGGCGTTCCCAAACAAATTGAATCCAGGAACGTCATCACAAGGCTCTCCTTTATCTCCCTCAAGCGCTCATTCCCTGCCTCTTTTTTTAATTTTTTTACCTCCTAAGTTTTTTACGAAGCCATCACAGCTTTTATCTTTTTGGCGATCCCTCTTTTCTTATCTCAATTAATCTCAATCGCAGCCTTTCAATTAACCCTTAACTATTTAATAGGGCCCATGAAAACTACTGGGTGATAGCTGGGAAAAGAACTATCAGCCTTAAGCACATACAAACCACACAGGACGGAATCGAGCATTCCCCTCCGGGGGAATGCTCGATTCCTTTATCTTTACTTCTGTTTAGTTTCCACCTCTGCTAGTCATAAAACACAATCAATCAAGTTTTATCGGATACTCGTACATCTCCGCACCATTGGACCTCAG
>CAZZPR010000064.1:0-16895 GCA_964655655.1 uncultured Desulfobacteraceae bacterium | reverse complement strand
AAACAATACAAAAGAACAATACTTACACTTCTTACCAACCCTTCCCCGGCTTCCAAACTTTTTTTGAGGAAAAAAAATATGTTTTGCCAAGATTTTAACCCAGATTGTGCAGTAGTTGGCTGCTGTACAATCTGGGTTAAAAGTAGGGGCAATTGGTTTGCAAGAGAACCCTAAGGGGAGAATATTTTCAATGATCTGATTTGAGCTAGTTTCTTTAGAATTTCGAAAAAAATAACTTGACAGCATAAAATAAAGGCTTATAAAAAAATCATGAGAATGAGAAGCATTCGCAAAAAACTATAAATAGGACCTTCCCTAATCCAGGCTCAGTTTTGAGGATAATAGTAAATGGAAAGATTTTGCCCCGGAATTGAGTTAGTGCCTGCGTAACCGGGGTAGGGCAGAAAAAGATAGTTATAGTGGTAGAAAATTTCCAAGGATATAATTGGTTGGTTCCGAAGGTCAGCCAGCTTTTTCCGGAATGTGGTATCCAGATTTGTTCAAGATATGGGGATAATCAGGGTATATGCCGGGAGCTTCAGGGAAACCGCGTAAAAGTTAAAGATATGGAACAAAAACTTGGGAATTAGTTGCATTATTGAAACGTAAATTATTTCCTTCAAGCGAAATAAAGAAAATAAATAATAAAAATTAGTTAGTGATATTAAGGAGTTAAGTTTATATACAGGGGCGGGTAACAGCTGGCACGAAAAATGCTCAATAAGATATTGGCTCCTGGTGATATTTTGGCCCATTTAAATTATTTGGATGAAGGGCACATGGAAAAGCTAAGGTATCTTTTTCGGCACCTGAAAAAATCCAAAAGATAAAAAAGCGAGGTCAGGATGAGAAAATATGTAAGGCATTAAAGGGGGAATGACATTATGAAAATAGCTGTTTCTTCAACCGGAAAAAATATTGACTCTGATATAGATCCGAGGTTTGGAAGGTGTGCTTATTTTTTGATCGTAGACCCGCAGGATATGAGTTTTGAGGCCGTTGAAAACGAGAGCATGTCCCAGGGCGGAGGTGCGGGCATAAAGTCTGGACAATTCATTGCCTCCAAAGGAGTTGATGTGCTTATAACCGGAAATGTCGGCCCCAATGCCAGCAGGACCTTGAACGCGGCTGGCGTTGAGGTGGTCGTGGGCGTTAGCGGTTCAATAAGAGACGTGGTGAATAGATACAAAAGCGGTGACCTTTCCCCGACCGATAAGGCCAGTGTTCCTGATCACTTCGGTTTGGGAAGCGGACAGGAAGTAAATAGAGGAGAGGATGAGCTGGAAGCCCTAAAGCAGGAGACACAAGCACTGTACGGACAGATAAATTCTATTTTATCACGTTTAGAAAAAGTTAAAAAGAGGTAATTAGTAAAGTAAAGGTTGTGGTTACTAATGTGGAATTCCTTTTGGTGGGCAGGTAGGAATATAAATACTCACTGCAGCAGGTGTTGATTTCTTGGGTTTAAGACCTTAACCACGGGGCGAGATAAGGTAGCGAGAGATAAACCAGGAACGAAATAAAAATGAAGATCGCCATACCAACTTGGAACGGAAGGGTCTCGCCTGTTTTTGATACGGCCTCAAGGTTATTGCTCGTAGAGGCGAATGAAAAAGGTGAGCAATCCCGTTCCGAGACAGATATCAGCGATTATTTTCTTCCTGGCAAGGTGGCAAGACTCAGGGGGCTGGGTGTTGATACCCTTATTTGCGGTGCAATCACGAGGCCTTTGGCGCATATGGTTACAACAGCCGGAATAAGCTTGATTCCGTGGATATCGGGAAGCGTTGAGGATGTGACGCAAGCCTTTTTATCCGGGAATTTATTTCACATCAGGTTTTTCATGCCCGGTAGCCCAGGTCCCCGTCGCAGGGGTTCACGCGGCAGACGCGGCCAGGGCAAGGGCAGAAGAAGAG
Source organism: uncultured Desulfobacteraceae bacterium (assembly GCA_964655655.1). Lineage (GTDB taxonomy): Bacteria > Desulfobacterota > DSM-4660 > Desulfatiglandales > B25-G16 > CAZZPR01. Next base: position 14,979 of record CAZZPR010000064.1, on the reverse strand, counting down.
GAATTCAGGATAATAATTCGGAGAGGAGGTGATTCGTATGCCAGGATTTGACGGAACAGGACCACAAGGAATGGGTCCCATGACCGGTGGGGGCAGAGGATTTTGCAATCCCTATTTTGGCGGAGCAAGGGCGCCCTATACGGGAACTTATGGAGGCGCTTATACTTATGGTGCCCGGGGCTTCGGCAGAGGATTCGGCCGGGGCAGAGGATTTAGATTTTCCGGTATGGTGCCTTATGGTCCATATATGCAGGGTGGTTTCGGAGTTCAGGGTATGCCGCCCTATGGTCAGTTCACAGGGCCTGACCAGGAGATAGAATTCCTGAGGGATCAGGCGAAAATGCTGAAGCAACAGATAGAACAAATCGATTCAAGGATCCAGGAATCAGAAAAAACGGAAGCGGATAAGTAAGGTTTATTTTCTGGGCTTAGGAACTTATATTTTTGTGCTACTTGCTGGATTAACCCAGCAAAGGAAGGATTCATTTGCTCCAAGTATTTCAAAGGAAAAACAGCAATTGATCTGTAAAGCTGTATCAAAGTGGTTTTCCTTCGGAGAATACATGATAACCCTGGTAAACAGTAAAGAAACTGAAAGGAAGGTTCGGTCATGTACAAAGTAGAAGTTGATCACGATAGATGTATAGGATGTGAGGAATGCGTGGATGTCTGCCCGGTAGATGTCTTTGAGATGAAAGATGAAAAGTCGGTTCCTGTAAATGCAGAGGAGTGTATTGGATGTGAAAGCTGTATAGAAGTATGTGAACAGGATGCGATTACTGTTACAGAAGTGGACTGAGATGTGATGGAAAGGGCATAGAAAAATGAAAATGGGAGTGGAATGTATTCCGTGTCTTGTAAGGCAGGCCTATGAGGCCAGTTGCTTAGTCACCGATGATGATAAGCTCAGGGAAAAAATTTTAAGACAGGTTCTTTTCAGGCTGGCCAAGGTATCTTTTGAGGATACACCTCCTTATATAGGAAGGTATATCCATGGGGCTGTCCGGCTTTTAAGTGGAAACAGTGATCCCTACCTTGAGATAAAGCAGAAATCTAATATATTGGCATCCCAAGTTATCTCATCCCTTAGGGAGGTTGTGGAAAGCTCTGCAGATCCATTTGAAACTTCTGTAAGGATGGCTATAGCCGGCAATATTATTGATTGCGGTCCGGGGAATGATATTAGTGAGGAGAAGATGCAATCAGCGGTATCCCAATGTCTTAAAATGGCTGTTCCCCAAAAGGCTTTTAAGGAATTAAAGGATGCGTTAGACAGGGCATCAAACATACTTTACTTAGGGGATAATGCCGGCGAGGTTTTCTTTGACAAATTGCTCCTTGAGCAATTGCGAAGTCATCCGATAAAATACGTTGTTAAAGGCGCTCCGATTTTAAATGATGCACTCAGCGATGATGCCAGAAGCGCGGGCCTCGATTCATTTGTAAGGGTTATTGATAATGGTTCAGATTTATCCGGTACTGTTTTAGAGGAATGTTCCGAGGAGTTTAAGGAGGCATTCAGAAACGCCGATCTGATAATCGCTAAAGGACAGGGTAATTATGAAACCCTTATGGATGAGCAGAAGAATATATTTTTCTTATTAAAGGTAAAGTGTCCGTTAATAGCACGGAATATAGGTTGCGAGGAGGGAGATGCAGTTATTTTAAATAATAACGGAAAGTTTTAGGCTTTGCTCCCTGCGTTATTCTTTTCAATTGACCACGCTCGAGTTTAAACCCAGATTGTGCAGTAGCCAACTACTGCACAATCTGGGTTTAAGAAAAGATGGGGATATTTTTTTCTTTTTTATCCCCTGAAAAAGGCTATCTGTGCTTTCCTTTCCGGTGCTCGGAAAAAGATAAAATTAAAAGAAAAGATTGGAGGCCACCCGAGTTATTCAGGGTGACAAAAACATCTAGACCTTATAAGTTAAGAGGTGAAGGGTGAATAGGATAAGTTACCGGGATTTTTAATAGATGATATAGAATCAGAAGGAGGAAAATTAACATAATGCAGCAAGACGAACAGATGAAACGAAAACAAGCCATGATGAAGGCACAGGATGAGGAGATAAAGGAAAAACTCAAGGAATTTAAGCATAAACTCTTGGTAATGAGCGGAAAAGGAGGGGTTGGCAAAAGCACTGTTGCCGCGTATCTCGCTGCCGGACTGGCCAGAAAAGGTTACCAGGCAGGACTTATGGATGTTGACCTGCACGGCCCGAGTATCCCACGGTTGCTTGGTTTAAAGGGAAGCATACAATCATCCGGTGAGGGCAATAAGGGAATGCCCATCAAATATCTTCCAAACATGGAGGTCATTTCAATAGAGTCCCTCCTCCAGGATAAGGATGCTGCCACTATCTGGCGGGGTCCCCTAAAGATAGGGGTGATCAAGCAATTTATCAATGACATTGAGTGGAGCAAGTCTGATTATTTGGTTATTGATTGTCCTCCAGGTACAGGAGATGAGCCGTTGACCATAGCCCAGACTATTCCGGATACCAAGGCGGTTATTGTAACTACACCCCAGGAGATTTCACTTTCCGATGTTCGAAAATCGATCAATTTCTGCCAGCAGGTTAAAATGGATATTATTGGGTTGGTGGAAAACATGAGCGGCTTGATATGCCCGTTTTGTGGTAAGAAAATCGATCTCTTCAAGACAAACGGCGGGATGATGACAGCCAAAAAGGCCGGACTCAACCTGCTGGGCAGTCTGCCTTTGGAGCCGGAGATTGTCTCACAGGGCGATGAGGGTAGTCTGGCATGGATGGATAAGGAGGACATGGAATACACAACGAGCTTTAATAAGATCGTGAACAGAATTGTCGAACTCACGGGGTGACGGTTTGTTGCCTGTTACCGGATAGTAAGCCGAACATCATGAACACAGGATAATTATTATGATTATAAGTATAGCGAGCGGAAAGGGAGGAACCGGAAAAACAACTATTGCCACCAATTTGGCAGTGGCCCTTGGGAGCGGGGTCAAGCTGCTTGACTGTGATGTAGAGGAGCCCAATGACCATATATTTATTCGGCCCCGGATTACCCACAGTGAGAAGGTAAGCCTGAAAGTGCCGCAGGTGGATATGAACAAATGCACCTTGTGCGGCAAGTGCCAGGAGATATGCCAGTTTAACGCCATTGTGGTGGTGGGGAAAAGCGTTTTAACCTTTCCCGAGTTGTGTCACAGCTGCGGAGGTTGCATGGAGGTTTGCCCTGAGAATGCAATCACCGAAACAGACAGGGAGATGGGAATCTTTGAGAGTGGCTTTAGAGAGGATTTAGAGTTTGCTTACGGTAAACTCTACATTGGCCAGGTAATGGCTGTTCCCGTTATTGAAAGGGTAAGGGCCGCTGTCCAGCCGGATAAGATAAATATAATCGATGCCCCTCCCGGCACATCCTGCCCGGTGATAAGCTCGGTTAAGGGCACGGATTTTTTAATTCTCGTCACAGAGCCCACACCTTTCGGCCTAAATGACCTTAAACTTGCGGTCGGCATGGTGAAAATTCTCGGTATACCCCACGGCATTGTAATAAATCGTTCGGATCTCGGTGATGAAATGGTAAAAAAATATGCCGAAGAGGAAGGTATACCCATTCTTATGGAGATTCCTTATGACCGCCGGATAGCACAGGCATATTCCACGGGAAAACTTTTGGTGGTAGAAAGACCTGAATGGAAAGAAAGATTTTTTAAACTTTACGAGGATGTATCGGACTATGCAAAAAAAGGATAGTATAAAGGAGATAATTGTTATTAGCGGCAAGGGCGGCACCGGCAAGACAAGCTTGCTAAGCGCCTTTGCCTCTCTGGCAGAAGAAAAGGTTTTGTGTGATGCGGATGTGGATGCAGCCGATCTTTATTTGGTCTTGGAACCGGACATAAAGGAGAGGCGGGATTTTCAGGAAGGGCACAAGGCCGAGATAGTCCCTGATAAATGTACCGAATGTGGACGTTGCAGGGAATTATGCCGCTTTGACGCTATCAGTCCAGATTTCGTGGTTGACCCCATTGACTGTGAAGGCTGCGGGGTGTGTGTTTATTTTTGCCCGGTGGATGCTATAGAATTCCCTATCAAGACCTGTGGTGAATTATTCATATCGGAAACCCGTTGCGGACCTATGGTGCATGCAAGGCTTGGAATTGCCGAGGATAATTCCGGAAAACTGGTCACTCTTACCCGGCAGCAGGCAAGGGAAGTCGCCCAAAAAAAGGGACTCGGACTTATCCTTACAGACGGGCCGCCGGGGGTGGCATGTCCGGTTATTGCATCTATTACGGGCGCAAGCGGCATATTGATCGTAGCTGAACCCACCCTTTCCGGCCATCATGATATGGACAGGGTTTTCGAGTTAGCCAACCACTTTAAGATTCCTGCGTTTCTATGTATAAATAAGTTTGACATAAATCCCGAAATGACGGAAACTTTAGAGCAATATGCTTTGGATAAGGGCCTTCCGGTTTTGGGAAGAATCCCCTTTGATCCTTTATTTACCAAGGCCATGGTTCAGAAACAAACCATTTTTGAGTACGATGGGAATTCTGATACAGCCCGGGCGGTAGGGAAAATATGGGAGAAACTTAAATCCAGGTTATAGGAAAGATATATCCAGGCTTTCCCCAGATTCCCCTAAACAGGTGATTCACTGAATAAAGAATAAAGAATTATCGGGAATAGATAAATGCAGGAAGATTTCGACAAGGCAATGGATGAATTGCAGGCATCTATCATAGAAGATGCCAGGAAGGTCTATTCCGAAAAGGTTATCCAGATTTGGCTCGACCCGAAGTATATGGGAAAAATGAAAAGCCCCCAGGCCCAGGGGAAGATCACGGGGTCCTGTGGAGACACCATGCATATTTTTTTGAAGATAGAAAAGGGCAAGATCCGCGATGCACGGTTTTTCACCGACGGATGTGTCACCACTGTCGCCTCCGGATGTATGGCCTGTGAGCTGGCCATGCAAAGAACCTGTGAAGAGGCATTGGCAATAAACAACAAAACTATTCTGAATGAATTGGGTGGGCTTCCGGAGGAGAGCACTCACTGTGCACTTTTGGCGTCAGATACCCTTAGAGCGGCCATAAATGATTACATGCAATCCAGGGCTTGATTTCAAATGGAATTTTGATAAAATTTTTACATATTCCAAGAGATATCTCTAAAAAGCCATGTATAACTCCAAAGACTATTATCATACATTAGGAATAGAGCGGAATGCCGGCCCGGAGGAAATCAAAAAGGCGTATCGCGGGCTTGCGCTGAAATATCATCCTGACAGGAACCCGAATAACAGCGAGGCAGAGAAAAAATTCAAGGAGATAAGCGAGGCCTATGCGGTTTTGAGTGACACGGAAAAAAGAAGGGCCTATGACAGGTTAGGCTCGGATCCGTTTGCCAGCCGATTTCAACAGGGGGATATCTTTGGTGGATTCGGGTTAAAGGATCTATTCCGGGAGTTCGATTTCTTTTTTGACGGTGATATTTCCCGGCAGTTTTTCTGCGGATTTCGGGGGAGGGGTTGCGGTAGAAAGAAGTACAGGTTTTTCGAGAGTTCCCGGAGAAGCGACGGTAATGTCCACGACATATATCTAAACCAGGAAGAGGCAGTTTGGGGAGCGGAAAAGGAGATAGTGCTGAAGAACGGCAGGGAGATCCGGAAGGTTGTCATAGAGATACCTCCCGGGGTGGAAGACGATACCATTTTGTCTCTTTCCCTGGGGCCGGGCAGGGGCGGCGCTGAAGATATATTTTATTTGAGGGTAAGGCTATATTGAGGCGCGGAAAAATCCAATTCAAATAAATTCAAAAAAGCTTGATATTCATCCATCCCAGGTTTTTTGATTCAACCGGAACATAACCAGAATCAGAATATATTTTATTTGGCCTTGGTATAGTCCTCAGTTCTATGACGGATTATTTCCCCGCGCCTCATGTATACCACGTCTTCCGCAACGTTGGTTGCTAGGTCGGCGATCCGCTCCAGGTGCCGTGCTGCAAGCATTAAGTGCACCAGCGGCCTGACCTCGTTGGGATTTTTCTCTATGTGATCCTGGATGGTGTTCAGGATATCCCTGTGGATGTTATCTACCTCATCGTCGTCCGCGCAAACCTTTTTTCCCAGATCAGCATCCATCTGTATAAGGGAGTCGAGGGCTTTCTTTAGCATCGCTATGGTTTTTTCACTCATTTCTGTAAAGTCCAAAAAAGGCTCCGTTCCCCTTTGGTTGGCCAGATAAGCCGCCCTCTCAGCTATGTTTACAGCCAGGTCCCCCATTCTCTCCAGGTCATTGTTCATCTTTAATATTCCAACCACATACCTGAGGTCGATGGCGGCCGGCTGGTAAAGGGCCAGGATCTTGAGGCAGTCCTCTTCTATGTCCACCTCCTTGTTGTCTATTTCGTGACCGCTGTCTATCACCTCTTTGGCGAGTTGAAGATCATGCTGGATCAGAGATTGAACGGACTTTTCGGTTATCCCCTGGACCAATGCCCCCAAGCCAAGTATTTTTTTTCTTAATTTATCCAGCTCCCTTTCCAGATGTCTTTTCATCAGATTCTCCTTTTTAACCGAACCGGCCGGTTATATAATCCTCTGTCTGTTTCTTGCCCGGCTTTGTGAATATTTGCTCGGTCTTATCCACCTCTATCAGTTTTCCCAGGTAAAAAAAAGCTGTAATGTCAGAAACCCTGGCCGCCTGCTGCATATTGTGGGTGACTATGATTATGGTGTAAGACTCCTTGAGTTCCCGTATCAATTCTTCTATTTTCTGAGTTGCAATAGGGTCAAGGGCGGATGCCGGCTCGTCCATTAATAATACCTGCGGTTCCACGGCCAGGGGGGGGGCGATGCACAGGCGCTGCTGCTGTCCCCCGGATAATCCCAATGCCGATTCATTCACCCTGTCCTTTACTTCGTCCCACAGGGCGGCCTTTTTTAGACTCGCCTCTACCTGTTCCCCTATGCTGGCCTTGTTTCCCATTCCGTTGACCCTCAGGCCGTAGGCCACGTTTTCGAAGACTGTTTTAGGAAAGGGATTCGGCTTCTGAAATACCATTCCCACCCTGCGGCGAAGATGTACAACATCCACATCAGGATCATTTATGTTTTTTCCGTCCAGTAAGATTTCACCCTGGGTGCGGCTGTATGGAATCAAATCATTCATCCGGTTCAGGCATCGTAACAATGTACTTTTCCCGCACCCGGAGGGCCCTATAAGCGCGGTTACCTGGTTGGAATGGAAGTCCAGGGAAATGCTTTCCAGGGCCAAAAAATCCCTGTAATAGAAATTTATATCCTTCATTTGCATTTTAAGGGGGTTTGTCGGGTTCATTTACCAAGCTCCGTACAATAATAGGTATACTAACATAATATGTGTTTTAAACTTTATCCTCCCACGCGCTTTCGGAGCCTTGCCCGGTAAACAATGGCAATAAGATTTAATCCCAGGACAAGGGTGATTAATACCAGGGCTGTACCATACTGAAGATGGCGGGTAACCTCGATTTCCGTGCCGGCTGTGGCCAAAACGTAAATATGATAAGGCAGGGCCATGATCTCATCGAATATGGAAGAAGGCATGGACGGGGTATAATAAACGGCCGCGGTGAACATTATAGGCGCGGTTTCTCCTGCGGCCCGGCTGAGTCCCAGAATAGAACCGGTGAGGATACCGGGAAGCGCTGCCGGCAAGACTACCCGGTAAGTGGTTTGCCATTTTGTCGCCCCCAAACCCAGTGATGCCTCCCTGTAGGTATCCGGCACGGATCTTAATGCCTCCTCCGAGGCACCGATAATAACCGGAAGGCTCATTACACCCAATGTTAAGGCCCCGGACAGAAGGGAGACCCCGAATTTTAAATACACCACGAAAAAGGCCAGGCCGAAAAGCCCGAAGATAATAGAAGGAACACCTGCCAGGTTATTGATACCCAGGCGTATTATTCTGAGAACGCGGCCGGGCCTTGCATATTCGCTCAGGTAAATAGCGGATGCCACACCCACGGGTAAGGCTACTATTATTGCCCCCAGGCTCAGAAATAATGTCCCTACTATACATGGCATTATTCCTCCCTTGGTCATGGAATCGGTAGGGGGCTGGGTAATAAAGCTCCAGCTTATAGCGCTCCATCCTTTTGCAACCAGAAAATAGACTATGATAACCAGTACGATTCCGTTTATAATAGCGGAGATCCTGAACAACCAGAACATGATATTCTGAAACAGGCCTCTTCTGCCTCTTTTATTCGAGCGCATTTTATGGAACATTTATTTCTCCGTTTTTATTTGCCTTCAAAAAACCGGGTTTTTATTGTATGTCCCTCTATAGTTATTCCATTGCGATATTAATATTCAAAAACTGTCAAAGGGTTGCCGCCCCCACCTGCCTGTATTTATTTGAGATGTAATCTGCCACCATGTTGAATAGCAATGTAAACAAAAATAATATTATAGCGGTTGCGAACAGGGCATGATAGTGATCGCTGCCAAAGGGTGCCTCTGCCATCTCTGCCGCTATGCTGGCTGGCATGGGTCTTACCGGGTCAAATAGTGACGTGGGAATCATTGCCGCGCCGCCCGCCACCATAAGCACCACCATGGTTTCCCCTACAGCCCTGGACATTCCCAGTATTACGGCTGTGCTTATTCCGGAGATGGAGGCCGGAAGAATTACCCGGCCGATGGTTTCCCAGTGGGTTGCCCCCAGGGCCAATGAGGCCTCTTTGAGTTCTATGGGAACGCTGAAAATGGCATCCTCTGATATGCTGCAAATAGTAGGGATAGCCATAAAGGCCAGCATAAGAGATGCATTGAAAAGGTTCAGGCCCGTGGGCACATCTAAAATTCTCTGGATAAAGGGTGCCAGGATAACCATTCCGAAAAACCCTATAACCACTGATGGAAGAGCTGCCAGAAGCTCCACCACAGGTTTTACCCATTCCCTGACCCGGGGAGATGCTATTTCCGCCAGATACAGGGCGGTCATAACTCCGAGTGGTATGGAGATTACGGAAGAAACTGCTGTAACAGCCAGCGATGCCACTATCAAGGGGAGTATGCCGAAGTCCGGGGGATCATATGTGGGATACCAGTACTTTCCGAATATAAAGTCGGTTACAGACACCTCGCCGAATATGGGAAGGCCCTCGGCGAATATAAAAAAAACTATGAGTCCCAGGGATATTATGGATACAAGAGAGATGCACAGGAAAAATATGCGGACTACCCTTTCCTTTCTCCTTCTGCCTGCCCCGGTTCCGAAACCGTCTTCAGTGTTTTCCATATTAACCTTTCTGAAAGGTCTAGATGTTTTTTAAACCCGGATTGTGCAGTAGAAAACGCAGCGAAGGTTGAAAAACGCAAACGAAACGCGAATTTGGAGCAATTTTGAACCGCAGGCATATTCATAAATATGTTGAGGATCAAAATTGCGAAAAGAGCGTTGCAGCAAGGTTTTTCAGGCCGAAGCAGTTGCCTGCTGCACAATCTGGGTTAAATATTCCAATTTCGTGAATGGAAGGCCTATCTGAAACCAGCTTTCTGGCGCAACCCAAGGCCGGCGCAATCTCAAAGGGGGAGACGCATTGGGGTTCTAACCGGGCGTTGCGTATGCAGCCACCCGGTTAGAATTTTTTTACTCCACCCTAGTACAGAGGGACATAACCGGCCTTGCTAACGTGCTTCTGGCCCTTCTGCGGATGTTTGACATAGTTGATGAAGTCCAGGGTATCCCCCTTCGGCCATCCGTCCGTAAACATGAACAGGGCCCTGCTTATGGGGTAGGTGCCATCCAGGGTAGTGGATTCCGAACCCATGACGCCGTCAACCTTCAGTCCCTTCACGCTTTTATCCAGGTATCCAAGGCCTATGTATCCTATGGCATTCTTGTTTTTAGATACCGCCTGTACAACAGCGCCGTTGGAGGCCTGAAGCAGCGCCCCGGGATACACCCTTTCCTTGTCCATCACCTTTTTTTCCCATACCTCATAGGTGCCGGAGGAGGTATCGCGGGAGATCACCACCACGTCCCGGTCCGGTCCTCCTACTTCTTTCCAGTTCTTAATTTCTCCCTTGTAGATCGGCTTCAGTTGTTCCAAGCTGAGTCCTGAAACGGAATTGCTGGGATGAACCACAGGTATGATACTGTCATAGGCCACTGAAAATGGAACCGGATACCTTCCCTTTTCCACAGCCAGCTTGACTTCCTTGTCTTTTATAAACCTTGATGCATCCGCTATATCAGTCATGCCGTCGATAAGGGCCTTTATTCCGTTGCCTGATCCGCCCCCGGAAATGGATATCTTTACATCAGGGTGCTCCTTCATGTACGCCTCGGCACATTTCTGGGCCACAGGAAGCACGGTTGTGGATCCCTTTATTACGATTTTTCCTGCCCAGGCAGCTGTTGAGCCCAGGCAAAATACCACGGCAAATGATATTACCAAAAATGTTCTTGATTTCATAATCTACCTCCGTCTTGTTTTTAAGCAATAAATTGTTAGGAATTTGTTAGGAATACCTTAGTATTTGATTTGTCCGAATTACACCCCCTTTCTGTATAATATTTTTCCGGCCCTTCGGCCGATAAATATTAACGGTTACCCTTCTTTGATCTTGAATTAAGGAATTCTATTGTCGGATTATTAAGAATTTATTAGTGCGGGATTAAAATTCGGCGAGATGGAAATGATTGCCCTTTCATAGTGGAGGCAGGTGCAAACAGAAAATAGAGCCTTTTCCGGGGGTGCTTTCTACTGTAACATAGCCTCCGTGGGATTGGGTGATATGTTTTACTATAGCAAGACCCAGGCCGGTGCCGCCGAGCTCCCGGCTTCTTGCCTTATCCACCCTGTAAAAGCGCTCAAATATCCTGGAAAGATGTTCGGCCGGGATTCCACACCCATGATCCCGGATCTTTATAGTGGTTTCCGCCTTTTCCTTGGAGGCGTTGACCTCCACACTTCCGCCTTGCTCGCTGTATTGAACCGCGTTGTGCAGGAGATTGATAAGGGCCTGTTCAAGAAGCCTGGCGTTTGCCTTAACCGTAATTTTTTCATCGCAATTAAGTTCAAAACTTAAATCTTTGTCCTTTGCCCCCGGCCCGCAATTGGCCACAGCGCTCTCAAGGATGGGCTTCAGATTTTTCTCCTGGAGTTTTATGTTTCCGCTTTCAAGCCCCTGTTCTATCCGGGAGAGGGTCAGGAGATCCTCAATTATGGAATTGAGCCGGTCCGTCTGCTTGGAGATAATATTAAGGAACCTTTTTGCATTCTCCTTGTCATCGATAACTCCTTCACCAAGGGTTTCCACGAAACCTTTTATGGATGTAATGGGGGTCCTTAATTCATGGGACACATTGGCCACAAAGTCCCTCCTCATGTCCTCCAGGCGCCGCAGTCTGGTAACATCATTTAACACGGCTACGACCCCGATCCTTTGCTCTTCGTTGTCCCTGAGCTGGGCACCACTGATCTGAAAGTATTTATTTTCCTTGCCATATGAAATAACCTCCGTTTTACTTGTTCCGGACCCTGAAAGCAGCCTGCTCAAAAACCTTTGAATGTCTGCATTCCTTATGGTTTCCTGCATGGTGCGGCCCTTTGCATTGGAAATATCAATGTGTAAGAGAGATGCAGCGGACTGGTTCAGCATGATAATCCTTTCCTCTGTGTCCACGGCAATAACCCCTTCCCTCATGTCCGATAATATGGCCTCCAACTCCCTGCCTTGCTTTATGGTTTCCCTGATGCGTTCATAAAGCTGTTTGGCCATATCGTTCAAGGCGGTGCCGAGCTCCCCGAGGTCGCCGGAATCGGGCACGAACACTCTATGGGTAAGCTCGCCCCGGGCGAAACGTCTTGCCCCCTCTTTTATCTCCTCCATGGGCCGGGTAATGCGCCTGGAAACGTACAGACTGATCAGTGCGGCAATTATGGTCATAAATAGCCCCCAAAGGCCGATTTCCCAGAATATTCTTTTGAGGGTGCTATGTATTTGGGTGACGGGCAGTGATGTCCTGACCGCACCTAAAATTTCCCCGCCGGACAAGATGGGTATTGCAACGTAAATCATCTTCTTTTGGAGGTGCCGGCTGAAGCGGATGGACACACTCTTTTTGCCGGCAAGGGCCTTTTTTAACTCGGAATAGCCGGCCTGGTCGAGGGTAACGGGGTCGTCTTGCCTGGAATCTGCCAGTACCTCGCCGGAGGGGAGAGTTATGGTAATACGGGTAGGGGAGAAACGGCCTATGTCTTGAACCCATTTGCCCAGAAATCCGGTCCTATTATTTTTTATGGATTCCGAGACCTGTGCCCCGATAATACGGGCCTTTACCTCGAGGCTTTCCGAAATGTTTTGCAGATAGAATCTCTTCAGAGTGGTTGAGGCATAGACTGCTACGGTGATTATGGAGGCCAGTATAATTACCAGATAGGCAAGGTAAATCCTCCATAAAAGGCTTTTGCTCGACATAGGTTTATTCTTTAAATTTGTAGCCCACGCCCCATACTGTTTCGATGTGTTTGCTGTAAGGTCCGAGCTTTCTGCGCAGTGTAGTTAAATGAAAGTCCACGGAACGATCAGTAACCGCAGCATCCTTGCCCTGTATATTGTCTATGATCTGATACCTGGTAAAAACCCATCCCGGCCGCCTGGCCAACAGGTGAAGTATGGAAAATTCCGTGGATGTCAGCGAAATCTGCCTTTCCCCCAGAAGGACCTCCCTTCTTCCAGGATGAATGAACAAATCCCCGATCTTTATGAGGTCCGTCCCGCCGGGGAGGGCCGCCTTTTTTCTCCGGAGTACGGCCTTTGTCCTGGCAAGCAATACCCTGGGGCTGAATGGTTTTGTGATATAGTCATCCGCACCCAGTTCAAGGCCCACTACAATATCGCTTTCTTCGCCCTTTGCCGTTAGCATAATTATAGGAATTTTTGAGTTCCGGGCATCTCCCTTCAATTTTCTGCAAACCTCCAGCCCGTCAACTCCGGGAAGCATGAGATCTAATATTATGAGGTCCGGCGGGTTTGTACGGACGTGTTTTATGCAATCCTCACCCGAGGGAACACTATCTACCTGGTAGCCCTCGCGGGAGAGATTATAACCGATAAGCTCTCGTATATCCTTTTCATCGTCTACCACTAAGATTGTTTCCCTGGCCATATGGGGTCCTTTAACAGGGCTTAAAAATAGCGTCTTGATTTCGCTTGGTGCCACCATTCATTAATGCGGCAATATCTATTCATTCTTTACTAAGCGATGAAAGAGTGTTGACAGATATTTATTTAACGGAGTTTATTGATCCTGGATTTTAGTTTTAGCAACATAAAACGGGTTTGTAAAATTATATGCGTTGCACATTTTTCCCTTTTGCCAACAACATGGCATATTGTATGTTTCAAGATGCCGGGTACGAGCGGTTTTTCCAGGGATACCGGAACCAAATAATTGGTAACGTTCAAAAGTGTGTACCTGGTATAAAAAATTCATTTAATCACGATCTCCTCCTATGGTTAAGGTACAACGCCAAAAACCAAAAGAAAGAGACCGTGATGGAACAAGAAATACATATAACACTTAGGCTCGATCTTGCAACAGGTAAAGTGAATCTGAACGAGATAGTTTATAAGCTGAAGGAACTCCAATCCTATTTGATGCTGGAGATATTAAAAAGCATTCTAACGGGATATGATGACGTCATTTCAGAGCGTTTAAGCGAACCGATATTTTCCCCAGTAAGGCCAGGAAGGGATTGGGCCGTCATTTCAGAAAAGGAGATGAGGAAGGCCGGCCTTGTCGCGGGCGAAAAATGCGGAAAAAGGGTTATCGTAGCAGGCCACGACAGATTTCTACGCTATTTGGCAAATTATATTTGCCTTTAAGGAAAGTCCAATGCCGTAATTGTGGTGCATTTTATTCTCCATTATTGAGCGCCCTGCAAATGGGCCGATATGCCCATAAGGAATCAAATTTTGAGCATGAAGTTATTGAGGCTGTTATTGATACCAATTATCGCAGACTTATTGATGGACGGCCCACCATACATTGGGAGGCATTCATAATATTGTTGTTGGCAGCGATATTGACAAAAATTTTCAAGAACCTGTTTCTATAGAAGGCTTATCAGCAATTATGGCTGACGGCACAGGCGTCAAGCAGCAAAAAGGCCGTAAAGGAGAACTAAGAGCCGTCATCGGAGTTACCCAAAAGGGTCAAGTGGAACCCTTGCCCAATATCTTCGCGGCTGGATGAACTATTTCGGGATACCGGAGTATTACCGGCCTATCCCGGAAATAGATCACTGGCTCAGAAGAAGGGTTCGTATGTGCCAATGGAAGCAATGGCGGTATGCACGGACTAAGGTGCGTGAGCTTCAAAAGCTCGGCACGTTCTTGCACACTGCCATATCAGTAGCCATAAGCCGGAAAGGTCCCTGGCATCTCTCCCGGACCCCGGCTACCCGATTATGCAAAAGAGTGTTGATCTTTGGAAATTGGTTTCAGGTGATTAATCTGTTTTGCATCAGGACTGTTCATGGCATGCCAAAGATCCCAATCCTGTTGCAATCCCAGCCAGAAAGCCGCAGGCATACCCAAAACACGGGAAAGTCGCAATGCCGTATCCGGAGTTACCGAACGTCTGCCTTTAATAATTTCGTTGAGACGAGGGTAAGAAACGCCCAGGCAACGAGCGAGTTCTGCCTGTGTAAGGCCAAGCGGCTTGACAAATTCCTCAAAAAGCATCTCCCCAGGGTGTGTCGGGGGCCGATTTCGAGGCAGCCGCCTCCCAGCATCAGCGGTAATCTGTGATTTCGATCTCGTAGGCATGATCTTTCTCCCATGTAAAACAAATTCTATATTTTTGGTTAATGCGAATACTGTATTGATTCTGCCGGTCGCCTTTCAAACACTCCAAACGATTACCAGGAGGCACTTTAAGTTCATTGACATCTCGAATTCTGTTGA
>CAZZPR010000063.1:14615-17576 GCA_964655655.1 uncultured Desulfobacteraceae bacterium | reverse complement strand
GGGATTATATTTACTGGAATGTAGAGCTGGAGGAATAGCAAAGCCATTCCCTTAGGACTATCCAGTTAAAAGCCCATGCCAGTCTATAGAGGTAAATGTTTTGGACAGGCGATGATCGTCTTCCAACAAGGTAAACTGGTAGTCGGAAAATACCTTTCCGGCTATATCTTTGATTGCACTCGGAGGTATAAGCTCGTCATGTTTTCCATGGTATATACGAACCGGCACATTCAGTCTTTCGGACAGGTAAGGCTTAAACTCATCCAGATTAAGGGCCGGGGCCAGGAGTATGAGTTTTTTAACCTTTTCCCTGTTTTGAAATGCAAAAATAGCTGCCATAATTCCGCCCAGGGAAGAGCCTATAATGGTCATATTCTTTTTGTCTTTTAAAATCCTGTCCAGTTCCTCCATTCTGCCGGACAGGCTGCCGACGAAGTCGGGTATAATCATTTCGGGAAAATTTTGCCTGAAATACACACCCTTTGTGCCCCGGCTGCTGCTTTCCTGGCCGTGTATGAATATGGACGGGGATTCAGTTACCTTGTTCATGCGATATATCCCGCCTAAAGTTCATTTATCTTCTTTTCCAGTTCCGATATTCTTTTTTCGAGTATTTCTACCCGCTTCTTTTTGTCAAATTTTTCTCTGGCTCCGCTTACTTCGCCTTTTTTGAGCTTTTCTTCCTTGACTACCCGGCTTACACTGGAAAGGCTTACCTTGAATTGCTTGGCTATTTTTCTCATAGGGATCCCCTTGGCATGGGAATCTATGATCTTTTTCCTGGTTTTTTCATCGATTCTTTGCCTGGCCATTTTTTCTCCTTTCGGTATTATGTTTTGATTTCCCGGCCTGTTCCGCTAAACCTCGCTGCCTGAGTTTGGTTACACCGGTAATATTGAATGTTTCAAAGACAGGGTATACGCTTACCCTGTCCCCATCATGTATAACCTGGTCGAAGGTCGCCGATCGGCTGTTTATGAGCACCAGATCCACTTCCTCCGGTGGAACGCCCATATCAGTCAGCCAACCTTGAACGGTATTATTATCCCCGAAATGTTGTTCAAACTCTATCTTTTTTTTCTCCGGGGACAAATAATCATTGAGTTCCTCGTAAAACCTGAAGTATGCCCTGCTCGTCATTTGCCCCGACCCTGGATTAATATTTCCCCATCCACAAAAAACATTATTTAAGTTTATCAAATAATTTGGTATTTAATCAAGAAGGTTTATTTTAACATTTTTTCACTCGTTTGAGTTTGGCGGACTCGTATAAAGCTGGTTTATGCCGCAAGCGACATAAAATAGCTTTTTACGAAGCCATCAAGCTTAAGATATTATCGATCTTTAACCCAGATTGTGCAGCAGTCAACTGCTGCGGCCTGAAAAACCTTGCTGCAACGCTCTTTTCGCAATTTTGATCCTCAACACATTTATGAATATGCCTGTGGTTCAAAATTGCTCCCAATTCGCGTTTCGTTTGGGTTTTCAACCCTCGCTACTTTTTCTACTACACAATCCGGGTTTAAACTATCCGGAAAAT
This sequence comes from uncultured Desulfobacteraceae bacterium, assembly GCA_964655655.1. GTDB lineage: Bacteria > Desulfobacterota > DSM-4660 > Desulfatiglandales > B25-G16 > CAZZPR01. The sequence continues at coordinate 16,036 of CAZZPR010000063.1, read as the reverse complement.
ATTATGATAAAATTAACATACTTTGTTTTCCCGTTTCTACTAATTTTTTTTACTGTAGCTGTGGGATGCACTGAAGAAAAAGGGTTTTCTGAACTCAGGGGAAGTATGGTTGACAACCAGATAATATCCAGGGGTGTAAAAGATACCAGGGTTATAGAGGCGATGAAAAAGGTGCCCAGGCACCTTTTTGTACCCGGCGAATTAAGGGAAGACGCGTACGAAGACAGGCCTCTTCCCATAGGAGAGGGGCAGACCATTTCACAGCCCTATATTGTCGCATATATGACAGAGGCATTGGATCTTTCAAAGGATGACAAGGTCCTGGAGGTGGGAACCGGTTCAGGGTACCAGGCCGCGGTTTTAGGTGAGATTGTAAAAGAGGTATATACTATAGAAATAAGGCCGGCTCTGGGGAGGAACGCAAGAAAAAGGCTGAAAGAAATGGGATACACCAATATTTTTGTAAAGATAGGTGACGGGTATAAAGGCTGGCCGGATAAGGCACTTTTCGATGCGATAATTGTTACGTGTGCCCCAGAGAGGGTACCCAGGCCGCTTGTTAACCAGTTGTGCGAGGGCGGGAGGATGATTATACCGGTAGGCGAGCAAGGTGAAATACAGGAGCTGACCATGCTTAAAAAGGAAAAGGGAAAGATAATAAAAAAAGGGGTCCTGAAGGTTTTGTTCGTGCCCATGGTAAGGGAGGAAGAACTCAGGGTTCAATGATAACCTTGAGGGAGTCCTGGGCGTCTTGCACGAGGGAAAACCCTTCCGCTGCCCTTTCAAGGGGTAATCGGTGTGTTATCATATCTTCAACAATTATATTTCCTCCTTGCAGCATGTCGATTGCCCGGCATATATCCAGGGGGGCACCGGCATAGGATGTGGTAATGGTAACCCCGTTGCGCCACACGTCATGGAGCGGAATTGGAACATCCAAACCGGGCAGTGTGGGGGCAAAGATCAGAACGGTTCCGCCCCTGTCCACGCATTTCCAAGCCATATCAATGGCCTCAACCGCACCGGTTGCCACTATTACCAGGTCCGCGAGCTTGCCCCCGTTTATCTTTTTAAGGGCTGCAGGCACATCTTCCTCTGCCGGGATCGCAGCTTTTGCACCAAAGCCCTCGGCAAATTTCAGCCTGTTTTTACTTATGTCGCTAACCGCAACAAGGCTTGCACCCGTGGCCATTGCCAGTTTAAGATGTAAAATCCCCGAAATCCCTGCCCCTATTATAAATACGGTCTGCCCCGGTTGGAGGCCGGCTTTCTTCTGCCCCCTTATTACACATGCCAGCGGCTCTATAAAGGTGCCCATTTCATAGGTTATCTCATCCGGCAACAGAAAGGTCCCTCTGTCCACATTAATTTCAGGCACCCTTATATATTCTGCAAATCCTCCTGGATCAAAATTCGTATTT
>CAZZPR010000063.1:0-14605 GCA_964655655.1 uncultured Desulfobacteraceae bacterium | reverse complement strand
AGGGTCTCACAAACCGTAAAATCGCCGTTTAAACAATATCGGCAGGTATTGCACGGAACATGATGCGATACAAAGACCCTGTCTCCTTCTTTGTGCTTTTGAACGTTACCCCCGACCTTGGCCACCACCCCGGTCATCTCGTGACCCAAAACTATAGGAGCTTTTTTTGTCCTGTACCATTCAAGTACATCACTTCCGCATATACCGCAAGCCTGCATTTCTACCAGGAATTCTTCTTTGCCTATCTCTGGAACGGGAGTCTCCCGTATCCTTATATCACTGTTATTGTAATATACCGCGCATTTCATCACATGGATCCTTGTGAGATATTACCCTTCTGGAAATTTTACCCCGAAAGTTCCTTGAATAATTCACCAGCTTCTTCAGGAGTGGAACTTTTATGAATGATAGCGTGAAGCGCCCTCATAATGGCCACAGGGTGCGGATTCTGCCAAACGTTTCTTCCCAGATTAACCCCTATTGCCCCCTTTTGGATGCCGTCGTATACAAATTCGAAGACCTCCATTTCCGTCTCGCATTTTGGCCCTCCAGCTATAACCACTGGAACAGGGCATCCCTCCACAACCTTTTCAAAACCCTCAGTGCAATAATAGGTTTTTACGATCCTTGCGCCCAATTCCGCTGCAATGCGGCAGCACAAGGCGAGGTATTTATAGGTCCTTTTTTCCATTTCCTTGCCCACGGCTGTCACCGCCATTACAGGTATTCCGTAAGGTTCACACTGATTCACGAGCCGTGAGAGATTACTGAGTGTCTGATGTTCATATTCAGAACCCACAAAAATGGAGAGGCCCACTGCACTGGCGTTAAGCCTGATAATATCATCTATGGAGGCCACGATATCTTCATTTGCAAGATCGGCCCCTATTATGCTGGTGCCGCCTGAAACCCTTAATATTATGGGGGCCTCGCAGTCCGGCGGCACCGATGACCGCAGGATTCCCCTGGTGACAAAAAGGCCGTCCGTGTATGGCAGAAGACCTTTTATGGTATCGGAGGGATTTTCCAGGTATCTGGTAGGGCCCTGAAAATACCCGTGATCTATCGGCAGAAATTGACAATGTCCGTCTTTTCTGATTAACCTGGAAAGCCGGTTTTCTATGCCCCAATCCATATTATCCTCCTTTTGCTCTTATTTTATAGGACCTTTGCATATTTTCTTAAAATAACGATATTGGTTTTTCAATCCTTTCTGCTTCCATGGATAAAATCCTCGGTCATGCTGAATGCCTGGTCGTCCGTATACTGTTTGGGGGGATGCTTCATGAAGTATGCAGACGGTGAATACAATATGCCGCCCTTGCCCCTTTCCAGTGCGATCTTGCAACATCTTATTGCGTCTATTACTACCCCGGCGGAGTTGGGAGAGTCCTCCACCGAAAGCCGTAATTCAAGGTCTATGGGTATATCTCCGAAGATCCTGCCCTCCATTCGTATAAAACAGACCTTATTGTCCTTTTGCCATGCCACCCAGTCACTTGGACCTATATGAATATTTTCCGGTTCCAGAGGGATATCCGGGAGTTGAGACAGAACGGAATCCGTTTTGGATTTCTTTTTGGAGACCAGCCTTGCCCTGTTCAGCATATTCAAAAAATCCGTATTTCCCCCTGTGTTGAGCTGGTATGTCCGTTCCAGTTTAATGCCCCTGCTTTTGAAAAGGTTCGTCAGCACCCTATGCACAATGGTGGCACCTAACTGGGATTTAATATCATCTCCGATTATGGGGATTCCCCGCCTTTCAAATTTTTTACCCCATTCCTGGCTGCTGGCTATAAATACGGGGATATTGTTTATAAATCCTACGCCTGCATCCAGGGCGCATTCGGCGTAGAATTTTGCGGCCTTTTCAGATCCAACCGGCAGGTAGTTCAGAAGTATTTCGGCACCTGATTGTTTCAATATATCTATACACTCCTTTTTGGAAGATGGGCTTTTGTCGGAAGGGATAAAGGTATATTTATCCTGGTATTCCCTCATATGCTTGGAAAAACCGTCCATTACAGGACCCATATTTACGATGACTCCTTTTTTGGGGATGTCTTTGCAAAACTGAGTGGCACAATTGGGAAGCTCAAAAATGGCTTCCGAAATATCCTTTCCTACCTTTCGTCTGTCAATATCAAAGGCTGCAACTACCTCTATATCGCAAGGTGTATAACCGCCAATCTCCCAGTGCATAAGCCCTATACGGTCTTTATTGTTTTTTGGCCTGTAATATTCAATGCCCTGAATCAGTGCACTGGCACAGTTGCCCATACCTGCAATAGCTATTTTTATCTTGTCCATTGTCGCCCTCTTTTAACCTAAATATGTCAAGGGATGTGGAGGATGATTCCTTCATTTTTCCAGGGGAAATAGGTACCTTTGCCCTGTTGGTCTTTTCTCGGCCTTGTCACCATTATTTTCGGCATCGGCATGGGATTCTCCCTTATAGAAATATCTCTGAAATAGGTTATTAAAGGTAGTCCATGCGCCTTCCTGGGTGTCCCTTTCAAATAATCTGCCCAGCCCGTTTATCTTTGCATCTATATCATCTATCAAGTGCAAGGCGAAGGCCTCTAAAAATTTCGGCCTCTTAGGGGAGCCGAAATCGAATTCCCCGTGGTGGCTCAAGATAAGATGTTTGAGCCGGAGGGCAAGATCAGGGGGAAACCCATTGATGTTTTTCACCCTTTGGTCAAGCATCATTACCCCTGAAACAATGTGCCCCAGCAACCTGCCCTGGTCGGAGTATCGGATGTCCGGTTCATATTTAAGCTCGTCTATTTTTCCTATGTCGTGAAGCATGGCGGCTGCCAAGAGAATATCGGCGTCTAATTCGGGGTAATGCTTGGCTATCATCTTGGCCAGCTTACAAACAGAAAGGGTATGTTCAAGCAGGCCCCCGATATAGTTATGGTGAAAATTTTTTGCAGCCGGTGCATTTTTGAATCTGGACAAAAACTCATGATCTGCAAGAAAGGATTCGACAAGGGCCTTGAGATGAGGGTTTGATATTCCATCGAATAATTTTTTCAACTCGGAAAGCATTTGGGTTATATTTTTGGGGCTGGCTTCCTGAAATATAGAAACATCCACACTGGATTCACTTCGTTTCAATTCATATACCTGGAGCTGGATCTGGTTTCTGAATGTGTTTGCTTGTCCGGTGATGGTTACTATATCCCCCTCTTTGAACCGGGGGGATAGTTCATCTGCCCTTTCCCAGATTCTTGCCTCTATGGTACCCGTCTTGTCGCCCAGGGCGAGGTTCAAAAAAGCGTTTCCCTGTCTGGTTTGGGACAAAGCCTTGGTCTTTACCAGGTAATCCCCTTCCACCCTGACATTTTCCTTGATATCCTTTATCCATATATGTGGCATGTGTTGCTTGTCTCCTTGATATGAAGTTTCTTGGAACCACTAAAATTTTTAGCAGATTAATTACAGTTTGTCCAGTGTCCGGCAACTTTAACCCAGATTGTGTTGAGTTGCAGCAAAACTCCAGGGCTTCCTTTCAGAAGGCCGCACCGAATCGTTTTTTTGATCCTTTTTTTAGATTGTAAAAACCGCGGCGGAAAAACTTACTGCGGATTTGGTGGAATTTTCCCTGTAGATGGCATAATCCAGTAAATGACCTTTACTTGTGGGAAGGATTTCCAGAAGACAGGCAAGGGCGGAAAACCCGCAGACATTGAATCTGTCCCGCACATTTATAGACTCGGCCCAGAAGCTGTCAGCATCCATTTCGCACAGGGACTTCAGGAGTTGCCTGTCGTGCCTTTCTGATTGATCTGACAGGCAGGAGGCGGGCATCTCATGCCCGAATTTGGGGCCTATGTGAGAAAAGTCCACACCCGCTATCACGAGGGCGTCATCCTCCGCTGCCGCATCGGCCAGTACTTCCAAGAAATCGCCACATACAGATTTATAAGCCGCCCTGCTATATTCGGGCAGAACGGCTATTAAGGAACCGCAGAGAACCGGTATTATCCGGAAGCGTTCCCCCCTGAGAAGGTACTGAAGAAATAGGATTTGAAATTCTATGGAATGTTCATCCCTGTGGAAGAAATCGTTTTCATTTGTTACCTGAGACCCAGCCAGGGAAAGTTCCCTTATAATGTCCAGATCTGTTTCCACATTGCCCAGGGGGGTTTGAAATGCTTTTTCCGTTAAGGAGAATATATCAGAACTCATGGAATGGCCTACCCCCAGGATTATAACCCTTTTCGGCCTGGTTCCCCGTATGGCCTGGTAGGCGTTTGAATATACCCTTTTTCCGGCATTTAGGTCTATATGGGGTGCAATAAGGGCCTTTATTTTTCCCGCCGGATATTCAGGGGGATTAACGCTTTCAAGGATTTCCCTTATTTTTCCGTTTAATTCATCCTTACTTGCCGGATATGAGATTCCGGCGTGAGAGGAGTACCTGACCTTCTGAAGGCGAAACCGGTTTATTATCTCGTCCCTGGATTCCCTGTATCTGGGTGTATCCAGAAGGAATAAAGAGTCGAGCTGTTTAAGGGCTTCTTCGATTTTATCAAGGGATGCGAGGTTCCCGCCATGCTGTCTTATGAGTTCAAGCTGAATTTCTTTAACCGACCTTTGGCCGTCGAGCATGGAAAGCAGCTTGTATACGCCGGGGTTCAACCCCTTTCCCTCTTCCACGAGGCCCAGGCGGTCCCTGATAGCTATAATGGTTGTTCCTGAGGACTGCACGGGAAAGAGCTCTATATCTTCCCTTAACTTTGGGTTTTTCAAGTCCGCCATATTTAAAGACCATAATATAATTATTCCACAAAAATCCTTGACCAAACAGGACTACTTTCCTATCATCCTTCCTGGAAGGGCATAGGTAACTTAACACAGTAAAAAGGAATAATGAAATATAAAAAATTAAAGAAGAAACTTAAAAGCACCCAAGATTTCGACAAATTAAAGGAACAGTATTCCAATCTTTATCATATCAGGCTGAAGGAAGAAAAGGATGTTGCCGGTATTAGAAAGGCGGGTAGACTGGCTGTTCAGCTCCTAAAAAAAGTAGAGGAGAATATCCAGCCGGGGATTACCACCGATAACATCAATGAACTGGTAGAGGATTTTACCAGGGCCCAGGGGGCAATATCCGCCCCTCTCAACTATAACGGATTTCCAAAAAGCGTGTGCACCTCTGTGAACAGTGTAGTATGCCACGGCATACCCGATGATAAGGAACTGAAGGACGGTGACATAATAAACGTTGATGTCACCCCCATACTGGAAGGATATTATGCCGATACCAGCAAAACTTTTTTTGTGGGTTCCCCGGGGCAGGAGGCCAGGAAAATAGTTTCGGTTTCCCGGGAGTGTCTTCGCAGGGGGATCCAACAGGTTAAACCCGGAAACAGGATCGGTGACATAGGCCATGCCATACAGAGTTACGCGGAGGGTGAGGGCTGTTCGGTGGTGAGGGAATATGTAGGGCACGGTGTGGGGTTTGAGTTCCATGAGCCTCCCCAGGTGCCCCATTACGGCCAAAAAGGCCAGGGTGTTCCCATGGCACCGGGAATGGTTTTCACCATAGAGCCCATGATAAATCTCGGGGGACATGAATTACATGTCCTGCCAGACAGGTGGACGGCGGTTACAAATGACGGTAGCCTTTCCGCCCAATTCGAACAAACCTTGCTGGTTACCCAGACTGGTTATGAAATCCTCACGCCTTTTGATTAATTTATCAGCAGAGTCCCTGGAGGGAAGATGTCCAATTTTAATGAAAGGCTTATCAGGGCCGCTAAACTGGATGTAAGTCTTTACGAGGAGGTGGAGTCCGATGAAGGGGCTCTGGGCCAGGCCATGGGAGTGGTTGTGCTGTCCAGCCTGGCCGCCGGGATTGGAACCATAAAGGAGGGGGGCCCGGGTATAATACTGTGGATATTAATCGGTACTGTGCTTGCTCTTTTGGGGTGGTATATATGGGCCTACGTTATATATTTTGTGGGAACCAAGTGGCTGCCCGAGCCTCAAACAAAGGCCGATCCCGGCCAGTTGCTGAGAACCATTGGATTTTCCAGTTCGCCCGGGATAGTAAGAATTTTGTGTGTAATACCAAAGCTTACCGGGATAGTCCTGGCCGTATCTTCAATATGGATGCTGGTGGCAATGGTTATAGCAGTGAGGCAGGCCCTTGATTATAGCAGCACACTAAGGGCGATGGGGGTTTGTTTGGTAGGCTGGATTGTGCAAATACTTTTCTTCTTGCCCCTTATTTTCTTGATAGGTAACATCCTCAAGTAGATATCCCGGGAAACAGGGATAATTGGCCCGTGCCTTTACGGGCCGGCCTTTTTTCTTCCTTTTGCCTGTTCAGCAATTCTTCCTTGACAGGTATCATAAACGGAGAAATACAAGAGTTAAGTGTTCTGCCGTAAAGGTTTCTTTTTTTTGAATGGGACAGGAAAAGCATTTTCTTGGCCCTTGTCATACCTACATATAGCAGCCTTTTTTCTTCCTCCATGTCCGGTTCATCCCTGTGCTGAAAGGTATAGGGAAGTATGCCGTCCTCGCATCCTATAATAAATACATATGAGAACTCCAGGCCTTTTGCCGCATGGAGGGTCATAAGGGCCACCTGGTCTGCGGATTTGTTTATGGTGTCCGCACCGGCCCCCAATTGCATAAGGGAGAGGAAGGAAGAGATATCCCTGCCGTATTGCCTTGCGATTGACAGGAACCTGTCCCAGGTGTCAACAGCGGTAAAATCCGTGTCACTTAGGCATTTTTCTGCTATTTCCAGTATGCACTCCTCGACCGTGGGTGTATCACCCGCCCTTATTTTTGCCAGAAGGGAAGGGGACAGCCCTTTTGCGCCCTTTTCATTTAATCTTTTTGCCAGTATGCTGTTCCGGGGAGTGGCGGTCAAGCGCAGGATATCCACTATTGTGCTTATGGGTTCCTTTTTAAAAAAGGGTTCTTCCCCGGCCAACTGATAAGGCAGACCGTGGTCATTCATGGCCTTGACTATATTTGGAGCCATCCTTGAAATCCTGAACAGGACTGCAAAATCTCCGAAGGAAACTGCTTCGTCCTCCCCGGTTCCGTCGGCGACCCGGCTGTCTATTGAAAAAAACCTGGTCCCTCCCATAATGCTCTCTATTGTTCGGGCCACGAACTCCGCCTCGCTTTTTTCCGTGAAATATTCCCGGATTTGAATCGCAACACCCCGGTAGATACCTTTTAGGGGGATTGCCCCGGAGTTTAAAACCTGTGATGATGCTTCCAGTACCGTGTTGGTGCATCTATAGGATTTGTCCAACTTGTATATGGCTACGCCCGGGTAGTCCCTCTTGAAATTTTGAATAAAGTTGCTGTCTGCACCCCTGAACCCGTAAATGGCCTGGTCTGGGTCACCAATAACGAACAGATTGGAGTCGCGGCCCGGCGCCAGTTCCCTGATCAAATGGTACTGGCACAGATTTATGTCCTGGTATTCATCTATGCACATCCATGGATATCGATTTCTGACGGACTCACCCGCCTCCTTGTTTTCCTTCAAGAGCCTGACCGCACACAGGATGAGATCGTCCAGGTCAAAGGCATTTTCTTTTTTCAGTATTTCCTCGTAGTCGTTATAAAGCCGGACCAATTCACTGTCCCCCGGATTTGAGGAAACCCGCATACTTATTTTTTTAAGGCCAATTTCATTTATGATGCCCGGAATCTCATTGCTTTTTTTGCCCGTAAGTTGCCTGAGTAAATATTCCCTTTCCCTGTCTCCGAATACGGCAAACTCCGGGGTTCTTCCGAACCACTCTGCGTGCTTTCTCAGCAGGGACAAGCCAAAGGAGTGAAAGGTGGTTATGTATGTACCCCGAGTCTTTGATCCGTTGTCAAATTGGGTTGCAATCCTGGTTTTCATCTCCTCCGCCGCCTTGTTGGTGAAGGTGATAGCCAGAATTGATTCGGGGTCGACCTTTCTATAGTTCACCAGCCTGGAAATCCTCCTGGTCAACGTAAGGGTCTTTCCGGTGCCAGGGCCGGCCAGTACCAGGCATGGACCCTTGTAATGGCCTATGGCCTTTTCCTGCAGGTCATTTATATGCAGAACAGGCTCGGCTTTTTTACGTAACGGCCTTTTCTCTGATTCTATCGACTCTTGCGGGCCGGCCTTTTTCCGCAGGGGCAGCTTCTTTGATTTAGTGCCACCAGCCGGGTTAAACCCTTCAAGAAAAGATGTCTGTGCTCTCAATGACCTTGTCTCCCCCGGGTAAAATACCTTTACATGGCCGAATTCTCCGTCATAACCCTCCTCTATTAATACCTCCCCGTTTCTCAGCCTTCTTATGCCCTCGGCCAGCAGCTCATTCCCGACCTCTTTTATGTGGTCAAGGGAAAGGTCCAGCAAAACGGAGAATTCAGCTCCCCCTTTTTCAAGTAGATAGCGATAGTATTCGTTTACCTGCTTGCTGTTTGGCCCGACCCCCTTTATTTCCGCTATCAGGTTCTTTAGGGGTGTCAGGGAATAATAGGGATGCCTGGAGGGCCTTGTTTTGAAATCCTCTCTGTCCGCAAGCTGAAGGACCCTGTTCAGAACCCCTACGGTTACTTTCTTTCCGCACACCGGGCAAATACCCTTGTTTTTAATGGTTTGCTCCGGACTCCACCGGATGCCGCACTTCCTGTGCCCGTCTAAATGATATTTGCCCTCCTGGGGAAAAAACTCTATGGTCCCCATGAACTTGCTTTTGCTGTCGCCCCTTATTGCGCCCATTACATCCGGGTATGAGATTTCGCCCTGGAAGATGTTCGCCTCCCTGCCCAGTTTTTCCGGGGAATGGGCATCCGAGTTTGATATGAGGTTATAACTATCCAGGAATGAGCAAAGCCAGTTCATCGGGGGATCAGAGGAAAGCCCGGTTTCCACTGCAAATATATGTCCGGTTAGATCCTCAAAGCATTCTTCCAGGGAATCATAGCCCGATTTTTCTCCTAATACGGAGAACCATGGTGTCCAGATGTGAGCGGGCACAAAAACGTTATCCTCACCCGATTCCAGCACTATTTCAAGAAGGTCCTTTGAGGCTATTCCCAGGATGGGTCTCCCATCGGATCTAATATTGCCCAATCTTTCCAGTTGCTGCTGTATCTTCTTTGCATTGTAAAAAGAGGGACAAAAGATAAGGTTGTGTACCTTTCTGACCCTGCCCCTGTGCTTATATATACTGCTGATTTCCCCTGACAGGAGAAACCTGACCGGGGGGTTTTCCCGGGGAAGAAAGGGAAGGTCTTTTATCCTGTGCCCCTGCTTGAGCATGAACAGGCCCTCCTCCGCTTCCGCAAGCTTTTCCTTGAGCTCCTCGTACCAGCCGGGATGAAAGGCATCCCCTGTACCCAGAACGTTTATCCCCTTAAGCCGGGCCCATAGATCAAGGTTTTCCGGATTCAGGGCGCTGCTGGTCGCCACCGAATAATGGGAATGAATGTGCAGATCTCCTATAAACCTCATTTCGCTGCGATACTATTTCACCTCCATATTTGAGATCAGGTGTATGGTCTCCCCTTCTGTGAATATAAATATCTCGTGTCCGACCAACCTTTCCGTGTCCGCCCCTTTTGAAACCATGGGAACCACGTCCACTTCCCTGACACTTATCCACTTTCCGGCCGGATTAACCCTGGTAACAATCCCGTGCCTGTCGGTACAATACTTAATTCCCTCTTGGTTTAGTACGCGTGCGACAAACCTGTTCTTTCTTTTGCTTACAACAGCAGCCCTTTTGTGCAAAGCACGAACCTGTCCGGAGGACCTTGCCGGGACGGAAGGCCGCGCCCAGAACATAATACACAGGAAAAAGACCAAAATAACGGGCAAAATAGATTTGGATCTCATGTGTTGCCTCCTATATGAAAAAGAACCGACTTTGCGGCTTCCTGCTTGACCCGGTTTTGGCCGGGATTCAAAGGAAAGGAAGGTTTATTATATAAGAAATCGACTGGTCAGGGTTATTGTTCGAGTCCACCCCGTTTACGAAGTTCTCCCCTCTGGAATCTGTACAGCAGATCATTCAGGAATTTTTCCTGATCCCTTTCCATATCCGTGAATTGAAGGGCATAACGGATATTGCCCGTAACATGGTCCCTTTCCACCCTTTTTACAATTGATCTTTTTATCTTAACACTGAGGTCTTCATCTTGCGAGGGAAAGGAAAGTTCTATGTTCCGTATTGTACTGTCCCTCTCAAGCCCGGCACCCCTTCTTTGGCCGCTTTTTTCGCTCAATAAGGCTCCTCCCAGGCTCACATCTACAACACTTATTCCATGTTCCTTTTTTCCCACTTTAAAATTTATCTTTGCGCCCATGGGTGCCCCCAGTCTGAAATGGCTCCTTCTTTGTATCCTTTCTATGACCCGGGGGAATTTTATCCATATCTCGTCGAAAAACATTCCCCAATCGGATGTCCTGAAACTATAGAGAAGCCGGTCCCTGCCCGTAAACTCAAAGTATAGACGAAGATTATCCTTTAACACTCCCCTGAAATCCCTGGGTGTATCCATTCGAAAATATGGTATTCCATCCTGATTCATTATACCGGTAACAATGGTGAGTCTTTCGTAGTCTGTGCCTAACATTATTACCTTTAGGGTGATCCTGTCCCTATAAAGTTCCTCGAATATAGCGGATCGGGCCTTTCCTCGAATCTTTTCCGGTTCTTCCATATTCTTTATATATAAGTTTACCAGTGTTTATAAAGCTGAATAATTACACACTTGGATCTTTTTTTCAAGTTTATGAGAGTCAAGAAAAGGTAAGCACATTCTCAAAATTGGAAATTATGCAAATGCAAATCTTGACCTCCTTGACCTGGTCTCATCGTATCTGATATGGTCCAATAATATATCTACAGTGGATTAAAGAAAAGAGGATGCTGTATATCTCTTTATTTTCCGGCGGGATGATTTAATTGAGTAGACCGCTCAACTTGAATACTCATTCGCACAAACGAGTTTTCCGGAGAAGATAGCTGCAGCGATACTTGTGGAGGTTCTATGAATCAGGCACATCCTCATCCGCCCCTTGTTAGGTCCTGGACTGTTTGGGGTTTGGGAGCTGTACTGTATTTTACCGGTTTTTATCAGCGTGTGGCCCCGGCTGTTATGGCCGACGAACTCATGGCGGACTTTTCCATTACCGCTACCGCACTGGGAAATCTTTCGGCCTTTTATTTTTACAGTTACGTAGCCATGCAAATTCCTACCGGCATTCTCGCAGATTCATTGGGACCTAGAAAACTTTTAATTACCGGGACCCTTGTCGCAGGTTTGGGGACCCTTGTTTTTGGATTGGCTCCCTACATTATGCTGGCAAATCTCGGGCGGCTACTCATAGGGGCTTCGGTGGCTGTGGCGTGGGTAGTGCTTTTGAAGATTTCCAGCCGCTGGTTTCCGCCGAACCTTTATGCTTTTGTCTCCGGCATTGGCCTCGCGGCGGGGGTTTTAGGTGCGGTAATTGCGGGCGTTCCGCTGCGGATTCTTATAGAACACTTTACGTGGCGTTCGGTAATGGTGGCATCCGGTATTATTACCTTGCTGCTTACCGGTTTTATATGGTTCATAGTAAAGGATGATCCTTCGGATGCAGGATACCTCAGCTATGACAGCACCACGGAAAGGAATATGCCCCTCCATCCGGTGGCGGTCCTATCACGTCTTTCAAAAATAATGAAGTACCGTAATACCTGGCTTCTCACGATTGGGTCGGGCGGCATAGTAGGTCCGCTGCTTTCATTTTCAGGGCTCTGGGGTGTGCCTTATTTATCCACTCACTTCAATATGACACCGGCCAGGGCCGCACTAATTACCTCGTTTCTTATGGTCGCCTGGGCCGCAGGAGGTCCAGTCCTCGGAGCATTGTCAGACAGGACCGGAAGAAGAAAACCTATTTATGTAATCAGCAGTATCACTGCCCTGACAGGATGGTACGTTATCTTGTTTGTAAATAATTTACCACTTTTTGTTTTAATAGCACTGGTTATTGTTGCGGGATTTGCTTCGGGCTCAATTATAATCAGTTTCGCCTATGTGAAGGAATCAATGCCCCTTTCGCTGGCTGGAACTGTCTCGGGTTTTTGCAACATGGGGGTTATGACAGGACCCATGGTGCTTCAACCTGTGATGGGTTTTGTGCTTGATCTCGGGTGGGACGGTACTCTTCGGGGGGATGTCCGGATATACAGCCTTGAAGCCTACAGAACGGCCTTTATACTGATGATGGCCTTTTCCTTGATGGCTGTCGTTCTACTTTCCTTTACCCGGGAGACCTATTGCCGCCAATACCAGGAAGGGGAGTGATCCTTTTCTGAATCGCTCAATTACTGAATGCCGCTATCAAGAAAAGGCCGAGTTTTCCCGCCCTCAAGCATTTTCCAGAAAGCCCAAGTTATTGATAGGGATTCAAGTCTTTCCCTCCTTTCCTGTTTGTTGTAGAGAATCTTAATTACTGAATGGCACCCGGCCCCCCAAAGCCCCACCCATTTCCTCAAGGCAATATCTACTGGCCTTGAAGCATGTGCCCTCATATTCGGGCTTTAAGAAACTTCCTCAAAATCATAAATATACTCCCGGGAGTAAAACCCGAATATTTCGGGTACGGTCAGACCCCATGGTATTTCTTTGAGATATTGCCTAAAGGCAAGGGGCGGGACTTTATTGGGTTTGAGTACCCCAATTAGGCTTATTAATTCTGGGTGCACCGGTTTTTTGTTAATGGTTTCTTTCCTGGTAAACGGTCGGCTATGGACTGAGCTTGTTTTATCAAGGGTTCAAAAAATGGTTGGTCTCTTGCCTCTCTCCCGAAACAGCGGTGGTATGACATAAAACCTTGTTCTTCATATTGGAGAGCATTATTAATCGCATTTTTGTCTTTGAGCTGAGATGATTGATAAATTTTTAACGCTTTCAAGCTCTTTTGGTTGAACTTGTCCCACTTCCTCCTGCATTCTGGAATATCAGTTATCCCTGCAGCGGGTTTGGAGCATACTATAAATATCCGCTTTTCCGTTGCAACAAAGACAAAAATGTCGTTGGGAATAAGGGGGCCGATGTCCTGAGAAGTCAACCCCAGAAAAGCATGCACGCAGGATTGACCTCTTGTGGCTATGATCGGCACTTCGGCATAATAAGTGACCCCGGCGTCCGAGTAAAAAACCCTGCGGTAAAAGTCTCCGCATTTTGAAAGAGCTTTATAATTTTTCGGAAGCCCTGAATGTCCGGCAAGATAATGGTTCAGTAAATTTTTCGTGGTAACAAATAGAGTCTCCCGGTGCGAATTGAATCTAAGCCCGTCTACCCGGCCGAAGCCGGGTTTATTTCGGAGTGTTAACAAGTTAATCTTGCCCCTTCCGGTAAACCCTTTAATCTCGACCGGTCCCACGATTTTTATGATTTGTTTTTCCAACTTTGCGAGAGCCGGGTGATCATCAACGGATGTATCTGCTTTTTTAAACTGTAGGATGAAGCGGTCACGGGTCTGGAAATAGGTTTCCTCGGTGCATTGAGAGTGCAAAATGCCGGGGGCGGTAAAAAAAATGAGGACAGAAATCCAAACAGGTAATAATCTCATTTGAAATAATCTTTGGTTTTATTGTTCAATCCATTTCCCGTCTACATTAATAATCTTGCACGGATATAGATGGTTCATAATCTTTGTTGAGGATTTGGCATGAAATGAGTGCATTTGTTAGATCCCTATTTCTGTTTCCACACCGGACTTCTTTTTTCCAGGAAGGCACTTGCCCCTTCCTCTGCATCTTCCGTGGAGCAGAGGCGGGCAAATACCTCGTTCATATAATCAAACGCCTTGTAATAATCCATGTCCGCAGCCGTATAGAAGGCCTTTTTGGCGATCTGCAGCGCCAGGGGACTCTTTTGCGCCAGAACCGTGGCCCAGTTGCGGGTTTCTTTGTCTAACTCGTCTTCAGGTATTACACGGTTTATAAGTCCCATGTCCAATGCCTTTTCCGCGGAAATCATATCACCGTAAAACAGAAGTTCCAGCGCCCTCTTTCTTCCCACGGACCGGCTGACCGGAATTACCGGGCCGATGCAGTTTAGCCCCACGTTGATGGCGGTCAGGCCCAGGCGTGCATTTTCACCTGCCGTTGCCAGGTCGGCAGCCGCCACCAGACCGGCCCCGTTGGCCACGGCAACTCCATGCACCTGCGCAATAACGGGTTTACACATACGGGTGATGGTAACCAGCGGGGCTTCCATGCATCCTATCCAGTCTCTATACTCCGCAACACTTTTATCCGAGAAATCGCTTAAATCTATACCTGCGGAAAAAACCTTTCCCTCTCCCTTTATAATAATGACTCTCACCCGGTTTTCTGAATCGAGTTCCTGAAGGGCCTGTTTGAGTTCCTTTGCAAGGGGAATATTAAAGGTGTTAAGACTTTTGGGGCGATTAAGCGTTATTTCAGCTACAAAATCATCTCCGATATCAACGATAATGTTCTCGTAACTCATGGCATAGCTCCTTTTTTTGATTTAATGAGGGATGGTACTTAAATTAAATAATAACTAAAGTTTCGCAGTTAAATTTTAATGTAAAAGAGGGATAATATTCTGA
>CAZZPR010000062.1:0-18005 GCA_964655655.1 uncultured Desulfobacteraceae bacterium | reverse complement strand
CTCCAAATTCGCGTTTCGCTTGGGTTTTTCAACCCTCGCTACGATGCCTGCTGCATAATCTGGATTTAAAAAGATCATTCGATATTACTATTTTTTGGATACTGGAAGTCCCTTCCATATATTCCATTCCCCTTGCATCCGCACTAAAAATGTTCACAATGTTGTCCTTAAAATAACTCTTTCCACCCATTATCATGGATCCCCATTGGGCTGCGTTGTTTACCATCTGTGTAGAAAAAAGCTTTGCCTGGGAACATGCACTCTTAAAATTGGGATTTCCATACTGTTTCAAGGCATAAAAACACAGGCCCCTTGCTGCATTGATCTGTGTATACATATCTGCAACCCTGAAACTTATGTCCTGGCTTTTGTTAAGGGGGCGATTAAACTGCACTCTTTGGCTGGTGTATTCAAGCACCTCATCCAAAATCCTGGAAGCCAAACCGCATGAAACGCCTGAAATCAATATCCTTCCTCTGTGTATAGAGTCGAGGGCCAGAAAGATTCCCTCCCCTTCTTCTCCTATCAGGTTTTCTTTGGGTACAGGACAATCTTCAAATATAAGCTTTCCTGTGGGAAGAAGCCTCAGGCCATCTTTTTCCGGCAAAGGTACAACCCGAAACCCCTTTGAATCCGCATCTGCTGCAAACACGCTCAAGTTGTTGGCACCCTTTTCCCCTTTTGTATTTGCAAGTATTGTATAGATATCGGCCAAGCCTGCGTTGGATATAAAAATTTTTTTTCCGGTAAAAATATAATTTTCACCTTGCCTTCTGGCGGAAAACCCTATGCTGCTTAAATCAGAACCAGCATCCTCTTCGGTAATTGCCATTGCACCGATATCACCTTCCATTAGCCCTGAAATAACTTTTTCCTTTTGTAACTTATTATTCCAGGAAAGTACAAGATCGATTGCACGGGTATGGGCCATGAAAACAATGCCCAAGCTCGGGCATGTATACCCCAGGAGTTCCATTATTAAATAAACCTCTTGGTCATCTATCTTATCACCACCGTATTCCGAGGGAATAAAACGTCTGAAAAAACCCATATCTTTTAATTCTGCATATAAAGAATTCCAGGGGGAAGGAAGCAAAACTCTGTTATCCCGGAATTCCAGGCCGGCTTTATACATTTTGGGCACATCAATCATTAACCGGTTCTTAAGGAGATCTACAAAGTTCTCTGTAAATTCCCTGTCCTCCTTTCCCTGATTAAAGGAACGTAAAATTTTTATTAGGTTATCCAAAAATATCCTCCCGATAAACTAAGCCATATGAAGTAGTTGGGTTTTTGCCTGAATCAGGCATTTTTTCGAACTAGTGTATTATTATAGTTGGTAAATTCGTTTGAGCAACCCTCCTGCATGCCACAAATATACTATTTTCTTTTAAAGAGGTCCTCCAGCGCCTTCTTTGCCTTTGCTTGTTTGTTGGATCTGACCTTCCGCTCCCCTTTAAACAAAAAATATTCGCAGAAATTGGCTTTCCCTTTATCCACTACCCTTTCAGCGGACACCTCCTTGCATTCATTGTAGGATGAAGGATCAAAGAATTTACACTGGATGCAGCAGTGCAAATCCCTGCCGCAATTTGGGCATGTGTCACTGCGAATAACCGCCTCATTTATATCCAATACCTTGTTGCAAAAGGCACATTTCATAATTATGTTCCCCCGTATATGTTCACCCGGTTTTCTGTAAATTAGTCAAAACTAGTTAAAAAGGTGGGATTTGTAGCCCGTCTGTTAATCGAAGCGCACAGGCGATTACACCCGGCACCGCTTCAGGGTTATAGGCGGAAAGGATTCGCCCCCTTAGTTTTTTAGAATCATAGCTAAAACGGCACTGTTTACTTTTCTTATGTCTGCCGACTTTTTTTATATAAACTAAAAGCAAAAATGTAAAGACAAAAGGGCTTGTCCATAATCGAATAATTTTATATCCTGCCTGAAGCCTTTGGCAAAACTTAACAGTTTTTCATAAGTCAGGCTACACAACAACCCTTTACCGCTTGGTGCAGCAGTAATGAAAGAATACAATAAAGTGGCGGTGCTGGAGAATGAGGTTGAGGCCCTGCTCCTGGAGTCTGTTCTAAACCAAAGAGATATACCTCATGCAATAACATCATATTATGATACAGCCTATGACGGTTTATTCCAGACCCAGAAAGGATGGGGATCCGTCAGTGCCCCTTCGGAATATGAAGCCGAAATAAAAGAGATTATTTCATCTCTGAGAGAAAATAATAGTTAATGTACAGGGGGGACCTTTTGAAAGGAAATTTCCCAGTTTGCAGCAAATGCAAAAGGCGGGTTGACCCAAAGGAAGTATTAGTAATAGACGGCCTGCCTGTATGTAAAAAATGCATCTTTGGAGACGCAGAGCCATTTGAGATATACCCCATAGGCCGGGTTGTAAATAGGGCCGGGGAAAGCCGAATAGATATCATTCCCTCCCAGGGGCCTTTTATGTACGGGCTTGAACAAGAAGATTTTTTGACCATTGTTTATTATCTTCATAAATCCAGGGGTGTAAAATCCGTGTTTAACAGGAGAGTTGACGGAAAAAAGGTAGGGGTATTTGCCTCCCGGACGCCTCATAGGCTCTCCAAAATAGGCATGCAGGATGTAAGACTCTTAAAGGTTGAGGGCATGAGCCTCTATGTAGAAGGACTGGATGCAATAGACGGAACGCCCGTATTAGATATAAAAGTTAAAATAAAAAATTAAGGAAATAATTATAGGCCTTATATGTTATAAATGCATTTAAAGGGACATGAGCCTGTGGGATTTAAACTGGACTTCCAACAAACTTAACTCGAATTATTAATAAAGTTCGTTTTTTATAGGATGCCGCTTGTGGCATAAAATAGCTTCCAACGAACTTAACTCGAATTATTAATAAAGTTCGTTTTTCATGGGATGCCGCTTGTGGCATAAATCAGCTTTTTACAAAGCCGTCAAAGATCAACCTAAAGAATACAGAAGGCAAGCGGTCATGAAAATAAAGATTGAGAGCAGCAAGATCGTCAAGGCGTTAAAAAAATTAAACGGAATCGAAGTGGTGCTGGAAAATGCCTCTGATGCAAAAGAGGCCATAGACCTCATATTGAGCAAGAATGAATTATTCGAAAATAAGGAAAATCAAAAATTAAAGGACGTGAAGGTTACATCTCTCCAGGAATACGAAAGTTCCGCGGTGGATTATAAGTTGATGTTCTTGATGGAATTCCTCTTTGAGGAAGGGGTGCCGATGGAAACAAAGATAGGCCTTATCAAAAGCCTCCAGGAATTATTTGCAAAATTGTAAAAGATGTAAACTGATACAAAAAATTAAATATTTTCCTTGACCATAAACCGTTTTGCCAATATATTCACCCGTTTAATTCACCGGAAAGGGAGGATATTATGAGGAGATTATTAACATTTTTACTTTGTGCAGCCCTATGTCTTTGCATTGCTCCTGGTGTACTGGCCCAGGACATCAAGGTGGGCACTCTTCTGGCCAACACTGGCCCCTTAAAGGAATTCGGCCCCAAGATACAAAACGGGGCCGTGCTTGCAGCCAGACAGATGGGTGATGCAGGCCTTGAGATCAAGCTTGTACACGAAGACAGCGAAACCTCTGCTATACCTGCAACCAACGCCGCCAGGAAACTGGTGGAGGTGGATAAGGTAGTGGCAATAATCGGTGCACTGGCAAGCGGGGTTACGGTTCCGGTGGCCGAATCCGTTACCTGCCCCAACAATGTAATCATGATCTCCCCTGCATCCACTTCACCCCTTATCACCTTCCTGCCTGCGGACAGGGACAGGGATTTTCTCTTCCGAACCTGCCCGTCTGATGCGCTTCAGGGGGTGATAGCAGGCAAGCTTTGCGCCGGCTACAACAAAACCGCATCGGTGCTTTATGTGAACAACCCTTACGGACAGGGACTCGCCGAGCAATTCAAGAGATCATTTGAAAAGCGGGGGGGCAAGGTGCTGGCCATGGTGCCCCATGATGAGAAATCAGCAGAATCCTACACCGCGGAATTAAAAAAGGCCCTGGAAAATAAACCGGACAGGCTTTGTGCATTCAGCTACCCTGAACATGCCAAGATATACCTGAAAGAGGCCATCGAATTCTTTGATTATAAAAAATTCCTGTTCTGCGACGGGACAAAATCAGAGGAGATCGTTAAGGCATTGGGTGAAAAAAACGTGGAGGGGCAAATGGGAACCGCCCCGGGTTCCGCGGGGGGCGAGCCCTATGTTATCTTCAGCGCCGACTACAAAGCGGAATTCGGCACCTTGCCTCCCCTGCCCTATATTACCAACGCATATGACGGGATGGCGGTCATCGGTCTCGCCGCCTACGCTGCCAAGGCAAAGGATTTATCTTTGACATCCGAGAATATTCGAGACCAGCTCCGCAATGTGGCCAGCCCGTCCGGACAGGTTATAAAGCCGGGTGAATTCAAAAAGGCCTTTGAATTGATTAAAAAGGGAGAGAAAATAAACTACGAAGGCGCAGGAGGCTCCGCGGATTTCGATAAAAACGGGGATGTAAGAACACCGATAGAGGTCTGGAAATACTCCAATGGAGAGATCGTTACAGTAAGAGTGGAATACGACATCCCGAAGGAATAAATCTGTAAAAAGGGGGAGAGGAAAATTTATTCAATCATTTTGGACACCTTTTTTTCTTCCCCTATTATTCCCTGCGGCCGGTGTATTAATATAACCTCAAGAAGCACGCCTATAATAAGAAACCTTATATAAGGGGCCCTTGCCTTCAAGGTATAGGGAAGAAAATCCGTCAAAAATTTAGTGCCTATCCAGAGACCCCAAATCATGTAGGCGCCGAGTATGGCGCCCTTGTTGTTGCCGCTGCCCCCTGCCATTAACATTACCCATATAATAAATGTCCCGTACAGCGGGGTAAAGACATCCGGGGACACGGCCTTGGTATAATGGGCGTATAAAGCACCTCCCATACCCATTATCATGGAGCCGATTACAAGGGATTGCATCTTGAAATAAAATGTATTCTTTCCGCTCATGGACGCCGAAAGCTCATCCTCCCTGACAGCCCTCAACACCCTTCCCCAGGGAGAACGTATCCCCCTTTCAATGGCAAAATATATTAGTACCATCACTATAATAATGATTATGAGATAAATATAATTGTAATACCTGGCATCCACAAGTTGCTGCAATGGCTGGGGCAGACCGGTCAATCCCCTCGGGCCGTTGGCCAGCCAGTGTTCATTGTTGAATATGAGCCTGAAGGTCTCCGCTATCCCCAGGGTGGCTATGGCCAGGTAATCCTCCCCCAGCCTGAGGGTGGGAATCCCGATGAGAAAAGCAATAAAACCGCTGACTATGGCGGCACCGGTTATTCCCAGGACAAAGGGCATATCCAGCCCGATAATTTGATGCACATAATGGGCATATTGACCCGCAGGCATAGGCGTGGTGATCAGGGCGGAGGTATAGGCCCCTATACAGAAAAACCCGGCGATTCCAAGTCTTCTCATCAACGTAGGGTTTACCCCTGCACCCGGCTCGTCCAGTAAAACCAGCTCCGGATCCGCCATCATGCTCCTTGCCAATTCCAAAATCTTTTTCTGGCCCCCTGACAGGGACCCGGCATATTCATCCTTTAGTTCAATCAATTCCACAAACTCCAGGACTTCAATGGCCTTTTCCCTTATACCCTTTTCCTCTTCCCTTACCTGTCCTTTCCTGAACCATGTATTCCAGACCCTTTCCCCAAGTTGCCCATTTTTCATAAGCATAAGGTTCTCCAGGACCGTTTAAATTAAAAAGATTATCGGTTTTCGTCAATTATTTTTTCCACCGCCTCGAAACCAACCAAGGCGCGAAGACAACTGGAAGTTTATACAAGGGCCTTTTCGGCCCGGTTTTGGTATCTGATTGACAAAATACAATAAAGGGAATAATTTTTATGTAATTAAGGACTTGGCCGGGCTCCGTTGTCCCGTTCGGAATTGCCATTGCCCATTTTTATGAGCCGGTTTATCTGCCCATGATCAAGCATCTTTCATACTTTCTTATTTTTTCTTTACTTCTTCTCTATCCCTTTACAGGGGAATCCGGCAACCTGGAACTCACAATTGTTTACGATAACAACCCATACAAAAGGAGTTTAAAAACCAGGTGGGGATTTTCCTGCCTGGTGCAGGGAGCGGAAAGCACTCTTCTTTTCGATGTCGGGGGAGACAGCAAGGTGCTTTTAGAAAATATGGAAAAATTGGGTTTTTCACCCGCAGACATAGACACAGTAATCCTATCCCATATCCACGGGGACCATGCCGGGGGTCTTTTCGGGTTTTTAAAAAGAAACCCGGATGTAACTGTATACATGCCAGATGCTTTTCTCTCAAATCTAACGGAGTCCGTGAAAAAGGCGGGGGCTGTCCCCTTAAAGGTAAAAGAATCTCGAAAAATAAATCCCTGGGCCTTTTCCACCGGTGAACTTGGTTCTTTTATCAAGGAACAATCCCTGGTGATCCAAACCGAAAAAGGACTGATTATAATAACAGGCTGTGCCCATCCCGGCATAACCAATATCGTAAGTGCATCCAAATCCATGCTTGATGAGAATACCGGAGTATATATGGTGCTGGGCGGATTTCATTTATGCGGCAGCAATGAATCCACCATAAGGCAGATAGCATATAACCTGAAAAATCAAGGGGTATTAAAAGCGGCACCATGCCACTGTTCAGGAAATCTTGCCAGAAAGATATTCAAGGATATATACGGAAAGGATTTTATCCCTGTAGGGGTAGGTTCGGGGCTTGAGCTTCCCGAAACCCTTTTGTCGCAGGATAACCGAGGTAAAAATGCTCTTTTTGGACAATAAAGGGGGGGTGTAGTAAAGAAATGAATCAGACATTATATAACCCAAAAGGAGAACCGATAGCCTATATTTGCAATCATTTTCGAGACACCATTTACCTGTGGGATGGTCATCCGGTTGCCTATCTCTATAGCTATCACATCTACGGGTTTAACGGTAAGCACCTGGGCTGGTTCATAGACGGCATAATCTACGACTATTATGGAGACAGGGCAGGCTTTACATCCACCACCTGTCCTGTTTCGGCCTTTCAGGATCCACCAAAGGCAAAGAAATATCCCAGGGAAAAAACCCTGCCGAGATGCGAGGCACCTTCCCTTCCGGACCTGGGATTTAATCTTTCATCCATGGACTTTGAGGAATTCTTAAAGACGGGCCAAATAAGTCCACCTCAGGTAAATGAGGAGTTGCAGGAGGAAGATGAGGAGGATTGAAAATATCCTGTGAAATTTTATGGGCGCAGTACCATTTTTTGCAGATTCTGGAAATCCGGGAAATGGGGAGCGGTTTTTTGTTGCCTGAAATAGGCTTCACTTTTACTACAGGTATTTGATAACAAAATCAGGATTTATAAAACTCTGTCGCAACTACCTCGCTGGAGTTCAAGTTGACACCCCGTTGCTCTGCATCGTAATAGTTCATCATGTTTATGAATATGCCTTCGGTTCAAAATTGCTCCAGATTCGCGTTTCGCTTGGTCCTTTCAACCCTCGCTACGATGTCTACTGCACAATCTGGGTTTAACCCACATTATGCAGTTAACCTTTTGGGGAGGTTTGGCCGCCATTGCGGGAAAATTCCTGGAGGCAGTGGAGTTCCGCTGGCAACTACCATCATAGGATGGCAGGGAATCACAGAGGACAATCTAAACCTGGACTCCTCTGTCCTGTTCCGGTACGGAAGACAGCAAGGGGCCAGGAGGGGATACAATCCAAAGAAGAGAGGCAGGCCCTCTCGTCATCCCCTGCTCGCCTTCCTTGGCTCTGGATATGTGGTCAATTTGTGGAACCGCTCCGGTGACACCGGGGCCGGACAAGGTGCAGTAAGGTTCTTTTGTCAAACCCTCAAGGTTCCGGGAGAGGACTTTCGCATAAACCGGGTACTTTGCAACAGCGGGTTTTATGATGTTGAGCTAATTGAGCAGCTGGAATCAGATGGGTTTACCTATATCATCTCTGTGCCCATGTCCCTAACCATTCAGCGTGAGATCTTCAGGGGAGCCCGGTGGCGGGCCATATCAAAGGGGATCGAGGCAGGCGATTTTGTCTTTGAACACCGGGACCCCAAATGAACAAAGCCCAGAAGATACGTGGTGGTTCGGCAGTCAATCTCCAGGCGGCCCAAGGCATTGGATAAGCAGCCAGGCCTCTTTAAGGCCCCGGAAGACTGGGGCAACTACAAAATAAGTGTTATGATCACCAATGACTCCAGCTCCCTGGCAGAGGATATCTGGATGTTCTATCGTCCCCGTGCCAAAGACGAGAATGTAATCAAGGACCTGAAAGAGGGCTACTCCTTTGAGAGATTTAATGTGCAAAACTTGTGGGCCACCGAGGCAGTGCTTACCATGATTGCCCTGGTATTCCACAACCTGATAGTCTGCCTTAACAGGACCATTTTGAACCATAGCAGGTCCCAGGAGCAGCTCGAGACCCTGCGGCACAAGTATTTCACCCTTCCGGGCCAGCCAGGAACTGGTGGGAGAAGTTATGTGCTTCGCTTATCTATCCGGGAGAGAAAGATGCGGGCCAAGTTGGTTTCCATAATCAGGCGCATCTCTTTGCTTTCAAATCGTTTGAACTGCATTGCAGTTGATAGGTGAAGGAGAAAAAAAGTTTGTTTTTTATAGAGAAAGGGGGTTGTCGGGGTCTCTGAAACGTATATTATATCTAATAAAAAATAAGTTTAGCAGCTAAGTTCCCTGGAAGACGAGGAAAAAGGGGGAGGTTTGTTTAACTGCATAATGTGGGTTGAAAGGAGAAAGATATGGTTGAACGCCGGATTGTTAAAACTATTTGCAACATGTGTCAAATGGGTTGCGGAATAGATGTTCATGTAGAAGATGGCCGGATAGCAAAAGTAAGTCCTATGGAAGGGCACGTCTTCAAAGGTCTCTGTCCCAAAGCAGGCACAAAAGCCATATCAGAAATGGTTTATTCGGAACAGAGATTAAAAACCCCTCTTAAAAAAGTTAACGGCCAGTTTAAGGAAATATCCTGGGATGAAGCCTTTAATTTCATCAGTGAAAAACTGGATAAGGTAAAGAAACAATACGGGGCAAAAGCGTTAGCTTATAATACGGGTAATGCGTTTATCTCTACACATACCGAAAAGGCAGCCAAGCGGCTTTGTGGTCTTTATGGTACACCAAATTTTACCTCTGGTGCAAGCTTCTGCTTTTATGCCAGGGTTTTCGCTCACAGCCTCACGTTTGATTACCGAGGGGTTTTTGCAACTCCCAGTTGGCGCAAGAGTCAGTGTGCCATTATTTGGGGAGGCAATCCCACTGAAAGTACTCCTGGGATTATACCGGCCATAAATAATGTCCAAAAAAAGGGAGGTAAACTGATAGTAATCGACCCCAAAATCATTCCACTTGCCAAGCAGGCGGATATTCACGCTCAAGTGAGACCAGGGAGTGATTGCGCCCTAGCCCTTGGCTTACTCCATGTTATGATAGAAGAAGAGCTATATGACAAGGACTTTGTAAAAGATTGGACCATCGGCTTTGACAAATTGGCAGCCCACGTTAAAAATTACTGTCCGGAAAAAGTTGCAAGTATCACTTGGGTGTCTGCTGAAAAAATCAGGGCAATTGCCAGAATTTATGCCAGGAGCAAACCGGCGACTATTTTACAAGGTGTTGCATTGGATCACTTTACTAACGGTGTTCAAGCAAGTAGGGCAGTGGCCATACTGATGGCAGTAACCGGCAACGTGGACCTACCGGGTGGAAATACTTGGGCTAGGGGCGGGGTCCGTTTTACCCTTAAATTGCCAGAAGGATCATCAAAGGAAGAGGGAATTGGAATCGAATATCCCATATTTAACCGTTTTACCCATGAGAGATCAGCTATGTGTATCCCCGATGCAATACTAAATGGAAGACCCTATCCCATAAAAGCATTGATAATTCAGGGAAGCAATCCGATGTTGATCTGGCCAAATACCAACCGAGCGGAGAATGCATTAAGATCTCTGGAACTGCTTGTTGTTATAGACCTTTTCATGACAGATACTGCTAGACTTGCCGATGTAGTTTTACCATGTACTAGCTTTTTGGAAGAGAAGTCTTTTAAGAACTACAAATCATTTGGCCTTCCTTTAGTTACAATAGGGGAGCAGGCGATAAAGCCAATTGGAAATTCTATGGAGGATTGGAAGATAGTAGCTGAGCTCGGCAAAAGGCTCGGGTTTGAGAAATATTTTCCCTGGAAAAACGCCGATGAACTTTTTCTGGAGCTGTTAAAGTTCTCGGGAATTACCATTGATCAGCTTAAAGAGAAGCCGGGAGGTGTATTTTATGCCAAACCCGAACCACAGAAATATCTGAAGGAGGGCTTTGGCACTCCTTCTGGCAAGATAGAGTTATTTTCAGAAACAATGGATAAATACGGCTATGCACCCTTACCTACATTTGAGGATTCGCTAGAAGATCTAATGAAAAAAAATAATTTGACACAAGATTGTCCTTTTATATTGATTACTGGATCAAAGACCAAATACTTTACTCACAGCCGATTTCGCAATATTCCGTCTTTACGCCGACATTGCCCTAAAGTGATGGCTGAAATTAATACAAAAGCTGGAGAAGGCCTCGGTATAAAACAGGGTGATACTATATGCCTCCGAACACCCAAGGGAAGTATTAAAGTTAACGCTTTGCTTACGGATGATATCCATCCAGAGGTAATCAGCCTTCCACACGGATGGAGGGAAGCCAATGCTAACCTTCTGATCGATGATAGTATTCGTGATCCCATTTCAAGTTACCCCGGCTTCAAAGCCATCCCATGCAGCATAGAAACTGTGCCCCAATCAAACAAACCGTAAGACCCTATTTGTAACCTTTTTGTTTGCTTTATCTTCAAAATTATATTAATAAAAAAGATTAAAAAGTGGCCAATTAGGGGACAAGAATTTACTAACTAGGCAAAAAAGGAAATTCTTCAGGAGGAAAAATAGTATGGAAATCAAAAAAGTATGCGTTTTAGGTGCGGGTGTAATGGGAGCTGGAATTGCTCAAGTCACTGCACAGGCTGGTATCGAGGTTGCGGTTAGAGACATAGAGGATCGGTTTGTGGAAAAAGGACTGGGGAGTATCCAAAAAAATCTACAGCGGGCGGTTTCAAAGGGTAATTTGACTGAGGCGGCTGCAAAAGAAATTGAAAACCGAATTACAGGCACCACCGATTTGGAAAAAGCCTTGAACGGGGTAGATTTAGTCATTGAAGCTGTTATAGAAGTAATGGATTTGAAAAAGAAAGTGTATAAGGAATTGGATTCAATGTCCAAAGCCGAAGTGATTTTTGCTTCTAATACTTCAGGTCTATCTATTACTGAAATGGCAGCTGCCACCAGCAGGCCGGACCAGGTAATTGGAATGCATTTTTTTAATCCAGTACCGGTTATGAAGTTGGTTGAGCTCATTCGAGGTTTTGCTACCTCTGACGAAACGCTTGGAACCTGCAGAAAATTCGTAGAAAAGCTCGGTAAAACGGCAATTGAGGTTAAAGAGTCCCCGGGTTTTGCAGTCAATCGTATTTTAGTTCCCATGATGAATGAAGCTATATTCGTTTTAGAACAAGGCATCGCTACAGCGGAAGAAATTGACCAAGCTATGAAGCTGGGTGCAAATCACCCCATAGGACCCCTGGCTTTGGCGGATATGATAGGATTGGATGTCATCCTTTTTGTTATGGAGGGCTTACATAAGGAGCTTGGAGAAGATAAATACAGGCCTGCTCCTCTCTTGAGAAAAATTGTGCGATCCGGGAATTTGGGAAGAAAAACCGGTAAGGGGTTTTATGATTACTAATACAATCTGTAATCCAATGTTTTGGCTCGTGGATGATACAGTATTTTTTGGTAAAATATAAAGATAATTAGATATAAAAAGTAGAGAACGTGGAAACAACAAGGATAATGCCGTGCCTTGACATGAAGAACGGGAAAGTTGTGAAGGGTATCCATTTTGTCGATCTAAAGGATGCAGGTGACCCGGTTGAAAACGCAGCCCTATACCAGAGAGAAGGGGCAGATGAGCTGGCCATGCTTGATATAGCGGCCACTGTGGAAAACAGAAAGACAAGGCTGGAGTGGGTGAAAAACGTTTCCTCTGTTATTGACATCCCCTTAACCGTGGGAGGAGGAATTTCTTCATTGGAGGATATAAGCCTTATTGTAGAGGCAGGGGCCCAAAAGGTTTCCATGAACACCGCCGCGGTAAAAGCCCCTGAGCTTGTAGAAAAGGCGGCAAAAGAATTCGGACCGGAGAAAATAACAGTGGCCATAGACGCCAGGAGAAACAGCAATATGCCGTCAGGTTTCGAATTAGTGGTGTCCGGGGGTACAAAACCTATAGCCAAGGATGCTATAGAATGGGCCAGGAGATGTCAATACCTGGGAGCAGGGATGATTCTGCCCACTAGCATGGACGGAGACGGCACCAGGGCGGGGTACGACCTGGAATTTACAAAAGCCGTATCAGAAGCGGTGGATGTGCCGGTAGTAGCTTCAGGAGGCGCGGGAAAACTGGAGCATTTTTATGAAGCGGTGGTTGAAGGTGGCGCACTTATTCTGCTTGCAGCCTCTGTTTTCCATTACAGAATATTGAGTATAAGAGAGGTAAAGGAGTATCTAAAGGCCAAGGGAATTAATGTTAAATTATAAAAAACCTTGTAAATAAAAGATATTAGAACTTATTATTAAGGTAATATATTATTTTTAACCCTTCAAGGGTAAGGAACTCCTCTACATAGTTTATACTGCCGGCATGTTCTTGTATCATGCAGGCCATTCCCCCGGTGGCAATTACAGTGAGGTGAGATCCCGCCTCCTTTTTTATCCTTTCCACAATGCCGTCAACCAGTCCGGCATAACCGTAAACAATGCCCGCGTTAATACTCTCCATGGTTTCCTTTGCGATAACGGACCTGGGTTTAGCAAAAATCTCCGCTCTGGGCAACTTGGAGGCTTTTTGAAACAAGGCCTCAGAGGAGATGATTATTCCAGGCGCTATCGCGCCCCCTTCATAACTGCCCTCAGAGGATATGTAGTCAAAGGTGGTAGCCGTGCCGAAATCCACTACAATTAGTCCCGTCTTATATTTGGTATATGCGGCAACTGCATTGACTATCCTGTCTGCACCAACTTCCTTGGGATTTTCGTATTTAATGGATATCCCCGTTTTAATACCTGGTCCTACTATCAATGGAGGGTAATTAAAATAATGCATGGATAATTGATTGAAGGTATCCAAAAGGGGGGGCACCACGCAGGAGATTATTATGCCTTTTATGTCTTTTCTACTGATATGGGCGGACCTGAATAGATTTTCTATCAGGACCCCCAGTTCATCTGTTGTGATATTCCTTTCAGTCCTGAGACGCCAGTGATTAAGAAGACGGTTTTCCTGGAAGATTCCAAACATTATATTGGTATTGCCCACGTCCATGCACATCAGCATCAGGGACTCCTGTTTTTATTGGAGTTTAATAAATTTGAAAGGATCCAGATTTAAAAATCAACCGATTTTATGGCATCTGCAATAATTACTGCCTCCCTGGCTGCCTGCACGTCATGGACCCTTACAATGTTCGCCCCGTTTAATACGCATGCCGTAATACTGGCCAAAGTTCCGTTTCGGCGTAGTTCGGCCGGAAAGTCCAGCAGTTTCCCTATAAAGGATTTGTTGGAAGTACCAACTAATATGGGGCTGTCAAGAGATGAAAATTTTTGTAATGCCTTTAGTATCCTTAGATTGTCCTCAAGGGATTTTCCAAAACCTATACCAGGATCAATAATGACAAAGTCCCTTTTTATGCCAAAATCCACCGCATTTTCAATGGAATCGGCCATAAAGCCCATTAGCTCCTCTACTACATCCTTATAAACGGGATTCACCTGCATATCCCTTGGGGTGCCCTTCATATGCATCAAAACAATCGGCAAATTCGCAGATGCCACCATTGAGCCCATTTCAGGATCGAATCTAAGCGCACTGATATCGTTTACCATGCTGGCGCCTGCTTCTATAGCCTTCCTGGCTACCTGGCTTTTGTAGGTATCAATGCTTATTGGAAGGTCTATTTCGCGGGAAAGGGCCTTAATGACCGGTATTACCCTTTTGAGTTCTTCTTCCAGGGGCACGGGGTCAGAAAAGGGCCTTGTCGATTCTCCGCCCACGTCTATTATATCTGCACCCTGGCGTGCCATTTCAATACCGCTGCGAATGGCGGTATTTGTCTGAAAATGCCTCCCCCCGTCGAAAAAGGAATCGGGGGTTACATTCAGTATGCCCATTATAGAAGTTCTAGAATCCAGGTCGAGGCTGTAATTAGACCATTTTAGAATTTTTGCCGGACTTGCCTTGGGAACCACTTGGTTTTCTTCCCCTTGTTTTTTTGACCTTTTTGACCTTTTTTTTGTCTATTATTTCTTCTATCTCATGACCATCCAGCGTCTCTCTTTCAAGCAACGCCTTGGCCAGGATGTCGAGGGTTGCAATGTTATCATCTATAAGTTTATACGTGTTTTTGTAACTCTCTGTTACAAGGCTGTTTACCTCCTGATCGATCTTTTGCGCAGTATCTTCGCTGTAATCCCTCGGCTGGGAGATCTCGCGTCCCAGAAATATCTCGTCATCCTTTTTTCCGAAACTGAGAGGACCCAGCTTCTCGCTCATGCCGTACTCACATATCATCTTCCTTGCTATTCCGGTAGCCCTTTCTATGTCATTACTTGCACCGGTTGTCTTGGTATTCAAGGCTATTTCCTCAGCTATTCTTCCTCCCATCAGTATGCTAATGCTGTTTAAGAGGTAATCCCTGGTGTAAGTATGCTTGTCGTCCAGGGGGAGCTGCTGGGTGAGTCCGAGTGCGCTTCCCCTCGGGATTATGGTTACCTTGTGTATCGGGTCTGTACCGGGCAACAGCTTGGCCACCAAGGCATGCCCCGCCTCATGATAGGCGGTGCTTTTTTTCTCTTCGTCGCTTATGAACATGCTCTTTCTTTCCGTGCCCATAAGTATCTTATCTTTTGCATACTCCAAATCAGCCATGTCAATATTGTCTTTGTTCTTTCTGGCAGCAATAAGGGCAGATTCATTTACCATATTCTCTAGATCCGCACCTGTAAATCCTGGGGTACCCCTGGCAGTTACGGAAACATCCACATCCACTCCCAGCCTTAATCTTTTAAGGTGCACATTGAGTATCGCCTCCCTTCCCCTTACATCAGGGACAGGTACTACCACCTGCCTGTCGAACCTGCCTGGTCTCAACAGTGCGGGATCCAGTACGTCGGGTCTATTGGTGGCGGAAATAAGTATTACGCCCTCATTGGATTCAAAACCATCCATTTCCACCAAAAGCTGGTTAAGGGTCTGCTCCCTTTCATCGTGGCCTCCTCCCAAACCGGCACCCCTGTGTCTTCCTACTGCATCTATCTCGTCCAGAAATATTATGCAAGGGGCGTTCTTTTTGCCCTGGATAAAGAGGTCCCTTACCCTGGAGGCACCTACTCCCACAAACATTTCTACAAAATCGGAGCCGCTGATACTCAAGAAAGGAACCCCCGCCTCTCCGGCTATGGCCCTTGCAAGCAATGTTTTACCTGTTCCGGGTGCTCCTACCAAAAGAACACCCTTGGGTATTCTCCCTCCAAGCCTGGTGAATTTCTTGGGATCTTTTAAGAATTCTATTATCTCTTTAAGTTCCTCTTTTGCCTCCTCTATGCCCGCCACATCCTCAAATGTTACCTTGTTTTTTTCATCCGTCATAAGCCTTGCCCTGCTTTTCCCGAAAGACAGGGCCTTACCTCCCCCTACCTGCATTTGACGCATGAAAAAGATCCAAATGGCTATCAGGAGTATCATGGGAAACCAAGATATAAGGACACTCATATACCATGGAGAGGATTCCTCGGGTTTGGCGGTTATCTCGATACCCTTTCCCCTCAATATTTTTATTAATTCCAGATCCTTAGGCGCAAAGGTCTTAAAGTTTAACCCCTGGTCGGAAATACCTGAGATTCTATCTCCCTGAATCGTCACCTTGCTTACCTCGCCATGTTCCACCATATGTAAAAATTCGGTATAGCTTAATTGTTCGGATCTCTGGGTATCCTTTTTAAATATCTGAAATAATAATATCATCATCAGGCTGATA
Source organism: uncultured Desulfobacteraceae bacterium (assembly GCA_964655655.1). GTDB lineage: Bacteria > Desulfobacterota > DSM-4660 > Desulfatiglandales > B25-G16 > CAZZPR01. The sequence goes on along the minus strand of CAZZPR010000062.1, from coordinate 1,745 downwards.
ATAAGCCAGAGGGTTAGATTTTTCGAAAATGTGTTCAATTATTTTCTCCTTTAATTGAAATTTAAGGGGTAAAATTTTTTACTGAACTTATTAGTATAACAAATTTTACTCGATTTTACATCTTAAAATTCTCTTTGTATCCGGTTTGATCTTGCATCTTTCGTCTATTCCAATTCCCCATACCCATATAATATGGTCATCGTGTGCCAATACAGGAATTCTTTTTCTCTCTTCCAGGGGAATCTTTTTGTCAATGAATGCATTCTTCACTTTTTTAAAGCCCCCTAGCCCCAAGGGCATATATCTGTCTCCGTGCCTGAAATTTCTTATCCGTAAAGGCCAATGAATATCTTCCAAATCAAGATATGCATGTTCAGGAGGGATAGATGAAAAGGAGGCTATCCTGTTCGGTATCTCCTCTAAATTCAGGGTGTTTCCAATTTCCGGAATCACTATGCATCCAGGGCCATTTATATAATAAGAAAAATCCTTGGCTTCAATAGGTTTCATCGTAAAAACAAGCCTATCATACCTCTTTTTTGCTACAAGGGCTTCCGGGAGATGGATTTGCATCTGGGGCCGTTTTTTTCGGGCAAGATCTAGGATTGATTTTATATGCTGGTTGTTAATCCGCCTGAGGTTACCCTTTAGTTTTTTTATAGCCTGTCTGATGATTTCATTTTTAATGCAGGAATCAAGATCATCCAAGGCTGAAAATGAAATTTCCAAAAAATGGTCCCCGGCATCCAGGGTGGCCTGGTGGAGGCATCTTTGTGCCTCCTCTTCTATAAATTTACTTTGCTGTCTCAACAGGGAGGCGGATTCAGAAAGGTGCTGAAACAGCCTGGGCTGATAGCGCAGAAGCTGGGGTAAAAGATCCAGTCGAATCCTGTTTCTAAGATATCTTCTGTCCAGATTGGAGCTGTCGGTTACAAAGAATATTCCCTTTTCTTCCAGATAATTGTGTATTTCCTGCCCGGTGATATATATCAAGGGTCTTATGAACCGGTTGTCCCTCACAGGGGCTATTCCTGATAAACCCTTCGGACCGGCCCCTCTGAGCAGGTTTATCAGCATTGTTTCCGCCTGGTCATTCATGTTGTGGCCGAGAGCCACCTTTTGACCATCATATTCCCTTAATACCCTTTCAAGGAATTCGTATCTGGCCTCTCTTGCCCTTTCCTCTATAGATGCTCCGGTTGAACCTGCCAGGTTATGGGCCTTGTCAATAAAAAATGGGCAATTAAGCCCTTCGGCAATTTTTGAAACGAATTCGGTTTCTATTCCGTCCTCTTTGGGCCTCAACCCATGGTTTAAATGCGCGACAACAATGGTGATTTTTAAGATCTCTTTTAACCTGTATAGTACGTTTAAAAGGCAAACCGAGTCAGGTCCTCCGGAGACCGCTACGATAATCTTTTCTCCCTCGGTAACCATCCTGTATTTACGGATGGTTTCCAGGGCCTTTTTTTCCACATTCCAGGGCTTCAAATTATTAAACCGGTTTCAGTTTCAGGATGAGCAATATTTACGAATCCGTCAATATTTAGATTTTTTACACTTTCCTCCTTTATAAAGCAAGAATACAGAAAAACCGTTTTTGAAAGAATTAGTAATCAAAACTATTGCCCCTTAAATCCAGATTGTACAGTAGAAAACGTAGCGAGGGTTGAAAAACCCGAGCGAAACCCGAATTTGGAGCAATTTTGAACCGCAGGCATATTCATAAATATGTTGAGTATCAA
>CAZZPR010000061.1:0-18866 GCA_964655655.1 uncultured Desulfobacteraceae bacterium | reverse complement strand
GCCATTAGCGGGATTTGGGAGTTTTGAGGAGTTCATCTCTGAAACTCCTGTTTAAAAAATAGCGGACTCCTGATAATTATAATCCGCTTACTACTGTCCAAAATAGAATGAAATCCGCTAATTTGGACAGATAAGTACCTGGTTTTACATAATGCCCATCATTGCCGGGAATTCAGGTTGTCTTGATTTTAGAATGCTGTCCAATAACCGCGATCTTTCTGAAAATAGGTATCTCACAGGGTATCAGTCCCGGAAAAGTCATAAAATAAGCCGATTTGGAGAGGCAACTTCGGGCATAAAAGCCAATACTTGTATTCATATGGTTCAAATGCTGTCCAAAGAAAAAACCGGTTTTGGACAAGAGTGTAATCCGCTATTTATTTTATGTCATCTGTCCGGCCAAAACCGAACATGAAAGAGGGGAGACCAGAAGAGATAATGGAGTTTCAACCTCAAAATAGTGAGGGCAGCCTTTCCGCCATACTTCCTGTTATTTCCCTGATAAACCGATTGGGCTCAAGGGAAAAGGATCCCGGCAAACTCATCAATAGGGTATGTACATACCTTGTGCACAAAAAATTTTGCCTCAATGCATGGATAGCCCTTTTGGAAACCGACAATGAGCTGGGGCATTATGCCCAGGCCGGCCTGGGGCCGGATTTTAATAAAATTATCGACGCCATAAGAGGGGGTGTCAAACCTTTATGCATGCAAGAAGCACAGGGCAGATCGGATGCCTTTATTGTGAGGTATCCCGAAAAAACCTGCGGCAATTGTCCACTTTTGGACTTACACCGGAACAGCGAGGTCGTTACCCTAAGGATTAAAAAGAACGGAAGAATCCACGGTGTTTTTTCCGTTTCTTTGCCCCGGGGGGGCTTTGAAAAAAGGAGGAAAAAAGATGTTATTAAGGGAAGTGATTTCAAATCTCTGCTTGAGTCTTTGCAGGATTGAGGAAAAGGCGAATCCATGCGAGAAGGAAAGACGAATGGAGAATGAGACAAGCACAAAGCTGGTCAGCGCCTTGGCCGGGGGAATGGCTCATAACTTTAATAACCTGCTCATGGGGATAAAGGGGAACACCACATTGATGCTTCTGGATACACATCCCGCAGATCCGAATTATGAAAGAATAACCAAGATAGATGAGCTGGTCCAGAGGGGGGCCAGGTTGACCAAATTGCTGCTGGGGTATGCAGGGAAAGGCAAATACGAGATCAGACCGATAGATTTAAATAAAATAGTTGAAAATATTGATTGCAAGTTTAACGGTAAACCTCGAAATATCAGAGTGCATAAGGATCTGGAACAGGGTCTTAATGCAGTAAAGGGGGATTACGGGCAAATGGAACATGTGCTGTTCAACCTTTACGAAAATGCAGTTGATTCTATGATGGCTCAAGGTGGCGACCTTCTCCTGGCAACCAGGAATATTTCATATAGCAATGCAGGAAAAAAGGGATGCGGCCTCTCACCCGGAGATTACGTCTTGTTGACACTTTCCGATACCGGTGGGGGAATGGACCAGGGCACGATGGAACGAATGTTTGAGCCGTTTTTTTCTACCAAGGATTTTAAAAAAAATACGGGTCTCGGGCTGGCTGCCGTTTACGGAATCGTAAATTCCTATGGAGGATATATAGACGTGAAATCCGAGATAGGCCGGGGAACTACTATCAATATATATTTGCCTGCATCCAAGATTGATGCTGGATAAAATTTTGAGGAACCGGTAGACTCCGAATTGGGCCTCAAGGTAAATGATTACAAGGATATTATTATAGTGGACAAATTTCTCGCGTTCTTCGGGCGAGCAGAGCCCAGGGACGCCGTTGATCTTTTTTTTATCCCGAAGAAGGAAACTATCAAGGATATTGCAAAGCTGGCAGCAAAAAAGGACCCGGGGTTTGATATTTATTGGCTGGCCGTTGCCCCGGGAAAAGTAAAGGATTTCCCTGATGAAATAAACCGATGGCCGGTAGAGATGTGTCAGAGATCGACACAAGGGAATTAAAAGAGCAATTTTTCAGAATCTTTATGGAAATCTTGGAAAATCTAAAAATGAAATAATGCTCCTCCTATATTTTAGGGGTAGTTCATTCCAAAAAGCTGCATCCCTAATTGCACCCGGTTCATTTCCCCGTTAGGGCTTAACTCACAAAAAACATTGTTGCTTCCATTGCAGGAGGGTGCCATAAATCCTTGACAATAACCATGAGATATGCGCATTTAGCCATAAAAAAAGCGGTCAACCTTTTAAACGGATTGACCGCCTCTGTAAAGGGCAACTGTCACAAAACTGTCACATTCCTCAATGTGTCAAGAACAGCTACCCGATAAGTTATTGAAATTACTATCGGGACGACTGGATTTGAACCAGCGACCCCCTGAACCCCATTCAGGTGCGCTTCCAGACTGCGCCACGTCCCGATTTTTTAGTGCTTGCTGATATTTTATTACCTCTAACACCGGAAAAGAGACATGTCAAGATTGTTTTAAATCCAGTCTATTTTAATTTATGAAACAGGGTAAATGTGTAAGTAACAGGAACATCGGAATAATTGCCTCTTATGTAGAGAGCCTTCTGGGGGATTCAACTGGGCTATTCAAGGGGCTTCAATTTCCAGCGGACAGGTACGGATCCGCAAGGGAATTTTATACCAACGAGGACGAATGGACGAGTTTTGATGTCTTTCAGGATATATTCCGCAGGGCAAAGGATCTCGTTGGTGACCCGGATTTTTATTTTAAATGCGGGGCCTCAGCCGCTGTCCTGGACTCCTGGGGCAGATTCAGCTACTTTATTAGGCTCTTTTCCAATCCAAGTGAGGGGATAAAACGGCTTCCTTTCTTCAACAGAAGTTTCAACGACACCAAGGATGTTGAGGTAGTCTTGCCTCCGGAGTATGACAAAAAAACAGGTAAAATCCGAACCGTCATAAAGATTAAGTTCAATAAGGAATATGATCCGAACAGGGATTACATAGGCGATCCCTATCTCAGGGGAATGGTGTCTTTTATACCGACTATTTGGGGGCTTGAACCCGCGGTTATCAAACAGCGGATGAATGAGTATGACCCCGAGGTTCTTTTTAACCAGGAGCAAGAATTTAACTCCCTGGGTCTGGATGCCAGGGTAGAGAAAAACGAGCTGACCATTTATTGTCCGGTGGAGAAAAGAAGAAGGGCGGTGGGCAAAAAGGTATTGCTGAAGCACGATATTGTGAGAGGCAGAAAGGTATTTTTGGGAGATTTTTCCGAAGCGGCGGACAAAGACGGCAGTGCAAATGAAAGACCCGGGGCCATACTAATTTCAGAGCCCTTAAGGGTGGACAACAGGGATATCCTGACCCCCGGCGAGATATACAAGGCCCCGTATTTTATACTGGAGGTTACCTATGACAGGATAAGGGCCTGGCAAAGACTGGCCCATATTTATAGGGTACGGAAGAGGCGAAAAGATTCGGTGTACGGGCTGATGGAGATTGTAAATCAGCTGCGGGAGGCCATATTCGTGAAAAACAGGACCTTTGAAGAGCTGGAAAGTGCCAATTTAAAATTGAAAGAGGCAAATGAAGAGATAGACAACTATGCCGGAAACCTGGAGAAAATGGTTGAGGGAAGGACCGCTGAATTGAAGGGTGCCAAGGAAGAACTTATTGTTTTAAACCGGGACTTGAAGGAAAAGGTAGATCAACAGGTAGGTGAGCTGAGCAGATATAATGAGTTGAGAAGATACCTTTCTCCCAAGATAACAGACATAATACTTTCCAGCGAAAGGGATATAAAAAAGATATCACACAGGAAGCTCTTGACGGTTCTTTTCTCCGATATAGCAGGGTTTTCCGATGTGACAGATTCCCTCGAGCCGGAGGAGATCACTTTGCTTTTAAATAATTATCTCTCCGAGATGATAGAGCTTATTCACAGGTACGAAGGCACCTTGAACAAGATAATAGGTGACGGGATCATGGTATTTTTCGGGGATCCGGTTTCCATTGATGACCATGCCGGCAGGGCGGTGCTTATGGCTATTGAAATGCAGAAAAAGACGGGGCAGTTGAGAAATGAATGGCAGTCGTACGGATATGATTTGAGGGTAAGGATAGGGATAAACACGGGATATATGACAGTGGGGAATATAGGATCCGAATATTACAGGGATTACACGGTAATCGGGAACCAGGTAAATATTGCGGCGAGATTGGAGACAATGGCAGGACCGGGTGATATACTGGTAAGCCAGAGAACCTACACCAAGGCACGTGAGGTGGCCGGTTTCGAAAAGACCGGCAAGGTAAACCTGAAGGGCATACATTCGGCTGTAGAAGTCTACAGGGTGTTGTATTGATCATATTGCCAAGGAGGGAGCATGGCCCGAAAGGCTAGCAGCAGTGACTGGGAGTACTGCCTTAAAATACTGCCGGGGGTATCAAGGACGTTTGCCCTTAACATCAGAGAACTTGAGGGTGAGACCTTTAAGTCCGTTCTCCTGGGCTATCTTCTTTTCAGGATAGCAGATACCTTTGAGGATAATATTTTTCAGGGGGAGGAGGAGAAGGCCGGAGAGTTGAAGGAATTCTCGAATATCTTTAAGGGAGACAAGCCCCTGGAGGAACGGTTAAAATTATACGGGAACCTTAGATCCAGATGGAAGGAGGAATCTTGTGAAAGAGAACTGGTGGAAAACGGCCCTCTTGTTCTGAGGTGTTATTTCGATATACTACCTGAGCACAGAGAAATAATCGATCCCTTGATATCAGAATGCTCTGAGGGAATGGCCGATTTCCAGATGCGCAAGTTGATAAACAAAAGCGGCATTTTTCAGATGAAGGATTTAAAGGAACTGGAGGAATATTGTTATTATGTAGCAGGCATAGTAGGCGTGATGCTGACTGGAATTTTTTGCCAAAAGGGGGGGCTGAGAAAGAGGAGGGCTGAACTGGAGCGCTTTCAGGTACCTTTTGGCCTTGCCCTCCAGCTTACCAATATAGTTAAGGATTACCGGAGAGATATTGACAGGGGCTGGTGCTATATACCCATAACTGTAACCGAAAGGTACCGTATTGATACCTTTAAGATAGAGAGCTTTTCCCCTGGGAAGACGAGGAGATTATTGGGGGACATGATTAACTTTATTACACCCTACCTGGACTCCGCACTTAAATATATAAAAATCCTGCCGGTTGAAGAAAGGTCGGTAAGGATGTTTTGCATCATACCATTCGTGCTCGCCTATAGAACATTGGCCAAGATAGTAATGGCAGAAGGCGATAAGGTCTCCCGTGAAGAGGTTGCGCGAATAATGAAGGAATCCAGGGAATTTTCCGGTTCAAACACCAAATTGGAGAAAGACTACACCGAAATCAAAAAGGCAGTAAGGAGAATTGCCAGGAGGAATAAAGGCATAACTACTTGATTTAATTAGAAGGAACCCGCAAACCTCTATGCGTAAGTCCCGGCCGGCGGTAAGGCATGTTTGCTTAAGTGCTCAAAGAAGTAGCAGAGTTCTAAAAAGGAGGGGTGCCGAAATGCCTTTTTTCTCAGCGGGGAGGTCTTTAGCCCGGCATTTGTTCTTGACATACGGGCATTAAATTTTTATACTCCTAAACTGCCGGGAAAATGTTGATCATCCCGCGTTGAAGTTATAAAGGGCTATTTTGAAAAAGATACCGTATTCTGTTGGATGATCAACAAAAAGCAAGCGTGTCTCCTACCCACAATAAAAGGGCAAGTTTTTTAGCATTTTTTTCGCTTTTCAACGTGAGACTCCTGTAAAACCTGATCTTTTTGACCTCTTGAAAACGGGGCCATATATTTTATTCCGGTATTAGTGCCGGTAGAGAGAGTCGGTATCTCTTTTTGTATTATTGCCAATAATAACGACCTCGCAAAAAGTAGAACAGGTCTGATATGCAATTAACCAGAACCCATAAGAGGGTATTCGAGGATATTCTGGAACATTTTAAGGAGCTCACAAAGAAGAGAGAAATAAAACCGGGCGATCGCCTGCAGCCGGAGAGAGAACTTGCCGCCGGCCTTGGAGTAAGCAGAGCCAGTGTGCGGGAGGCCTTTCGTGCCCTTGAAATGCTTGGATTTTTGTCCATAAACCCTGGAAAAGGGACATATGTTTTACCCCCGGACGCTCATTCCCTTTCGGAATTTACCGAATTAACCATGTATTTACGTCCTACCATTTTCGAAAATATTTTAGAGGCTAGGGTTATCATAGAATGTGCGGCGGCTCGATTAGCCGCAAAACGCGCCTCCCAAGAGGAGCTGGCAAATATTAAAACAGCCCTTGAGCGAATGATGTTGGTTTCAGAAGATGCAGAGATGAGCAAAATTCTTTCGGAGACTGATTTTGATTTCCATAAAGGCATGATACTGGCCACTCATAATGATTTTTTAGTTTTTTTATATGACATTATTGGAGTGCTTTTAAAGAAAAACACGGAAAAGAGGATCATCGAGACATTGGCTGTTGTACCTAATGCACTTGATGTTATAAAAAATTCCCATCAAGGAATATTTGAGGCGGTTAAAAAGGGTGATGAGTTTCTGGCGGAGAAGAAATTAAGGGAACATTTTGATGTTCTAAGTTAATGCAATAAGCAGTATTGATATAAAATTTCGATTTATTTTCTCGCCATATTGTCGGAAATTTTCCGATACCTGCCATATAATTCACACCAGATCCCCCTGTCTTATCTTTTTAAACCCAGATCGTTCAGCAGCCAACTACAGCGGCCTGAAAAACCTTGCTGCAACGCTCTTTTCGCAATTTTGATCCTCAACATATTTATGAATATGCCTGCGGTTCAAAATTGCTCCAAATTCGAGTCTCGCTTGGGTTTTTCAACCCTCGCTACGTTTTCTGCTGCACAATCTGGGTTAAATCGAGTGAAAAATCACAAAAATTCTTGACACCTTATCTTAGGTATAATAGGTAATCCAAAGTGAATATAACTCTCCGAGCATGCCTTCCTAAAGGAAACACCCATGGAGGCAGGCCGATAGGGTACCACTGGAAACGGGGGTGCCTCCCGTGTTTGGAAAGGAGAAGGAAATCCATTATCTCTTTAGGCCCTTGCAAAAATAGGCATTTTTTGCGTTTTTGGAAAAATTTGGTTTTATGCAAAGGCTCCCACATATTCCTAGGATTGGGAGGCCTTTTTTCTGGGCCTTTTCATCTTTTTTTATCCTTATCCACTCCATCTTTCCAGACTACCTTGCTTTTCCTGCATGAAAGGACTGCTTGCGAGAGAAAGGGAAATTAATTTAACAAAAATGGAGGTCCAGTTGAGAAGGTCCATTTCTATTGCTTTTTTCCTTGCCGGTCTCATTTTAATGGCCGGAATTTTGCCGTGTCCGGCCTCGGAACAGGCGGAATCCATTATGGTTTACAGCGGCGCAGGCATGAGAAAGCCCATGGATGAAATCGGCAGGGTTTTTCAGGAGAAATTCGGAACAGGGGTCCATTATAATTATGCCGGCTCCAATGCCCTGCTGAGCCAGATGCAGCTTACTAAAAGAGGGGACGCCTATATGCCCGGTGCCACCCTGTACATTGATATCGCCGCTGAAAAGGGGTTAATAGAATACCGGTGTCCCGTTGCATACCATATCCCTGTAATCACCGTACCGAAAGGGAATCCCGCTCATGTAACCTGCCTGGAAGACCTGACCAATCCTGATGTAAGGGTAATGCTGGGAGACCCCGAGGTAGCTGCTTGCGGCAAAATCAGCAATAAGATATTCGAAAAAAACAAGATCAAGGAAGCGGTATGGAAAAAGGACATCCATACCACCGCCACCATGAATGAATTGATTATCTATATAGTCATGGGGCAGGCCGATGCAGCCATCAACTGGTGGGATACGGTTAAGTTCGTGGAAAAAATAGACGTAATAGGAATACCAAGGAAAAAAAATCTTATCAAGGTTATCCCCATAGGGGTTACCACTTTCTCCGAAAACAAGGCCGTTGCAAAGAAGTTCGTGGATTTCTGTGCCTCTGAAGAAGGGAAGGCCATCTTCGAAAAACATGGCTTTATTACATATCCCAATGCCAAGTACGAATAGGACACAGTGAGATGCCCTTTTCATTGACAAAAATCAGAATTTCAAAGCTGAAAATCACCACCCTTTGCTTCGGTGTAGTGCTTGCCGGGTTTATCATGTCGCTGCTGGTGTGCGTGGTCACCCACACCACACCTCAGGCATTGGTTAAGAGCCTTGCATCAAAGGAAATCCAGTTCGCTATACGTATGAGCCTGATAACCTCGATCATATCGACCTTCCTGTGCATCATAGTAGCAGTGCCGGCTGCATATGGCTTTGCCCGGTACCGGTTTCCGGGAAGCAGCCTGCTGAATACACTGCTGGATATGCCACTCGCACTCCCTCCCCTGGTAGCAGGGGTGGCCCTGCTTATTTTTTTCGGAACAACATCTTTTGGAAAAGGGCTTGCCGACTTTGGCATCGCCTTTGTGTTCACTCCCCAGGGGATCGTGCTGGCCCAGTTCTTCGTTAACGTACCCTTTATGTTCCGGATAATGAGATCCACTTTTCAGGGAATCAATCCGCGCTATGAGTATGTTGCCCAGACCCTCGGGGATACCGACGGCCAGGCCTTCTGGCGGGTCACTTTACCCATGGCGAGAAATGGCCTGATGGCAGGATCAATTATCACCTGGTGCAAGGGTATAGGAGAATTCGGGGCGGCACTTATGCTTGCCGGGGCAACCAGGATGAAGACGGAGACCCTGCCCATATCTCTCTATTTAAACATGTCATGCGGTGATCTTCCCCTGGCAATAGCGGCCGCCACCATTTTGATCATTATATCAATGGTCTCGCTGTTCATCTTTGAAAAGTACGGTGGATTTGCAAAGGTTTTTTAAACGAGGTTTTAGGAGTTGATAAGGATCGAGCACATATCCAAGGACTTGGGCGAATTTTTTCTGAAGGATGTTTCCCTTGACATAGATGAGGGAGACTACTTTATGGTGCTGGGGCCCACCGGTGCGGGAAAAACAATACTGCTGGAAACTATCGCCGGCATCTACCGGCCCGATAGAGGGCGAATATTTTTGAAGGACAGGGAAATCACCCGGCTTCCCCCCAGGGACAGACATATCGGCATGGTTTATCAGGATTATATGCTGTTTCCGCACCTCACAGTGGAGAAAAACATTACATTCGGCCTCAAGTCCAGAAAGGCACCCAAGTCCACGGCAGGGAAAAAGGCCGAAGAACTGGCGGAACTTTTGGGCATACTCCAGCTCATGCACCGGTACCCCGGTACCTTGAGCGGCGGTGAAAAGCAGAGGGTTGCCATAGCCCGGGCCCTGATCGTGGAGCCCGAAGTCCTTTTGCTCGATGAACCCCTGAGTGCCCTGGACAGCGAGACAAAGACCAAGTTACGCGAGGAACTCCGCAAGCTCCATTCTCTTACCCGTATCACCATTGTGCATGTAACCCACAGCTTTGACGAGACCTATCTGCTCGGAAACCAGATGGCTATTATGAGAAAGGGGGAAATCGCGCAGGTTGGCGGGCCCGCTGAGGTATTCAGCAGGCCGAATTCCAGGTTTGTGGCGGAATTCCTTGGCATCGGGAATTTGTTCAAGGGTGAGGCGGTTGCGGAAAACGGACTCTCATACATATCCATAAACAGCACCCGGATTGTATCCGTAGTATCCAAAACAGGGCCTGTTCATGCATCGGTTCGTCCCGAGAATATCCTCGTGTCCATTAAACCGCTGGAGTCGAGCGCAAGGAATTCCTTTACAGGCCCTATCCAGGAAATACTGGATGGAGGTACAATCATAAAGATTACGGTAGATATAGGTTTGCCGCTGGTAGCCGCGATTACCAGGCGATCCTTTGCAGACATGGAGCTTAAGAAGGGAATGAGGGTATATTTGACATTCAAGGCAACTGACGTGCACGTATTTTAGGCTTTTTTCTGCCCATTTTGAGTTTTTTTATTCCTTTGTATCCAGGTGGTTTAAAAACCTTCCATCGTCTTTTGAGGTCTGAACTCCTTCTACGTTTTTCCCCAGCCATCCTATGCCGGTTACCTGCCTGGCGTCAAATTCCGGTACATAAGGCTTGATATCCAGAAGAGGCGTTCCGTCAATAACGTCTACGTCCTGGACAAGGAGTATGTTTTCTTTGACCCCGATAAGGTGTACAATCGATAGGCCGATTGGATTCGGCCTGTTTACTCCTCTTATGGCAAAGATTCCGTGTTCTTTATCGTCCAGAAAAGGTTTTGCTATAAGGCCGGGCTTTCGGGACAAGTGAAAGTGATACAGCAGAATGAGATGTGAAAAGCCGTCAATATCCCTTAGACCCTCCATGTATTGCGGAAAGACCTCGACCGTGCCCCGCTTTCCTTTTGCTCCCGGGGGCTGTATAGGTGTGCCCTCGGCCCGGCTAAAAGGGGAGTGAATAAGACCTATCGGCCTGTACTTTATTTCATCGGTACTGCCCATAATACTGGTTACTGAAGCATCCCCCCGATAATAATATCTACGGCTGCGTCTTCATCCAGACCTCTTGCCATAAGGGTCTCGATTTCTTTCTGGTCGATCCTGCCCACGGCTGCCTCGTGGGTAACCTGGGCCTCCTCGTGGAGCACATTTACCGTGGGAACCGCTTTGGCCTTTGCATTTCCTTGAACGATTTCAACGCAGTCCATGTGCCCCCTGGTTCTTGGGGCGGATGCCTCGATTTCGCTAATAACCTCGCTGTTTGTCGTGTCTCTGCCTGCAATCCTGGATTTAAGCAACCCCCTTGCGCCTTTTCCCCGGAGCACTGCCCTGTCTTTTATGCTTATACTGTCGTTGCCGGTGCCGTGAACCTTGGCTGAAATTTCTACAACAGCATCATCCTCCGCCTCGATGAGGTTTTCCACATCAAGCATTCCCACTCTTCCTTTAACGAGCAGAAATTCTGTTCTGACTGTAGAGCCCCTGCCCACGCTTATCCTCGTTTTAGGCATAACTTCCGCGCCTCCGGTTTGTCCGTGATAATGGATTTTCTTGTAATGGCCTTTATAAGATTTGAGTAGTCTTTTACACCGGTCTTCAAGATTTTACCTGAATTTGGGACATACAAGGCACTTTTCCTCAAAATACCGCACTATCTCGTGAGCGGTTCCTTCCTTGACCATGCGTCCTTCTCCCAGCAAGGCGGCCCTGTCAGCTATTCCGGCCACGTCCGACCTGTGGGTTATAAGGATTACCGTAGTACCATTTTTTCTGAGATTTTGGATAAAGCCGAGGATGCTGTCCAGGGTCAATATGTCAATTCCGGAATCCGGTTCGTCCAGTATGGCCAGGCGGGGGTGCATTGCAAGTACGGCGGCCAGTTCTATGCGTTTTCTCTCGCCGCCGCTGAGTGCATGGTCCACCTTTCGGTCCATATATTTTTCCGGGTCCAAGAGAAGGGTTTTTAGTGCCTTTTCTGCCTTATCCCTGTGTTTATTTTTCATGCCCAGTGACAGGTATTTTTCCACGGATATACCTTCAAAATTCGCCTCTTCCTGCCAGGCAAGTGTAATACCAAGCCTTGCCCTTTCCCATATAGGTATTTCGTTTATTACCCGTTCTTCAAATATTATCCTGCCGCTATGAGGTTTATAGCCGTTACAGCCCATTATGGCCTGGGCAAGGGTAGTTTTACCTCCCCTGTTCGGGCCTAAGAGACCGTAGATTTCTCCGGATTTTACCTCAAGATTCACCCCTTCCAGTATCACCCCACGGTCTCTTTTTATACTAAGATCCTCTAACTTAAGCATGAGAAAAATAGATTAAGGTTACGGTAAACAAATTAATTGCTTCTCCTTTTATTATTCAAGCGAAACCACCGGAAAATTGATGGAAATGGCCGGTTTTCCAAGATGTTAACGAGCAACAAAAAAGGTTCAACCATGTCTGAGGCTGAACCACCAAATTTTCCCTGGTCGGGACGACTGGATTTGAACCAGCGACCCCAGCGTCCCGAACGCTGTGCTCTACCAGACTGAGCCACGTCCCGACTTTTTTTGAGATAATTTTTTTTAATTATTAATTGATAAAAAGTAAAGAAAAATAATAAATTATACCTTAATTACAAATCCCTCTATAAACCAAAAATCAGTAGCCAGAATCAACCCCGGGATAATGTTATAAAATGGGTGCCCATTTCCTTCAAGCAAAATCTCGACAAGGCCCGGCAGATATTTCCTTTCCTTCTTGCCAACCCTTACCCGGCTTCCGAAAAGGCAGAATCACGGGTATCTCTTTTTTAAACGTATCCGGTTTTGCATGATCTTTCCAGGTGCTCCACTGCGGCCGTGGACAACTCAGACTATGCTGTCCGTACCACTCGGAGTGCGCATAGTATATTTTTGACTATCGCCCGCCTTCTATTCGAAGCATAAGCCTAATATAGATAAGGGTTCTTCTCCGTTTAAAAATAAGAGACACCCGCACTCTCGCCGGGGGGAGGGAACCTGAATATTTTTTAAAAAGGGATAATATGTTTTTTAACCTTGAACTGTGAACCTGGAACCTGGAACCTGGAACCTGGAACCTGTATATTTGGGAGAATCTATATTGGATTTTTTTTCCGCATGGGGTATGATGCCAGACTTCGAAATATCAGCAGGGTTTACCCGGGAGTTTTTAGTCTTAAACCCGGATTGTGCAGCAGCCAACTGCTGCACAATCCGGGTTTAAGGGAAAAATGTTGCAGGCTTTTTATTTATGGCGGAATTAAAAAACAGCAGTTTCTATAGTTATTTTATTGCCTCTGCTTGTTTCGGAATCCAGGCTGTTGGTATCGGCACCAATGTGGCTTACGGTGTATTTATAAATCCACTGATCACCGAGTTCGGCTGGTCAAGGGCAGCAGTATCCGGGGCCTATTCAGCGGCATTTTTCCTGATGGGGTTTTTCGGCATCTTTGTCGGAGGCCTGATAGACAAAATGGGACCGAGGATAGTGATGACTGTCACCGGGATATTCTTCGGTTTAGGGCATCTTCTAATGTTCAGGCTTGATGCCGTCTGGCAGTTGTATCTTTTCTACGGGGTCATCGTCGGCATCGGCTTAAGTGCCCTTGATGTCATCACCCTTAGCACCACGGCCCGATGGTTTTCCAAAAACAGGGGGATCATGACAGGCATCGTTAAAATCGGTACCGGCGCTGGACAATTAACCATTCCCCTTGTGGCAAGTATCCTCATAATAAACTATGGCTGGCGGACCTCATACCTTATTCTGGGCATAGGGGGGCTATTGCTGCTCGTATCCATCGCCCAATTACTCAGGTTCCCCCCGAGGCAACTCGATCCGCTCACATACCACGAAAAGGAACCCCTTGTACTTAAAAACTATTCGGCTGATGAAGGCCTTTCCCCCGGAGAGACATTTCGCACCGGTCAATTCTGGACCATCTGCGGGGTCGCCTTTTCCGTCATGTTTTGCTTCTTGGTTATCATAGTTCACATAGTTCCCCATGCACAGGACACAGGAATTTACTCCACCAAGGCTGCAAGCGTGCTCTCAGTAATCGGCGGTGTGAGTATGATAGGCCGGTTTATTGTGGGGGTCGCCATAGACCGGATCGGCAGTAAAAGGGCAATGATACTGTGTTTTATCCTGCTCACAGCAGGTCTTCTCTGGCTGCAGACCGCAGAAGAGCTATGGATGCTTTACCTTTTTGCCGTGATCTACGGCATTGCACACGGTGGGTTCTTTACGGCAGTCTCCCCCATCGTAGCAGAGTTCTTCGGTATAGGTGCCCACGGTCTTTTGTTCGGAATAGTTTTTTTCAGCGGCACATTCGGAGGTTCAGTCGGCCCTATTCTGGCGGGATACATCTTTGATGTCACCGCTCAATACAGCCTGGCCCTCTGGATCTGCGTATTTATGAGCGTGCTTGGGCTTGGGCTGTTGCTGTCATTGAAACCTTTAAGAGAGAGGGCTCCGGGGTAAAATTTCTCTCTCCGGTTTAGAATAAAACAATCAAAAAGAGGGCTTAAAATGTTGGAAAGATTATTCAAGCTCAAAGAAAACGGCACCACCATAAAGACCGAGGCAATAGCAGGCACCGCTACATTTATGACCATGTCCTATATAATATTCGTCCAGCCTACTATACTTTCCCAATGCGGCATGGATTTTGGTGCCGTAATGGTGGCAACGTGTGTTTCCAGCGCGGTTGCATGTTTTATAATGGCCCTCCTGGCCAACTATCCTATAGCACTTGCGCCTGCAATGGGCCAGAACGTCTATTTTGTTTTCGTGGCGTGTCCCTTGATATTATCAAAGCTGGGAGAAGGCTCGGCTATAAAAGCCTGGCAGGTAGGGCTTGCAGCGGTTTTTCTATCAGGGGTTATCTTTATTGTATTTTCCTTCTTCGGCTTGAGAGAAAAAATCATATATTCGGTTCCGGCTTCTCTCAAGAACTCCATAGCAGTGGGAATAGGCCTCTTGATAGCCCTTATAGGCTTTGAATGGTCGGGAATAGCGGTCAGCAACAAGGCGACATATCTGGCCATGGGGGACCTGTCATCCCCTTATGTTCTCCTTTCGCTGTTCGGATTGGCCTTCACATCGGTACTTATGGTTCGTAAGATTCGTGGCGCGGTTTTCCTGGGCATGCTTGTTACAGCGGTTGCAGGAGTACTTACCGGAATTTTATCTTACAAGGGCGCGGTAGGAAGTGTCCCCTCCATGAGTCCGACCTTTATGAAACTTAGCCTGAAAGGTGCCTTCAGCATAGGATTCCTGGAGCTTATATTCGTTTTCTTTTTTCTGGACCTGTTCGACACGGTTGGCACATTGATAGGTATATCCGAGAAGGCCGGTTTCTCAAAGGAGGGAAAGATGCCCAGGGCAAAGCAGGCACTTTTTTCTGATGCAGCGGGAACTGTAACCGGGTCCTTGCTCGGAACCTCCACTGTCACGAGTTATATCGAAAGTGCGGCCGGTGTAGCCGAAGGTGGACGCACTGGTTTGGCAAACATGGTAACCGGATTTCTCATGCTGGCCGCCCTTTTCTTCAAGCCTTTTGTTTCAATGATAGGGGAAGGACACGTGACCGCAGGAGGGGCGGTGGTGCGTCCGGTTATAGCGCCCGTGCTCATAATCATCGGCGCATTGATGATGAGCTGCGTAAAAAAGATACAGTGGGACGACATGACCGAGGCTATACCGGCTTTTCTCACAATCACCGTTATGCCGTTTTGCGGTTTCAGCATTACGGAGGGTATATCCTTCGGATTCATATCCTACACGGTACTAAAAATAGTTTCGGGGAGAAGAAAGGACGTGCACCCGGTCATACTAATATTTGCCGGGCTTTTTATCATAAGATATTTTTTCTTATTCAATTGACCTGCCTGCCATTAAATCCATTTTTCGGCTGTCTTCATATTCCGTTGAAAAAAATCCCCAACCAGATAATATAGGTGAACGCTGAAATAATTGTGTTCATAGAAACAGTTGCTGTTGCCAAATCCGTTGAGCCGTCCAGTTCACCCGCCATAATATAGGTAACCGTTGCTGTAGGGGTTGCAAGGAGGATGAGGCCCGGCATAAAATCCTTGCCTTCGAGCCCGAAGGCGAAAAAGATCGATACCCCTAAAAAGGGGAGCACACCCAGCTTTAGAAATCCCGCTCCGATTGCAGACCGCAAATGCTCACGAAGAAGGCCGAAGGAAAGGGAGGCCCCAATGATGAGCAGGGCCAAAGGCATGGCTATACTGCTTATGATTTCCAGCACCCGGTCCAAGGGCATAGGCATGGGAATACGCAGCAGGGAATAAGAAATTCCGGCCAGTATGGAGATAATAACCGGGTTTTTTACGATTTTTTTTAGAACAACCAGGCTGTTCCCCAAAGAAGCTCCTCCGTGCGAGACTACCTGAAGACCTACAATCGATAGAAAATTTTGCAGCAAAATAAGAAACCCTGCAAGAATGGTGGTCTGGGTAAAACCTTCCTGGTCCAGCAGGTAGTAGCTCACTGCCAGGGCAATATAGCCCACATTGCCGTGGAACGAGCTCTGCATAAAGGTACCCCGGTCCTCTTTTGGAACCGATAGAATTCTGCCCAGGTATACCGCCATAAAAAATACCACAAGAACCGGTACCAGGGTGCCTGCGAGCATAAGGTTGTCGAAACTGGCCAGAATAGATTTAGTGGCCACTGTCCGGAAGAGCAGGGCCGGTATTGCCATGTAGTAAACCAGTTTGTTGAGGGGTCCGACTATATGAAAGGGCAACAGATTCCGGCGACACAGAAACCATCCCAAAAGAATTACCACGAAGATCGGAATAATCGTATTTATTACATCCAGCATACAAAACCTTTATACCTGCAGTAATCAGCTGATTTTTTATTCTCCTTTGAAAACAGGTGTCTTTTTGGCCAAAAAAGCACCGATACCCTCACGTGCATCCGTGGTTCCGCCCGTTTCTGAAATCATCAAAGACTCATTTTCCAACTGAGACTCCAGGCTTTCGTCGTAAGATTTATTTAACAGCCTTTTAGTCGCTCCAAAGGCCCTTGTAGCACCTGCTGCCAGCCGGGAAGCAATCTTTTTCGCCTCGTAGAACAATTCCCTTTCAGGAACTACGTAGGTAACAATACCCCATTTCAATGCCTCTTGGGCACTGATCACCCGATTGTTAAAAGCAAGGTCAAGGGCGCGCCTGCGTCCTATGAGGCGTGGAAGGAAATAGGTGGCGCCTGCATCCGGACTCAATCCTGCACGGGTATAGGCAAGAGTGAAACGGGCGGAATCCGCGCACAACACAATATCAGAGGCGCAGACCAGGCTTAAACCGGCACCTGCGGCACTGCCATGTACCGCTGCAACTAAAGGCACTCCAATTTTGGTCATGCTTAATACGGCAGGATGCAGATATGATGTGGCCTCTCTTAGTTTGACCGGCAGACCATCTCCTCCTTGAGCCCAAAAACTCTTTAAATCTCCTCCTGCACAAAACAATTTTCCTGCGCCGGTTATCAGAATGCTCCTAAGGCCGGGGTTTTGTTCGCACTCCAGCATCGCGTGCATAAGATCCTTGGCCATTCCCACATTAATCGAATTTGCGTTTTCCGGACGGTTTAGAGTAAGATAACCTATACCATTTTCTACCTCCAAGGATATGTTTTCGTAGCGCATTGAAACCTCCTTTAAAGTTTGCAAAAGAGTAAAAATACTTAAATCCGTACCATGTTTAAGTGAAGGAAACCAGAAAAACAGGGCACTTTTTAACCCAGATTACGCAGTAGGCATCGTAGCGAGGGTTGAAAAACCCAAGCGAAACGCGAATTTGGAGCAGCAGGCATATTCATAAATATGTTGAGGGTCAAGATTGCGAAAAGAGCGTTGCAGCAAGGTTTTTCAGGCCGCAGTAGTTGGCTACTGCACAATCTGGGTTTAACACCACCGGTTTTTCCGGCTGCCACGGGACAAAAGCACATGCACATTTTCCCCTTAAGCCCTTTGAAGCTTTTGCATACTCGGTAACCTGTTTGTATTTTTAGAACAGTCATTATTGATACCGGTAGGCGGGATTGAAAATAGCTGATGAGAGTGCCAGTGAGTGATAAAGATCATCGTCCAGTGGATAATCCCAGCACCCTCTCAAATGAAGGGTGATGCCGCCGAATCTCGTTTTGAACTTATACAGGCCGTACATGGGGTGGCTCGGATCGTCGGTGGGCGGGATACCGAAAAAATCGAACCAGCGGTCCCCACGTAACTTGGCCGTCATAATGGCCTTCCATAAGACGGCATAAGAGGCCGTTAATTTCCGGCCATACAGAGAGGCAGCACTAAACAGGTAATAGGCTGTTGACCCCTGGTGTGCGATTATGCTCCCTGCCAGGGATTTTCCGTTTCGGGTGGCCATATAAAGCATTACCTCCGGCTTGCAATGCCGTGCTGTATCAAACATCTCGCGGAAGTAGTCCAGATCTTCGCAGACAAGCCCTTTTCTCTCCGCCATGTCCAGGTAAATTCTGTGCCAAAGGGGTAGTGATTCCGGGCCCTTTCTTTCAACAAGCACGCCCCGGCGAAAGGCATTTCTTATGCAGTATCTTGTCTTTTGGTGCATATCCTGGAGGATTCGGGGAGTTGATTTGAAAAGATCGAGCACAACTGTGTCCGAGGGCTGCATGTCCGTGGGAGACTTGCGAAGGTTCCAGTTCCTGGTTCCAAAATTCATGCGAAGCTCCCGAATCCGCGGCTCGGGTACACCCGCATACCCTTCTTTTCTATTATCCCGAAAGACATAGGGGCTTTGCCAGGGCAAATCATAGCGAATAAAACGGCATTCATAGGGAAGATATTCACGTAGACCTTCAGAGACAAATTCAAGAAACCTGCCCTGCTGATCCTGGGGTACGGAAATATCGGGTCCATAAGGTAAATATCCGAACAAGGCATCCGCGGCACAAGGCCTAAGGACCATTATGATGGATTCATTCTTTCCATTATAATCAATGTTAAATGCCTGGGTATCATAGCCCCTGCTTTCCTTGAATTTTGCCCAAAAACTGCTCTGAAATAAGTTGGATCCGTTTTTGGTTTGTTCGGGGTTTATTTCTTTAATTTTTATTTTAGTACCCAAGCTCCACATATTAAAAACTTCCGTTAACAAGTGAAAAAAGACCCATCCTTTTGTCAAATATTTTCCCTGCCCATAACATTACTGCGGATTATGGTAGGGCCTGAAACGTACAAAGTCAAGGAGCAGGCCTCTAAATATTACCAACTACAATCCTTTATATGAAAAGGGGACGGTCATAGGAAAAAAAGTAACTTGACGTGAGGAATAAGATGTAGTAGGA
>CAZZPR010000060.1:0-19080 GCA_964655655.1 uncultured Desulfobacteraceae bacterium | reverse complement strand
CTAAGGGAATGGCTTTGCTATTCCTCCAGCTCTACATTCCAGTAAATATAATCCCTCCAGGAAAGAGGCATGCGGCTGAAATGCAGGGTAATTTTTAGCACCGGCAGCCAGGTGGGCTTTGTGGGTTTTTTGACCAAGGCCATGGAGGCCTCCGAGGGCACCCTCCCGCCCTTTTTTCTGTTGCAATCAACGCAGCAGGTGACAAGATTTTCCCACTCCGTTTTGCCTCCCCTCGCCTTTGGCAACACGTGGTCCCAGGTAAGCTCCGAGGAGGGATACCTCTTGCCGCAATACTGACATCTGTATTGGTCCCTGAAGAATATGTTCTGCCTGCTAAATTTTATTGGGGCCTTCGGCCTTCTGACAAACCTCAAAAGCCTCACCACCGAGGGGAGCTTAATAGAGAAGCTTACTGAGTGAATCTCTTTTCCGTATTCCTCTAAGACTTCCACCTTTCCCAGCGTGAGCATGGTGACCGCCTTTTTCCAGTTGATAACCTTGAGGGGCTCATAGGTTATATTTAACAGCAGAACACTTTCCATCAACTGCTCCGGGTTTGGCATCCTTTAAGCAGATTAATCCGAAAAATACGCAAAATGAAATCCTTACGTTCCCTTGGCTTTGGCCTGGATAGCTGACAGCCTTTTGGTCGGGGCGAGAGGATTTGAACCTCCGACCCCCTGCTCCCAAAGCAGGTGCGCTTCCAGACTGCGCCACGCCCCGAATTCCCTTATTTTAATATCTGTTTAGGCCTTTAAAATCAAGTAAATTATCTCAACCTCGGATACAAGTTCTCCTGTTGAATTCATCTTTTTGTTGACTTTAAATGGATAAGATAATATCTATTCCATCAGAAACAGCATACCAGAAATACCATGATAGACATACAAAACCAGAGAGATCACAGAAATATTGACATAGACAAGGTAGGGGTAAAGGATGTCAGGTACCCCATAACCGTATTGGACAAGGAAATAAAGACCCAGCAAACCGTGGCCCTGATCAACATGTATGTAAACCTTCCCAGGGATTACAAGGGAACACACATGAGTCGGCTGGTTGAGATCCTCAATGAACATAACAGGAGGATTTCCATACAGAATTTTTCCGATATACTTTCCACAATGAAGGAACGTCTGAATGCGGAAAGCGCCCATATAGAGATATCTTTCCCTTATTTTATAATGAAATCGGCCCCCGTTACCCGAAGCCAGGGACTAATGGAGTACCAGTGCACCTTTAAAGGCAGCCTGAACAACCAGGGAAAAGACCTGGTGATATTGCTGAATGTACCAATTACCACACTCTGCCCCTGCTCAAAGGAGATAAGCGAATTCAGCGCCCACAACCAGAGGGGAGAGGTCAGGCTTCAGGCAAGGTTCAAAAAATTTATATGGATAGAGGACCTGATAAAGCTGGTGGAGGGCAATGCCTCTTGCGATATATATTCCGTGTTGAAAAGGGAGGACGAAAAATACGTAACCGAAAAGGCCTACAATAACGCCAAATTCGTTGAGGATATAGTCAGGGACATAGCAGTTAACCTTGATAATGACCCAAATATAACATGGTTTGCGGTGGAATCGGAAAATTTTGAATCCATCCACAACCACAATGCATACGCGTATATCGAGAAGCGCAAGCAATAAATCCCCAGGATCAATATTAGGCTCTCTAAACAATCAACATAGAAGCAGGCTTTAAACCCGGATTGTGCAGTAGAAAACGTAGCGAGGGTTGAAAACCCAAACGAAACGCGAATTGGGAGCAATTTTGAACCACAGGCATATTCATAAATGTGTTGAGGATCAAAATTGCGAAAAGAGCGTTGCAGCAAGGTTTTTCAGGCCGCAGCAGTTGGCTGCTGCACAATCCGGGTTAAAAGGTTGGCCTTTCCTGCCGCCCAATAAATGGTTTCAGAGCTAAAGAAGTGATGTAACAGAGAACAGCTGCCAGTACCAACAGATGACAAGAAAGGAGTGTTAAATGTCGGAAGATCTTAAAAAAATGTACAGAACAGTGATGGACGACCATTTTCCACCCGAGGTTACCATAAGTTTCGGGGATCAGAAACTGGTTTACAGAAAAAGAACCTGGAAGATAGCAGATCAAGCTACCGGGGAGTTGATAAAAAAGGGACTCAGGTACGGGGAGAATCCGGGCCAGGAAGCCGCTTTATACGAGCTGACGAACGGAAACCTGGTCCTTGGGGAATGTCGTTTTATAGAGCCGGGAAAGGGTCTGGTTTCCGCTATATCAGAGGAACAAATGATACAGAGCGGCAAACATCCTGGAAAAACCAACCTCACGGATATGGACAATGCCTTGAATGTATTGAAATACCTTACACTGAATCCCGCGGCGGTAATCGTCAAGCACAACAATCCCTGCGGCGTAGCCTATGGCTCCGATATCGGCGAGGCCTATGAAAGGGCTAACATGGCGGACAGGATAGCGGCATTCGGAGGCTGTGCGGTATTTAACAGGCCCATAGACAAACAAACCGCCGGCCTGATAAGCGAAAACTACCTGGAGGTAGTGGCAGCGCCCGATTTCGAGAGCGAGGCCATATCCACCCTTGGAAAAAGGGAGAACCTTCGAATCATAAAAATAGAAAATATTGAAAGGCTTGAAGAATATACCGATAAAAGATTCGTAGAATTCAAGAGCCTCATGGACGGCGGCGTAATACTGCAACAATCCCCTGTTAATAACATAAAAAAACCCGCGGACTTCACCCTTGCCTCCGCCAGTTTTAAGGGAAAACAATATACCATCTCCAGAAACCCTACAGAGGAAGAGTATGCGGACATGCTCTTCGGGTGGCAGGTAGAGCAAGGTATAACCTCAAACTCTGTCATTTATGTAAAGGACGGTGTAACCGTAGGAATCGGAACAGGGGAACAGGACCGGGTAGGAGTTGCGGAAATAGCGGTATACAAGGCCTATACGAAATATGCCGACGCCCTATGTTTCAAAAAACACGGCATCCCATATAAACAACTGGAAAGGGAAACAATGGAGAAACAAAGAGACCCATCCCTTAAAGCGCGAATAGACGAGGAAACCCGTAATGCACACGGGAACCTAACAGGGGCAACCATGGTATCCGATGCATTCTTCCCCTTCAGGGACGGTGTGGATGTAGCCATCAATGAGGGAATAAGGGCCATAGTCCAGCCCGGAGGCTCCCTAAGGGACTTCGAGTCCATTGAAGCCTGCAACGAGGCCAAACCCCCTGTTACAATGGTATTCACCGGGCAGAGGGCCTTCAAACACTAGAATCCCGGGCGTGCCGGACTTTTTCTTTCTTTACTGGGATTGTATTTGCTTTCCGGTTGCTTGATGAGATCTTTGCAAAACATGACATTTTTTGTCATCCAAAAAAAGATGATGGCGCTTTTCGGATGTGACCGGCGGGAGGGCGCTGTCTTTTCGTGGCTTCCCTATGAGGGAAGCCCCAGCCCTGAGCGCAGCGAGGGGAATGGGGCGGGGGCAGGTTTTATCCGCCTTTGGAGGGTTCCCTCATAGGTAAGTCACGAAAAGGCCAGCCCGGGAGCCTTGGAACAGAAGAAAAGCACCATCATCTTTAAGGAATACGAGTTATGCAGGTCTCTTTATATGAGTCCGGCTGGCCCTAAATTTTTTTTATGCATTGCTCACGCCCTCCAGGTGCCTCAGCAAACATTAAGCACCAGCCATCCCCGGTTGATCCCTGCGATAAACCCAGATTGTGCAGTAGCCAACTACTGCACAATCTGGGATAAAAAATTAACGTTTGACATAAGACCTTCATTTCCTTATAGGATTTATACTGAAACTTCCACAATCAAACCATCGGGTAGAAAAATCAATCAAAGGAGAAACCAAATGAAGATGATTAGTAAAAGCCGGAGCATACTGGTTTTGTGCCTTTTACCTATTTTTCTCATGTGCTCCCTTTTATGGGCCGGGGAAAATCCATCTGAGAAAAAAGCGGCTGTGGTTAATGGAAAGGCAATAACCAAGCAAGAGCTTGACAGGGAAATGAGGATCATCCAGGTAAAATTAATGCTCGCAGGAAAACCTATCGGCTCTGCAAAATACGACGAGATGGAGCAAAAGGTCCTTGAAGACCTCATAAACCGAGAACTTTTATACCAGGAATGCAGTAAGCAGGACATCAAGGTAAAAAAGGAAGATGTGGACAAAAACCTGGAGCATTTAAGGAAACAATATTCAACGGAACTGGAATTTATGGAAACCTTAGAGAAAAGAGAGCTTACCAGGGAAAAATTGAGAGACAAGATCAAAAGGGAAATAGCCATTAAACAGCTAATCAGGGATAAATTCGTGGAAAATACGGCCATACCCGAGGATGAATTAAAGAGGTTTTACGAAAACCACCTGGATGACTTTTACAGGCCCGAACAGGTAAAAATAAGTCAAATACTGATAGCAGTCAAACCTGATGCAACGGATGCGGAAAAGGAAGAAGCCCTTAAAAAATTAAAGGCGATCAGAGAAAAGGCTATCGCCGGTGAAAATTTCGGTGAACTGGCAAAACAATATTCCGACTGCCCAAGCAAGAAAAAGGGAGGAAACCTAGGCTATATCAAAAAGGGGAATTTAGATATAAACCTTGAAAAAACCGCCTTTTCCCTGGACTCGGGCGAGGTTAGCGAAATTTTACTGACCAAATACGGATATCATTTGATCAAGTGCACCGACAGGTTAACCGAGATGACAATTTTATTCGAAAAGGCAAGGCCGCAGATCGAGAGAAGCCTTATTCAAAACAAGGTTAGGGAAAAGCTATATGCCTACCTTGAAAACATTAAGGAAAAGGCAGACCTGGTAAGGTTTATATCTCAAAAAGAGACCGAACAAAATGATTAGTAGTCGATAGCGTGAAAAAGGAGATTGTATGGACCTTTATGACTTTAACGTTTACAACGTTATACTTCGCAATGCAAGATGCTTTAAAAACAGGAAGGCATGGATAGAGGTTTCGGACGGAAGAGAGTGTACATTCGGAGAGTTCAAGGACCTTGTAGACCGGCTCGCCAAGGGGCTCCAGGACGCGGGAGTAAAAAAAGGCCATCGTATAGGAATAATAGGGAAAAACAGCCTGGAGTACTTTCTGGTTTACGGTGCCTCCTCGGCACTCGGGGCTATTGTTGTACCCATAAACTGGAGACTGTCCGGTGAAGAAATCAAAGCCAACCTTGAGGACGGTTCCCCAAGACTTATATTTGCCGATTCGGATTTTCAGGAATTAATACAGGAAAATCAAGCCTCCTTGAAACACGTACAGAGGTTTTTCAGCCTCAACGGAGACAACCGCGAACTGGATGATTTTAACCAGCTTCTTGAAAACGATGGCGATTTCCAGCCTGGAGAGATATCATCCAGGGACAGAATTATTATGATACACACCGCAGCGGTAGGCGGGAAGCCCCGTGGTGCTCTATTAAGCCATGGAAACATAGTTTCCGTCACCACCCAGTTTTGCTACGCATTCAGACTGTATAAGGAAGACGTTCATCTTAATGTCCTTCCCCTTTTTCACGTCGGGGGTATCTCTTCGGCCTTCAGCACCTTTCACGCCGGGGCACTGAACATAAATATGAGCAAGTTCGACGCCCAACAGGCCCTGGATATTATAAATGAAAGGGGTGTGAGCTTCATGTTTGATTTTGCTCCGATTCTGGGTTCCATCCTGGACCAGCAGGAAAAAACCGGAAAGGTCATTCATTCATTGAGGGCGGTGGCAGGTCTTGACAACCCCCAGACCATTGAAAGATACCAGGAAATTGCCGGTGGCGATTTTTTCTCGGTCTACGGCCAGACGGAGGTCACTGCCCTGGTAACAGTGTGTCCCTATTCCGAGAGACCAGGTTCTGCGGGAAGGCCCTTGCCGCTCACCGATATCAGGATCTTTGATGACTACGACCGGGAAGTGGAAACCGGAAATACCGGAGAAATAGTAGTTAGGGGCCCCACCGTTTTTCAGGGGTATTGGAATCTTCCCGCGGATACGGAGTATACCTTTCGAGGAGGCTGGCACCACACCGGGGATATTGGCCGTTTTGATGAGATGGGTTTTCTCTGGTATGCGGGAAGAAAGTCGGAAAAAGAACTCATAAAGCCCGGGGGAGAAAATGTATATCCCTTGGAGGTGGAAAAGGTCATACTTCAACACCCTGCGGTAGAAAGAACCGTGGTTATCGGTGTTCCGGATCCCAAATGGAAGGAAGGAATAAAGGCCGTATGCCAGTTAAAAGAGGGAGAGGCCCTGGATGCATCGGAATTGATCGATTTTGTGGGCCAACGTATAGCAAGATACAAGAAACCACAATACGTGGAATTGGTGGACTCCCTTCCCCTTCTTGATGACAGGAATCCAGACCGTGCAAAGGTTAAGGAGATTTACGGGAAGTCTGGCCAATAACCGGATGTTTAAAACTTGTTACAACTTGCCGTTACCGGGGCCTTTCTTTATTCTGCTTATTACAAATTTCCTGATATCCGAGTCCTCTCTGGCCGTTTTATTAATATTCTTCAGCGGAATTTCGGCCCTGGCGGCGTTCCTGTGCCCTCCTACCGAACCCCAATCCCCGAACATATCTTGGGCCGTTTTGCCGGCGTCTCGCCGGAACCCGGCATTCCGTATAATAACTATCAGCTTGCGACCGTAAACTCCGGATACTATACTCCAGGTGATCTCTGCCATCCGCATAAAGAAATCGGCAATAATTACCAGGTCATCCGCCTCCTCCGCCTTCCCCATATGGATAAAGGCGGTATCCTTTAGCAGTGTAAGGTTTTCCATGGCGGTCTTGAATCTGGAGACAGTCTTCCGGGTCATTTCGGACGACTCGATCTTTTTGACTGTGTTCATATTGACATACCGGTATAGATACTTGAATGCAATAATATCATTGGGCACGGAATCCCTCACAAAATTGTCCGTATCTGTCTTGATCCCGTAGAAGAGTGCCGTAGCTACCCTGGGAGAAGGCCTGATCTTGGCTGCCTTCAGATATTCCGTGAGCATGGTAGCAGTGGCCCCGTATTCTTCCTTTACATCCACAAACCTGGCTGTGGTCAATGGGCCCAAGGGATGGTGGTCAATGATGATGTCAAACTTGTACTTCTTAAACTGCTCGTTATGGTGGGGCTGGGAGTCCACCAGTGCCCATTTGGTTATCTCTTTCGAATCAAGGTACCTTATGTGATGCTGGTCCAAGTTCAGCAACTGGATAAAAGACAGATTATCCGCCCTTTTTATGGTGTTTACGTGGTATGTTTTAACCTTTTTTACCTTTCTCCAAAAAAATCTTTTCAGGGCAAGGGCACTGGCCATTGCATCCGGATCTGCATCCATGAGTATCCCCAGCGTATCCTCCTGACAAACCACCTCTAAAAGCCTTTTGCATTTCTCGGTAACGGATACGGACTTGGGGAATGGATTTTCCATCTCATCGTTCATCCAAAACCCTCCGAATTATTGCTTGTTTTTTGCTGAAATAAATTACCGGGCAGATATAAATATATCCCCTTCGGGGTTATAAATGGAAAATACCATTTTTTCAATACCCCTGGTCCTCCGGGGCATCTGGAGAGAGTTTGAAAAAATTTCAAGGCAGGCCGCTAAAAGGGTTTTACCGGGATCATGCAGTAGCCGACTACTGCACAATCTGGGTTTAAGATAGAGACACCAGAATTGTTTCTTCAGGGGATTTCAGCAAAATGACAGTATTTATTTCCCGGGGTATCTGTCTTTTTATCCGGACATGACCCGCTATCTATTCTTGATCCGTTTTTGATAAACCCAAGCGCCCCTTGAGACCATGAAGAATTTTTTCCAGTCTTTCAAGTGCCCTGGAGGATTCCTCAAACCGTTTTTTTCCCATGAGTTCCAGGTATTCCTCGAAGGCCTTGTTTGCATCCCTGATCAATGACTCAAGTGAGACGTCCTTTTCGGCCACAGGTTCTTCGGCAGGTGCAATCTTGCCTTTGCCTTCCTTAAACAAACCTTTTAGTGCCTCGTCAAAGCTCTCCCCATAACTGAGATTGTCTCCGTGCATAACCACCACGAGCCTTAATTCCGGATAAGCTGCGGTCTCCGCCCGCAGGTATATGGGTTCCACGTAGAGCAGGGTTTTCTCTATGGGTATTGCCAGCACATTTCCCCTTATAACATTGGAACCTCTCTGGTCCCAAAGGGTCAACTGCCCGGAGAGAAACCGGTCCTGGTCTATCTTGGTCTCCACCTGCTGTGTCCCCAGCACCCTTTTTTCCTTGGGGAATTTATAGGCCAGGAATCTACCGTAGTTTTCCTCGTCGCACATACCTGCAATCCAACCGATAAGCACCTGCCTGTTTTTGGGGGTAAAGGGAAGAATAAGCACAAACTCCAGTTCATCCTTGCCCGGGGGCTCCCACATTATATAATAGGGCTCAACGTCCTTCACCTCGTTGTAGTACTTTTCCGTGGCCCTGACCCAAAGGTCTTCCTGGTTGTAAAAGACCGCCGGATCACCCATGTGATATTTTGCATACACCAGGCCTTGAATCAGAAGCATGTCCGCAGGATACCTCACATGGGAAGAAAGCTTTCCCGGCATCTCCTCCCTTGCCTTGAAAAGCCCGGGAAAAACATTGTCCCAGACCTGAAGGATTGGGTCCTCGGGATCGAATATATAAAAATCCACAGATCCGTTGAATGCGTCCACTGCTACCTTGACCGAATTTCGGATATAATTTATACGGTGAAAGGACCCGCCTGCTCCGGTTATTCCGGGCCGTACGCTCAGGCCACTCTTTCTTTCCATTATTCTCTCAGATATAAATGGCTCGCTGTAGGGATAATTACTGGAGGTGGTGTAGCCGTCTATTATCCAGTATAACCTGCCCTCGGCCAGCACAATGTAGGGGTCATCATCAAACATGAGAAAGGGGGCAATCTCTTCAATCCTTTCCTCTATCTGGCGGCGAAACATTATACGGCTACGGGGAGTTGGATAACTGGATAGAAAAAACTTTGTCCCGTCGAACTTCCAGCCAAACAGGAACTTTCTCCACAGATTGGAAAGCTGTACCCCTCCCTTGCCCGGGTAGCGGATATACACGTTCTTCTCGCCCCGGGGATAATCAATTTCTTTTTCCTCGGCATTGACCACCACATGTGTCCTGGTGAGCTCACCGTAGTAAATTTGGGGTACCTTTACCTTTAGTTCAGGGAATTCGCTCTTGGGAGGTATGTCCTTGACCAGGAGATTCGGCAGGCCTTCAGGGGTAAATTCGCTGACCGTGTTCAAGGTTATTCCGTAACCGTGAGTGTACTTAAACCTCTTATTTACAAATGTCTGGCTCTGTTCCGGCAGATTTTTCACCTCCATTTCCCTGGCAGATACCATGACCTGCCTGTAGGCATCCTGTATATTGTATCTGTCCACGTCCACGTCCGGAAACTCATAGTAAAGGCGAATTTCCTGGAACTGTTTATACACTGCATCCAGGGCCCTCCAGTCCCAGAGCCGGATATTGGAGAAAAGGTTCTCATTCATCCGGATCATCTCTTGGGTTAGATTTCCGGATGCCGGGAACTCCCTTTCCTCTATTTTATGAAGCCCGAAGCCGTGACGGGTAAAACGTATGTTGTGGGAAATATAAGGCTTTTCATAGGTAATTTCATTGGGCTCCACGCTTACCCACTGGAAAACCCCCGGAAAAATTACCAGGCCCAGGAACCAGATTCCCATAGTAACCAAGGCTACCATGCCCAGGAGAAACAATCCCGGAACTTCCCAGGTTATGCGGAACCTCTGAAGAAAATTTTTCACCCGGTTCTGGAGGGGCCTTAAGAGAAGGAAGGCTCCTAGGGCTGCTGTAATTACAACAACAATGTTATATGCAGGCAGCCTTATATGTACATCGGTCCACCCGGCACCTGTAACTGCACCCCAGGAAGAGTACATGAGATGATAGCGGTCCAAAAATTTGCCCCATGCCAGCACAAACATCAGCACCGCCGCCGTGATATACAGGGACCGGTATTGCCTTACTGTATGCCCCTCGCCGACCGGTGGATAAACAAAATCCACCTGACCATCCCTGTACCTGCTGAACATGGCTACAAGCATGGTTATCAATCCTATTGCTGCAAGGGCCAGAACAAGGGAATACAGGGCATCGTAAAAAGGGAGCGAAAACATATAAAATCCGGTATCCCTGCCCAGTATGGGATCCATTAAATCCGTGGCCACACTGTTAACATATTGCAGAATGGTATCCCAGTGGGCAAAACCCCAATTGCCGCCCACAAACAAACCAATCAGCCAGGAAATTATCCTTGTAAAAACCTTCTCTCTGGGTATGGAAATGGTAAAAAGGTGTACTAAAAAAAGGCCAAAAAGTGCACCGCATATGGTAAATCCTGCCTTTGCTAAGGCCACCTTCCAAAATCTTCCGGAATAACCCAGGGATTCGAACCACAAAAACTCTCCCCAGAAATTCATAAACCAGAAAAACACCCCTATACCGATGCCTACTGTCAATCCGAGTATTATCTTGGACCTGCTTTTCCTTTGAAGGCCCATAAATATCAAAAAAATGGCAAGTACCAGAAAAAGCATCAATATGGATGAGTACATGGGATCGATCTCCTTTCCGGTTCATTCAATTGATAATCAGAAAAAGGTTCAGGGTTTTCCAGATACTATCTTCACCCCGGCCTGTTGCATGTTTGAGATGGCCTTTGTGCCCTCATCCCTGGTAACCGGCCTGGTAGCTTCCTGGATCAGAAACACTTCCAGCCCGGCCTTCCTGGCATCCAAAACAGAATCCAGCACACAAACATCCAGGGCAAGCCCGCCGACCCATAGCCGGCTTATCCCGTCGTGCTCAAATTGAACGGCAAGGCCTGTCTGATCAAAGGCGGAATTCTGGTCCTGGTCGAAGCGCACTCCTTTGGTAACCTTTATTACATCTTCGGGAAGCCTTAGATTCTGGTGAAATTGAGCTCCTTCCGTATCCTGAATGCAGTGGGGAGGCCATTTGCCTCCTCTTTCCATAAAGCTTATGTGGTAAACCGGATGCCAGTCACGGGATGCGTACACCGGAACTTCTTTCCCCTGGGCCGCCTTGATCCAGGAATTAAGAAACGGTACGATCTTGTCTCCTTCCTCTATGGCCAGTGCTCCTCCGGGACAAAAATCCTTTTGTACGTCTACTAGGAGAAGTGCGTCCCCCCTTTGAAGTAAGTCCATCGGATTTGCCATAGCTTACCTCCGTCATCGGTCAGAATACATTTTAGAAAATTTAATCAAAAAATTAAGTCCGGCTTCCCCTTTCTCAATTATGAAAAATCAAGCCAAGATAATTTGTTACATTTCTTGTCTCACATTAAAGTATAGAATCAAAGGCATGTAAATGGGGTGTATAATGTATTTGAATTTTCAACCCGGATTGTGCAGCAAACATCGTAGCGAAGGTTGAAAAAAACCAAGCAAAACGGAAAGTTGTAGCAGTTTTGAACCGCAGGTATATTCATGAATATGTTGAGCAGCAAAATTGCAGAATCCCGACAAGTCAGGACAGCAAGGTTTTTCAAGCCGCAGTAGTTGGCTGCTGCACAATCCGGGTTTAAAAAATAAAAAGAAGTAAAAATGACTCAAAAAAGATGGTGCCAGCCGTTTGCTGGAAAATCTGCTTGAACATTATCATATTCTTGCTTAATAATTACAATATGGTATGGCTTAAATGGTTTCCATGGAGGTTTTTAATCAGACAGATGGCAAGGGCACAGGGTTTTATAGACCCCATCGTCCTTTTGGCAAGGTTCCGCAGCTTTGCCCAACCGTCGGATGTAGTTGCCCCCACTGAGAACTTGCGTGCCGGAGCAGTACTTCATGCACGGGGGTTGATAAACAGCCAGGCCATTCAACACAACATGGACTGGATATGGCCCTTTTGGGTGCACCAGCAGTTTGACCCGGGCAAGGAATCTTTTATACCCCGGGCCTTTTCACTTACCCATATAAACCTCACTCACAGGGACTGGGTGGCCCTGGGTGTACCGGATTTTTCAGAGATGCCCCTGGTAGACCCCAGAGGCCTGGTTATGCCTCTTTTTGACAGCTGGTCCCTGGATGCCTGGATCATTGCACATGACGGATCAGAGCTTATACCTTCTAAGCTTACAGCGGTACGGCAATACCTGGATATGCGGGAAAGCCCGACAGTGATAACCCGGGGAAAGCACCAGAATCTTCATTTGACCGCCAAGGTAGAGACAGTAATGGAATCCGGACCCCTCTGCCGGATTTCCCTATCCGGAGATGCGGACAAAAGCGCACTGCTTGTCATAGCCCTCCGTCCCTACAATCCTGAAGGAATAAGTTTCATAAACGAGGTATCCAAAGCACCTAACGGACAGGGCTGGGAAGTAAACGGGAAACATTCCGTGAATTTCCCTGCACCGGATCTATACCAGTTTTCCACATACCATGAAGGGGATGTATACCATAAAATAAAATCAGGTGCACAGGAAAACAAAAAACAGGTTAAATGTGACGTAGGAATGGCCACGGCCGCGGCGGTGTATGAACTAAAACCCTATACAGCCAGGGAATTGAATATCAAAATTCCCCTTGCCGGACAATCGGACAAGAAAAACAATTTCGTACCTGCAACCTCTGGTGAGTTGTGGAAAAAAAGCCTGGAAGGTTATTGCAAATTAAAACTCCCTGATAGAGATACTCGGTACCTTTATGATGCCGCGGTCAGAACCCTGATCCTGCACACGCCAAAAGAGGCATATGCCGGCCCTTATACCTACAAGAGGTTCTGGTTCCGGGATGCGGCCTTTATAGTCAATGCTCTGTCATGTGCCGGGCTTCCCGGAAGGGGAAAGAGGGTGCTGGACAAATCCATGTCCAGGCAGAATAGATCGGGCTACTTTCTTTCTCAGGATGGTGAATGGGACTCAAACGGACTTGCGTTATGGGCCATGCGGAGATACTGCGAGTTAACCGGAGAAAAGCCGGATTCAAACTGGGGCCGTCCCATCTGGCGAGCCGGTAAATGGATACAAAAAAAGCTTATTTCCCAAGGTCCGGAACCACACGCAGGCCTCCTTCCTTCGGGCTTCAGTGCAGAGCACCTGGGACCCTCCGATTATTATTACTGGGATAATTTTTGGGGGGCAGGCGGATTAAGATCAGGTGCATACCTGCTTTCACTCATGGGAGAAGAAAAAAGGGCAAAGGAACTACGGGAGTGTTCCAAGAAGCTGCTTCTGGCAGTGGAAAGAAGCCTAGAAAATGCCTCCCGGGGTACTGGAACACAGGCAATGCCGGCCTCCCCTTACAGAAGGCTCGACAGTGGATCAGTGGGTTCTCTGGCCGCCGGTTATCCTCTTAAGCTATGGGGACCCCGGGACCCGAGGCTCCTGCGTACAGCGGACTACCTGCTGGAAAATTTTCTTATAGGAGGGGGTTTTTACCACAACATAGCACATTCCGGGATCAACCCCTACCTGACCCTCCACCTTGCCCAGGTCCTGCTCAGGGCCGGAAACCTCAATTTTATGAGGCTGATGGAGGGAGTTAAGTCCCTTGCTTCACCTGCCGGACAATGGCCGGAGGCGATACATCCCCGCCTTCGAAGTGGGTGCATGGGAGACGGCCAGCATGTATGGGCCGCAGCGGAATGGCTGCTTATGGTGAGAAACTGTTTTGTCCGGGAAGAAGAATCAGATGATCTGCTTATTCTGTGCTCCGGTGTTCCAGGTAGATGGCTGGTGCCAGATTCTCCCATTTCCTTCGGGCCTGCTCCCACCTCTTTCGGAACGGTTAATATTTCCCTTTCCCTGGAAAAAGAACAAATAAGAATAGGGTGGAAGGCCGAGTGGCATTCCAAGGAGCCCTCGATCCAGATCAGGCTTCCCGGGTATCCAACAGTTACACCAAGGCCCGGGAGTTCATACGTTAACATACCCATAAAAAGGTAAGATCCATGAATATACTAATGATGACCAACACCTACAGGCCCTTTGTGGGAGGGGTTAAGCGATCGGTAGAGACCTTTACCCGGGAATACAGAAAAAAAGGGCACCGGGTAATTGTAGTGGCCCCCACCTTCAAGGATATGCCCGAGGAAGAAGAAGATGTAATCAGGATACCGGCGATCCAGAACTTTAACGGAACCGACTTTTCGGTAAGGCTGCCCATACCCGGTGTGCTTTCCAGCGCCTTAAAGGGTTTCAGGCCTCAAATAACCCATTCCCATCACCCCTATCTGCTCGGGGACACTGCACTGAGAGTGGCATCCAAATATCATACACCGCTGGTGTTCACGTTTCATACATTCTATGAAAGATACACCCACTATGTTCCAGGCGACTCTCCCGCACTCAAAAGATTTGTGATAAAATTGTCCACTGAATACGCCAATCTGTGCAACAAGGTTTTTGCACCCAGCGAAAGCGTGGCCCGGGAGTTGTACAACCGGGGGGTAACCACCCCTACAGAAACGATCCCCACCGGCATAGACGTGGATTTTTTTTCCTCGGGTGACGGGTCCAGGTTAAGGAATGCCTCTAAATTGCCCCCGGGTGCGCCTGTGGTAGGTTTTGTAAGCAGGATAGCCCCTGAAAAAAACATGGAATTCCTGGCCAATGCAGTCTCCCTTTTTCTTCAAAGGAATGAACAGGCCCATTTTTTTGTTATCGGGAGCGGTCCCTCCGAGGATCAACTCAGGGATATATTCAGAGAAAGACGTCTGGAACGGAGATTGCATACCTTTGGTACCCTGGAAGGCAAAGATCTGGTTGATGCCTACCATGCCATGGATTTATTCGCCTTTGCATCCCAGACAGAAACCCAGGGAATGGTAATAACCGAGGCAATGGCCGCTGGCTTGCCTGTAGTTGCTGTAGATGCGCCGGGCGTAAGGGAAGTGGTGGAGGATTCCATAAACGGCAGGCTCCTAGCCGGGGAAGACCTGGAAGAGTTTTCCCAAGCCCTGGAATGGGTTGCAGACCTCCCGCCTGATAAAAGGAGTGCCCTGCGTGAAGGCGCAAGGCAAACAGCTGAACGGTATTCCAAGGAAAGCTGTGCCTCCCGTGCCCTGGAAATATACTCATCCCTTTCAAGGGGAGGCCAAATGTACAAAAAACCCCGTACAAAGCCATGGGAAGATGCAAAGCGGATGATCAGGGCGGAATGGGACCTGCTTTTGACCAAGGGAAAGGCAACCGGTGCCTTGATTACCGGTCTTCCTGCCGGGGAAGAAACCCAATAGCATCCTGATTTCGTGCTGCTTCCAGTTATCTTGAGAATTGGGGATCAGCCAGAAAAAATATACATTTCCCTCTTCTGCATACAAGACATTGTTTATTACAATGAAGTTATGGTAAAAAAGTATGGATTCGTTCGAGGAAAAGGTTCTAAAAAAATACCGTATTGTAGCTATAGTAGGTATGTCTCCTGACCCGGACAGGCCCAGCTACAGGGTAGCCAGATACCTGGATTCGAAAGGCTATGAGATTATTCCGGTCAATCCCAATGTGGGGGAAATCCTGGGAAAAAAGAGCTACCCGGACCTGAGTTCCATCCCCGGACCCGTTGAGGTGGTTGATATATTTAGAGAATCCCGGAAGGTTTCCCCCATTGTGAATGAGGCGATCGAGAAAGGCGCCGGGGCAATATGGATGCAGGAAGGGGTTATTAATAAAAAGGCCGCTGCAAAGGCCCGGGACGCAGGCCTGCTGGTAGTAATGGACAAATGCATGTTCAAGGAACACCAGCGGCTCAACAAGGAAACTGAACAGTGAATTTAAGGTTTTTCCGCCTACAGGGTAAAACGAAGCAGGGCCCCTACCCCATGTTTCTGAAAATTCTCGTGCTCTTCAAATATGTATTCTACTTCGCCGCTTTGCAGGATTACCTCCTCCACCATCTCCTCGGCAAGATCCTCCGTTCTCTCCATGGGCTGCTCGCACAAGGGGCATTTTTCCAGATAAGTGGAAAGAATACGGTCCCTTGAGCAAACAAAGCCGCTCGCCTTGAAAACACTCTGGATTACCAGGGTGTGTACCTGTCCCAGCATAAGTGCCTCCAGTGTGGGTTCAATGCCCAACACGGCCTTGCCTTTAGGCCCCTTTTGTTCAAATACCTTTTCTATCAATTCCTTTTCTCTGCCAAGTTCGAACTCCTGAGCCACCTCAAGGGCCTTTTCCTTTAAATTTTGTTCGCTGCTTCCAGGATTTGCATTAAATTCTCCCACCAAACGGTCCCTGAGATAGCTGTGAAGGTGATCCTTGAGCCAGGGCAAAATTTTGTCTTCAGGTGCGGCAATGATAAGCCGGTCGAAGCTTTTTTTCTTGAAAAAATCAAGGGTGCGCTCTGCCACGTACTTGAGGTGTCTGTGTATATGATCCTGGATATGGCGTTGAATGCGCTGTTCTCCAAGTCCTCCCCTTATCCCCGAAGCCATTGAGCCGGTCATTGAACTCTTAACCCTGACACGACTGGGTACCTCGCTCTGAATAAAGACATCCGGATACTCCTCGAATTCCTTTAAATAAAGGGAAAATATCCGTGCCTTTGATCCGTCGATAACCAGTACACAGTGGCGTTCGAATTTATCAAGAAGCATGGTAAGGGGCCTCACATATGGGGCTGGCTCAACAACCATCTGGCTGGGGAGTGCAATCGGAACCCGGTATTCCTTCCACAGGCCGTTGCTGCTGGCAAATATAACCAATAGCCTGGCTCCCTCAAGGTGACCCGTATTCTGGACCCGGCTTGCCAGGGAATCAAAAATCCCATCCAGTTCCCGAAATTGCTCCTTGTTAAATTCCTCTTTTTCCTTTACCTCCTCGGTAGTGGTACTTATGAGGGATTTCAATTCCGTGGTAAAGTTACGGGGCGGTGTCACGTTCAGGTATAAACTTACCACCGGGGACCACCCATCCCTGTTTTGGGCTAACTCCTCGATCTCCCTTCGATCAATTACCATAAAAACCTCCTTTTCCCTTTTCAATATTAATCCCAGATTGTACAGCAGCCAACTACTGCGGCCTGAAAAACCTTGCTGCAACGCTCTTTTCGCAATTTTGATCCTCAACATATTTATGGATATGCCAGCGGTTCAAAATTGCTCCAACTTTGCTTTTCGCTTGGGTTTTTCAACCCTCGCTACGTATTCTGCTGCACAATCTGGGATTAATTATACAATAGAGTGTTTGCAAGTCCAGACACATTTTTGAAAAATTGCCGGACCAGGGAACTCAATCTTGAAAATTCCGAAATTAATCCCGGCATTACGCCCTTTGCCGGGCTTCATTTAACCCAGCTTGTGCAGTAGGCATCGGTAAAATAAATTAATTTTATCTGTTTATGAGGAGGGAGCGTAAACCCATTAAAAAAAGGCGGGGGTTTTTGAAGGCAAGATTAAAAAGGAGTTTGCCGCTCTGGTCCCTGTTATATCGGCTCAGCAAATGTTTAACCGAAACCGTTAACAAATCAAGGAGCCTGTAATAATCATCCTGAGTAAAACGATTAAGAGAGTCCCTTATTGCTTTATGGCAATCCAACTCTCTTTTCAATCTTTTCAACTCTCGGCTTGTACCGCTGTTCAGGATACTTTCGACAACGCCCAGGGCACCGCGAAACCCAGTTACCGTGCCGCCCACGGTAGTCACCTTAACATGGCGGGCAGCGTCTCCTACCAAATACACCGTACCTTTGCCCATCCTGAGGGGATTATTTATCCACCTGGTATATAAAGGCACCCATGCTTCCTGAATCCCTATTGATTTCAGACCTTTCCTGGAAATAAAATCTTCCAAAGAACTTTTGGCAGCCCGAATATCCTCATCCACCAGGCCTAATACTCCCCGGGTTGGTGAATTGGGGATCAGCCAGAAAAAATAAGGGGTCTTATCCGGCAAAAACCAAATCCTTGAGGTATTGGCTTCCATATCGCCGGGCAACTCCACCAAGGTCTGAATAACCGGTACAACAGCCGGCGGAGGTGTGCCTGCACCCATGGCCACCTTGCTGAATATGCCGTCGGCCCCCACAAGGGTATTTGCCGATTCTCGAACTGGTTCCCTGTTTCCATTGCAGGAAAAAGTTAAAGACAATTTATCCCCGGAGGCATCAAGGCCGGTCAGCCTTCTGCCTGTCAAAATTTCCGTTCCGTTTCGCCCCGCCTTCTCTGCAAGAGACCTTATAAGCAAAGAGCGCTCGACAACCAGGTCCGGCTTTTCAAGGGTTACAACTGCTGCCCTGCCGTCCACAAACAGCTCAAACCTGTCGATCTCGTTGACCACCGCATCCTTGCAAAGATCCCCCAATATGGAGGAAAACCGATCCGTGACAATAAGGGTCCGCGGGGAGGAATCAATCCGGGGATTGGACTCCATGAGCCTTGTCTTTACGCCCTGTCGAGCCAGCATCAATGCAGTAAAAAAGCCGCAGGTGGAGCCTCCTACGATTGTCACCTCGGGGGTCTTGAACTTATTCCTTAACATTTATTTCCATAATTTGAGTTATAAAAAGATTCCGCTTTTTGCGTCAAGATTTGCTAAAAGCCTCCATATTTAGCAAAAGTAAATAATATATTTCCAAGATTCAATCAAATAAAAATTCAATTTTGGCGATTTCCGGCTTGACGCGAAATCGTTAAAACTATTTTTTTCGGATGAAAAAATAGTTCATTTTCCCAAACTGGTGTCCAAATCAATTGTCACCCGGGGACCCACAAAACTCATATCGCCTCTAAGTATGCTCAGAAGCTGTGGAAGCTCATCCATGGCAGTGGCTCGCAGGAGCTTTCCTGCCTTTGTAATCCTGGCATCCTCCTCAGTGGCCCACACAGGGCCTCTACAGCGCTCCGCCGGACACCATGGAACAGAATTTATATACAGGAAAGGCTTCCTGCCTGCAGAAAACCGGGCCCAGTATTTTATTAAGGCTCTATATAGCCAAGCTGTAACAGTGAAAAAAATATAACTTTTAGCCTTGGGCTGAAAGCATGCAAAAGAAATAGATGTGGAATAGGTTATACAAAATTTGTCTTGGG
>CAZZPR010000059.1:0-20281 GCA_964655655.1 uncultured Desulfobacteraceae bacterium | reverse complement strand
TAGCAGGCTTTGAGTGGATTGTAAGTATTCCTTTGAATGCAAATTAGTATAAGCGGGACTTCTTAAAGGGCAAAGGCCTCCCTTTTAAGTATGTCGTAATAGGTTATTATACGGCTTACATACCTCACCGGTTCAGTGCCCCTGCAATAGCCGTATTTGGTCTTTTTATAATAGCGGGGGTAACGGAGCAGGGGAAGGATCTCTTCCAGTGCGGACCAGCTGTTAGGATTGAACCCTTTTTCAACTGCAATCTTTTGCGCGTCCAGAATATGGCCGCGTCCCACGTTGTAGCCAGCCAGCGCTATCAGCATCTTGTCAGGATTTTTGGCTTTATCGAATGCATCATAGAGTTTTTTAAGATATTTGACGCCCCCCTTTATGCTCTGCTTGGGATCAAGACGGTTTTTGATACCCATCTCCTCGGCTGTTTTCAGGGTAAGCTGCATGAGCCCCCTGACACCTGTATAACTTCTGGCCCTGGGATTGAAATGCGATTCCTGGTAAATCATGGCTGCAATAAGCCTCCAGTCGAAACCGTATTTTTTTGCGGCATTCTTTATGGTATCCCGGTAAACAGGGAGTCTTTTATCCAATCTCTGGTGGTATTTTTTAAGGTCCACGTAATCAAATATCTCCACGTTTGCATAATATTTTTCGTAGATCTTTGCAAAGGTGCCGCCTTTTTTTATCTTTTTGAAAAACTTGTTTATCTTGTTTTTTAATTCTTTCTCTCCCTTTTTTATTCCCCATCCTAAGTACTGGGGCTCTTCTATGGGAAATGCTATATTTATATCTGGAAAGTAACGCCTGTTCAAAAGGGCGATGTTGGAGTCTGATATGGTGATTTCTATTTCCTTCTCCGCTACCATTCTGATCAATTCCTCGGTAGGGGTGTCTTTGTACAGCTTGATTTTTATGTCCAGGCCTTGCTCCTTAAGCTGTTTCAATCTTTCCTCATAGGAGGTAGATCTGCGAACGTGTATGGTTTTACCGGCCAGGTCTTCTGATTCCTTGATGCGGTAGTTGCGTCTGTGAAGTATAGCCCTCTGCTGGACCTTGAGATATTCATCTGAAAAGTCTATCAATTCTTTCCTGGAGGGCAAAATGGTAAGGTTGGCGGCGATAAAGTCTCCTTTGCCCTTTTGCAGTTCCTCGAAGAGGTCCGCCCAGGGGGTTGCAACAACCCTTAATTTCACGCCCAGATGGTCGCTGAAGGCCTTGGCCAATTCGTATTCGAATCCCATGGGGTCGTCTCTGTATATGTAGTAACAGTGGGCGTTATTCCTGGTGAGCATGACGATTTCCCCGGACTCCATTATCTTATCCAGGGCGCTTTTACCGGTGCATGAGACCAAGATGGCCAGGCTAAAAAAGATGAGGGACAGAATTAAATGGGGACACCTCTTTTTAATCATAAGATACTCCTGTGGGTGATTTTTTGAGGAATAGGGTGCACGATCTTAGGCTCCTTTGGCTTCCGTTAAAATATCTTTACTCCATTCCTCAAGAAAGATGATTTTCTGAATAAACCTTTTAGCTCTGCTTCTGGTTCTGGAATTATCTCGTCTAAGCATTCTTGTGGCTGCCCTATTCAGCCCTTTGGCTGACCTTAGGCACAACTGTGCCCACATTACATTTTTTTTCTTGACTCCATCAAGCTCCCCGTTTTTCCAGGATTCGCGAATTTTTTCTATTACATAAGAAAGTCTAATATTAGAATCTGTGAGTTTTTGTTTTAATTCCTCGATGCCTTGATGCATAATATTATTGTTAATATCATTGCCTAAACTAATTGTGTCATTTAGTACTGCTAATGCCCAATCTACTATTTCTTGATAATCTTCAAGAATTTCAAGAATTTGTATTCCGGCTTGGTCGAGGCTAAAAGACATTGAATTTGATAATAGCACTACCCCGGTACTGTTTTCTTTTTTAAAACCGGTAAAACTGGTAAACCCGAATGTACCTCCATTGTGCCATATAATTTCTTTGTCTTCATAATCAAGGGTATGCCACCCCAAACAGACATTAACACCGGGAATATCAGTTGGATGACGAACAATGTGTGTTAAGGCCATTGGATGTGATAGATCATTTTCGGTTAGTCCGAGATTAGCAGATAGAAATTTTAGCATGTCGTCTGTTGTGAACCTTAAAGCCCCGGCCGGGGCCAATACGGCAAAATCCCAGTGGGGGACCGGCCAGCCCCCCAAATAACCCTGAGCAAATCGTTTTTCCTGTTCAGGGGAAAGGTTCACTCGTGTATTATCCATGCCGAGGTGGTTGCAAATTCGATTCACCAATAATTCTTCATAGCTTACGCCGGAGTGCAATTCTAATGCATGGCCCAATAAACCTGCCCCGAGATTTGAGTATTCGTATAAAGTTCCTGGTTCTCTGGGCAATGAATAACCTGAAAGGAATTCATACAATAAATCCGAGGTGTAATCCGCATAGGGATTCAAGGGATCCACCGGGTCAAGATTAGTAGGTAGGTTAGGGAGACCTGATGTATGTGTCGCTAAATCTTCTAAATTAATTTTTCTATCGCCGAATTCAGGCAAATTTACATAGCCGGGCAGGAAGTTTTCAACGGGATCGTCAAGCATAAATAAACCATCTTCAACCATGTCAGCCAGGAGCAATGCGGTAAAAGGTTTTGTAATGGAGGCGATTTCAAAAATCGTAGCCCCGTCTGGTTTGGTTCCACTGCCCAACACCGTCTCCCCATAACCGAATGACTGAGTCTCCGCCTTGCTTGTAATACCAACGGAAACGCCAACGTTATCCCACACAGGATCTATAAGCGGTTCGGCAACATTATCAATCCTTGTTTTTAAATCCAAAGGAATGACTGAATTTCCCAAACTGAATAGCATAATGAACAAAAGAAGGACTACTTTTATTGCTGCTGACCTTTTTTGCATATTATACTCCTTTTTTAAATGAGCAGTTATAAGAATGGATTAATGCCAAATGTTGTGTTTGGGAGATTTGGTAGCCTCCCAAATTTCCTCCATTCCGGCCAACAAGTGGGAATAAAAAGCGACTTTAGGTAAGTAAACTTTAAATTTCTAACAGACACTCATGGAATTATAAAGTAAAATTTTAAAAACCGTAAAGTTCCTATGAAATTATGGGTGGGAGCGTATAGGAACGAGCAAGTACCTGTGCACATTGCTTAATGCTAAAACTGTTAGGTGTTAATTTTCGAAATAAAGAAGTGCAAAAAGTTCTTTGAACTTAATATTTTATTTAGTATAATTTAAATTAATATCTTTAAAGTTTTCCATGGATTTGATAAGAAATGATAAAAAAAGCCTTACTCATTGTAGTGGCAAGCTTATAAAAACCAATTAATGTTTTTCAGGGGACAGTTATGAATTTCACGAGGTCGCCGGCTGTTTTATGGGATCCGGTAGGGTTGGATGGAGAAGAGATTCTGCTGGTCCGTGAGGGAGATGAAACGGATATATATATTATATCCGGGGGTTCGGGAACAGGTATTTGGGCCCGATTAAACGGCAACAATACTGCCGAAGATATTGCGGATGATATGGCCGGAACAGGGGTTATTTCCAGAACAGAGGCCTTAAAATTGGTTGAAGCATTTATTTCTGATCTCCTTGAATATGGTTTAATTCAGGAACAGAAAACCCAAAAAAAAGCGGCTGACACAAAAGAGTTGCCCCTGCCACCGTGGCCTGTCCGTCTCTCCACACCAACCTTGAAGCCGTTTAGGCCGGAAAAACTTGTTTCCTCAGAGCTGGTGGCTGTAGGGACTTTCCAGGGGAGTCAGAACAACGCGGGAGGCGCGATGCCCTGCAGCGGCGGCGATGGAGGGATAAATAATGCCGGCGGGGTAGGGCCTTGCAGGCCTGGCCCTGGACATGGCTTTATAAATGCTGGATGGATTGGAGTGCCGTGTCGAAGTTAATGAGGCTTAGCCGCGTAAATAAATGCCTTCGGATTAACTCTTTTTTTCTTCGCCTACTTAAAAACCTTATCCCAGG
Organism: uncultured Desulfobacteraceae bacterium; assembly: GCA_964655655.1. GTDB lineage: Bacteria > Desulfobacterota > DSM-4660 > Desulfatiglandales > B25-G16 > CAZZPR01. The sequence goes on along the minus strand of CAZZPR010000059.1, from coordinate 16,268 downwards.
TATGCCGGACCTCCTTGTAATTTTTCTATTAATAGAATGAACAGCTTGAACTTCAATTCCGTTGGGGAGCTTAAGAGGTTGTCGCCGGTACCCTATGCCGGATACCCTAAAACAGCCTTGCTTAAGGGCACCAAGGGCACCTTCGTGCTATCGAATATTCTCTATGAAAAATTGCGAAACAGAGATTATTCCCCCAATGGAGTAACGGCCGAGTGTGCAAAAGAGATTAAAAGACTTCAGGATCTCGGGTTCTGGTATAAATCATCCCGCCCTTTTGAAATCTCCGATAGATTTATAGCCCTTAGCCTTCACCTGATCCACGGCTGTAACCTGGCCTGTATTTACTGCAATGTACAGGAGGGTACCTATGGAGACGACCTAACATTTATGGATGAATCAACGGCCTATGCGGCTATTGAATATTTGGCTAAAATTCGGAAAGGGAGGTTCCCCAGGCTTATCTTTTATGGTGGAGAGCCGCTTTTAAATTGGGAGGTTTTGACGCAGTCCGCAGAACGGATGGCCTCTGTGTTTTCTCAAAGAGAAATGCAGGTTGTTACCAATGGGACTGTGATCGATGAAGAACGTGCCGAGTTTCTGGCAAAATATGATATATTTACCATACTTAGCATGGATGGACCCAAATGGATTCATGACCGAAACCGGCCTATGAAAGATGGAGGCTCCAGCTACGAAAAAGCAAGAAAGGGTCTCGAGTGCCTGAAAAAAGCGGGCGTCCGTTTTCATATCAGAGCCACCTGGATACCGGGGTTTGCAGGCTACAATGAAATTTTCCAGCATCTAACTGGAATTGCTGAAGACAGCCGTAAGGTATCTGTTGGAATAGAGTTCGGCTACGCTGATGACAACGGGGTAGAGGAATATAACAGGGCATTGGCCGGCAGATACAGGCAGGCCGAACAGAAACGTTTGGATCTTCCCAATTCAGTATATGTATATCTGGATATGATCAGCAAGGCCGACCTTGCGCCTGTGGCTAGGTGTGAGGCCGGACATGCCGGTTTGTCTGTGACACCCTCGGGTGAGCTTTACCCTTGTCAGGTGTCCGTAAGCAAGGGGAAGTATCATCTGGGAAACATATGGCAGGGTATAGACGAACAAGGCAAAAAAAATCTTGAGATCTTTTTGAACCGTTTTTCCCCTGCTTGCAAAACATGCTGGGTTCGCCCATACTGCCCCGGACCATGTTCATACGCCGGGCCTATTTCTGAGGAATTGCCCTATTGTAAAACAATAAAACTGGAGGTAATTGAGGCACTTAAATGGATGGCAAAGGCATCAGATCAAGAGTTGTCCCATATTTATTATGCCCGGGAAGAGCCTTCACGGATACCCGGAGTTTTTAAATATGGTTTGGCATTGAGAAAGCTTTTATGGAAGCACAACCGCCATATAAAACCCCTTGCCATTTATTCCCAAAAGGCGGTTGCCCTGTGATGGATTTCGGTCTTGAAATATTTGGTGAAAGTATCGTTCTAAGGACCAATGAGCCGGAGGTGGTGGAGATCCTTGCCCATTATCTTGGAATACCGAACGTTCAGCCTTTGATGCATGTTGGTCCGAGTGTCCGTAAGTGGGCTGTAACCGCCGAAAGTCCCCTGGTAAGTGATTGCTACAATGAAAACCTGTCTTCGCTTTTGTTGAGCGCCGTTCACGAGCTTGCAGCAGTGCTGAACGACAGGTTTTTGTTTATTCACGGCTGTGCTTTTTCTGCTGACGACAGGGTTATTATCTTTTGTGGTCCAAGCGGCTCGGGAAAGACAACCCTTGCTATGGTGGCGGATGCACTCGGGTATCCTGTGCTGGGTGAAGACATTGTTGTGCTTGATTGGTCAACGAGCAAGGTTTATCCTTTGCCGGTTCCTTTTCGGCCCCGGCCTTTTACAAGAAGCATGGTAAAAAGATTATACGGGTTCAAAAACGGTTCGGACCAACAGAAGTTGCCTTTTCGCCCCCGGCCGGGAAAGAAGGAGATGCCCTTGAGCAGGATTTTCATATCAAATTTTGCGGAACATACCAGCATTGAGGCTGTGTTCGAATCCACATTTGGCAGGTCTGCACTTAACCCGGCTCATCTGATCTGTCAGATCAGGCAAGGCCTCGACCGTTGCAGGCTGTTTCGATGCCCGCCGGTCAGGATCGCACCCAGTATTGGCAAGGAAAGGATAGGGGAGTTGTTTCAAAAATGGTTGACATCAGAAGGTATGCACTGCCCGAAGGAGATCTTCGGGGCAAGATCCTGAGTTTTTTTTTCAAAAACAGGGGCAAGTCATTCTCCCTGACAGGAGTTGAGCAGGAAGAGATATCCTTTGTTCCTTTCAGGGGCAGAAGCATGCTCCCCGGACTGAAGGAGGGTGATATACTCGCGGTTTTGCCCCTTCGGGAGAGTGATAATCTTGTCGGTGAAATAGTTTTGAGAAAAAAGGACGAAAAGACATTGATCGCCCACAGGATTACGGATTTCTACAGAACCGCGGGGATGGTTCGAACCAGAGGAGACAGCTGGCCCTTTTATGATCAAAGATGGAATATTTCTCAGGGTGTGGGTAGAGTAGTAGCCGTATGGCGGGACAATAGGCTCCTGAAACCTCCCAAACCTCCCTCGTGGATTAAAAGATATATGAGCATTGCCTATGTGCTTATAAATAGCCTTTTTAGGCGCCTGAGGAATTAAACCCAGATTGTGCAGACCGCGCTGGGTTAAAAGAAGCCATCAAATATTTGTTTCAATTATTCTGCCGTTGTCAAGAGTAAGGGCCCTTTCTGTCATCCTTATAGCGGAAAGCCGGTGTGTGATTATTATTGTGATTTTATTTCTACGGGCTTTCTTTATCTTTTGCAGTATGTCCTGCTCCTGTTCCATTTCAAGGAATGAGGTCCCCTCATCCAGGATTAGAATCTCAGGTTCTTCAATTATTGCACGGGCAATCGCTATGCGCTGTCTCTGGCCTCCTGAAAGGGTTTTCCCTCCTTCCCCAACCCGGGTTTCGTATCGGGAGGGGAGGCGATCAATAAAGCCATGGGCATGGGAGATTTTTGCTGCCTTGAGCACGTTTTCAAAGGAGGTCTTCCTATTGCCGTAAGTTATGTTATTTTTTATACTGTCGTTTAAAATGAGGTTTTCTTGAAAGACGATTCCTATGCAGGAACGGAGATCCGTTAGATTAAAATTTTCTATTGGTCTTTCATTCAAGCTGATTTCTCCAAGATCAGGATCGTAGAAACGCATCAAAAGGCGGGCAAGGGTTGTTTTTCCGCTACCGCTCTGCCCGGTTATGCCAAGGACTTCACCATGGAGCACCTTGAAAGAGATGTCTTTTAAGACAGGGATTGCCGGGTTATAACCAAAAGCGATGTTTTTAAATTCAATAGAGTTGATGCATGTTGGTATTTTATTTTTTGGTCCTTTCCCGGAACTTTCGGGGGGTATATCCAATATCGAAAATATAACTTCCAGCCGAGCGAGGTTTTCCCGCAGGGTCCCGTAATTCTTTCCTATTGAATCCAGGGCGTTAAAGAGTAAATACGTGGCGCCCAGAAAGATACCAAGTGTCCCGGCAGTGAGAAGGCCTTTTGATATCATCCAGCCGCCGTATAAAACAATGGCGCCTAAATTAAGGCATGTTAACAACTGGAATACCGGCATCGGGATAAGGGATGTTTTTAGTGACCTGAACGATAGTTGGATTAATTCATTGAGCAGCCGGCGAAGATCCGAACCGGTTTGCTTCTCGGTATTTTTTGATTTGATTAATTCGATATTGGATAATATTTCCTCGGTATAGTTATATATATTTGAATTTTTACTCTGGATTTCCTTTGAAATGATACGCAGTCTTTTTCCCAACCAATCTATCACCAAGATTGAGAACAAAGCAGAGACAAGAATAACGGCGCAGAGTCGCATATTGATGGCACCTAAAAAGATGAGCAGGGCTAAAAGTTGCAGTGGGGAGACTAAACCAGGACCGAAGGTTGTACTGAAAATGGAAGAAATCCTGGCGGCATCGTCCAGGACCCGTGACATCAATTGTCCTGTGGATCTATTTGTGAAAAACCGCATGGGAAGCCAAAGGATGTGTGAGAAAAGTTCATTTTGGAATTTTTGATTGATTTTGAGTTGTAATTTTTTAGAGAACAACGAAGTTCCGTAATTCACAAGGCTGCGAATGATAATAAGGACGATCAATATTAATAAAACATCTCTTGTCCTTCCCCAATTTTGTAAAACAAGGCCTTTGTCAATCAGCTTACGGAAAAGCTGAAGCCCGTAAATTTCCACCGGAACCATAAGAAGCCCCAACCCTCCAAGAAAAAGAAAGGCCGGGATGTAAGGTCTTCCCTTTTTTAAGGTTCTTTTAAGCAACTGAAATGTGCCGGCCCTTGACATCAAAATTTTATTTATCCTTTATGATAAGTAAGTATAACGCTGTAAGAAATTGCCTGGCCATTAGGGTTGACAACTGCAGAATTCGAAATGGATACAAGAATATCATTTTATTGCCGAGGCTCCTCCCGTATTCTTGCCTCATAATCTTCCTTTCAGGGAAAAGGTTTTCCACTCCAAATATGACTTTATTTTTTAAACCGGGCACACAGAAAAGCTCCAGCAAGAGCCCGATGAAGGTTAAAGATTGATCCTTAACGCTGATTTCCAGGAGTACCCTCTCGAAACAGGATATCTCATCCGTTATATTTTCCAGGCCTGAACCTTCTGGGGGTTTATTGCCGAACAGCACATACAAGAGATGGAGCGTGTATGCAAGGGGCCTCTTTTGGGAAAGATATGCCGCCCTATTATACAGCCTTTTCCAGAAATGCTGATTGCGGTTTTCCAGCAAATAAAGGATGTCCATGAACCATATCAGGCTGGAAAATGAGTGTTTCATCAGGTGCTGAATCAGCAGCAGGAGGTTGTCCGCATCCTCGGGCCTTTTTACCCATCGGAAGCCGGGGCCCAAGGGGACTGAGTATTCCCATACAGAGCTCATACCAGCTGGAAATAACCTGGCCCGACCGGCAATGCGGTCTGTATTCAAGGCATGTGTATGTAGGTCGATGGTGGTCTGTCCTTTTACAAAAAGATGAGGTGCCCACAGGTCTTTTTTGTAACCCAGACCAAGAAGAAGTTGCTCAAATTTTTCTTTGTTTTCGGGATGCACCATAAGATCTAGGTCCTCCATCGGGCGCATTCCTGGATCTTTATAAATATTATCCAGCAGGGAAGCCCCCTTAAGTGCCAGGACCTCTGTTCCCTCTTTGTTCAAGGATTCCTCTATCTTTATCAAAGAACTTCGATGGATAAGGTTTAAGGCGGTAATGCTGCGATAATAATCCCTCAGAAAAGAGAGAAGAGGAGAGAAAAGCTTTTTGTCCTTGATTTGCCGGTAGAGGAGCCCGGACATACCTTCCCTGCGGGCTGTCTCTGCCAAAACCTCCCAATTAATCTTTTGAATTGCCCGGGATGAATGTCCTCTTAGAACGGCTATGATGAGTTTCTTTTCCGGGATTTTTTTCATCTATTATGCGGTCCGGGTTTTAGGGTCCAAAAGAAATACAGTTTTCAGCTCAATTCCCTTTTATCATTTTATTATATCGTTCTTGGAAAGACAAGCATAGGTAATTTACTGAAAAGAACGGCGCCCTCCTTGCAGTCACATCCGAAAAGCGCCACCATCTTTTTCCGGGTTTGGAGGATTTATATATCTCTTCTTTTTAATGTTTAAAAGATAGGTTTAATTATATGGTGAAAAAGGGCCAGCACAACCAGACAAAGACCTGCCTGTTTCCGGGAGGCAATATCTCAAAAAGAAATACCACTGTATCCGGCAGTGCCCGAAATATTCGGGGTTTACTCCCGGGGTTAGTGTCTCCTCCGGGGATGGTGGAAACCCCTCGACTTCAGGCGAAGCACATCCCCCGTAGTTGCTCGGCGACAAGGTAAATATGGAATATCCTCCGGCTGAAGCCGAAGGGTTTAGACATTTGTTAATGTGTCAAATACCACCGTCTGAAGACGGCGGTATGCATAGGCGTAAGTCGATTTCAAATCGACAATTGACAAAGCCCACGCCTTATAGGCGGGGGTAGTTTACTTATTTTATTTATATAGGATCCATCTTACAAGTTATTAACCCTGCAGGGGGAGGATTTAAAGGTAAACTATCTACCCTGTTTTTATCTCTATTTTCTTTGTCTTTGTCTCCTCTGCCTTTGGCAGGACGATTTTTAATACACCGTTTTTAAAGGTTGCATCCACTTTATCGCTCTGTACCTCAGCAGGAAGCACGGTTGAGCGCTGAAAGCTGCTGGAGTAAATTTCCTTGGAATGATACTGCTCCTCTTTTTCTTCCTTTTCTTCTTCTTTCTCACCCTTAATGGTCAGCACGTCCCCTGAAACACTTACATCGATGTCTTTTGCCTCGAAGCCCGGCACCTCCGCCTGGACTATAACATTTTCTTCCGTCTGGGACACATCGACCGCCGGCACCCACTCTCTTTCACGCAGTCTTGGAAAAGAGGTTTCACCGAAAAATTTGTCCCAGAGTGTATCCAGGTCTCTCCTCAGGGAGCTAAGTTCTCTGAAAGGTTTCCATGGTGTTAGTTCCATTCATATCACCTCCTTTAATTTTACTAATTTTACCTCCCCCTCAGGAAAAATGAATTGGGTGTTGAACCGGCAAGACCCTGATAATTTTGGGAGTACCGGTCCAAACTTTTAAACATAATTTAAGCATCCCCGGTTTTATATTCAATGGGGTAAATCATGTATTCTTTGGAAAAGTAAGATATCTTTACCAGGAGGGGGTAAAGTCAGGCATTATTTGCACTCCAAAGTCTCTCTTATCTTTTGGGAAAGGGTATTCAGGTTGAAGGGCTTCTGGATGAAACCGCTGCATCCCCGATCAATTATCTCCTGGGCCTGGCCTGTGATGCTGTAGCCGCTGGACAACAGTACTTTAATATCCGGGTAGATCTCCTTCAGCCGGTCAAAGGTTTCGCCCCCGCCCATATCCGGCATTATCATGTCCAGCACCACGATATCGATGCGGTCCTTGTTTTTTTTATACACTTCAATGGCCTCTTTACCGCTTCCAGCAATAAGTACGCTGTATCCAAGATTATTAAGCAAATCTTTTCCCACCTCTATTATCATCTCCTCGTCGTCCACCAGAAGGACGGTCTCCGAACCCTTTACCGGCACTCCGTATGTCCTCTTGGCCGATTCCACCACTTTGTCCGACGCCGGAAGGTAGATATTAAAGGTGGTGCCCTCTCCCTTTTCACTGTAGACGGTGACAAAACCGCCATGATTCTTGACGATTCCGTATACGGAGGAAAGGCCGAGCCCTGTGCCTTTTCCCATTTCCTGGGTGGTAAAAAAGGGTTCGAATATTCTCTCCCTGGTGGCCTCGTCCATCCCCAGGCCGTCATCGGTGACGGATATCTTGGCATATCTTCCGGGGGTAATCTCAAAAGGCCTTGGGTGGTTGAGGTCTATATTTACGTTTTCTGTCTGCACGTATAAATTCCCTCCGGCCGGCATGGCCTGCCAGGCGTTTACATAAAGATTCATCAAAACCTGCCGCATTTGTCCCCGGTCCACTTCCACTGTAGACATATTATTTTCGTACTTTTCGTAAACCCTGATTTCTTTCCTGGTGCTGCCGAACATGTGGTTCTCTTCCTTTATGAGTGAATTCAGGTCGGTAGGCCTGGGCTGGTATTTACCCCCCCTGGCAAACCCCAGCAGGTCTTTTGTAAGCTCCGCGGCGTTTTTGACATATTCCTCTATTCCCCTGAGGTGTTCGAAATCCGGGTGGAATCCATCCTTGTCCATGAGCATCAAAGAAGCACGCCCCTGGATTCCCATCAGCACGTTGTTGAAGTTGTGGGCGATTCCGCCCGCCAGGGTGCCTAAGGACTCCATCTTTTGTGCCGCATGAAACTGGTCTTGAAGTTTCCTTCGTTCTTCCTGCGCCTGTATTCGTTTTGTAATGTCCGCTTGAAAGCACAATGCCGCTGGCCTGTTGTTCCATGAGAAAGGGGTGACCTTGAGCTCCACCCACTTTATAAATCCCTCCCTGTCGATTATTCTAAAGGGATATACATCAGGAGGAGTTTCATCGCCGCTGAGCCTTTTTTTGTGGCGCTCCAGAACCATGTCACGGTCTTTTTCGTGGATAAAGCTCGTAAGGGGTCTGGAGGCCAGCTCCTGCGCGGAATATCCATAAAGCTCTTCCGTTTTGGGGTTTGCGAACACAATCCTTTCATCCTGTGCCACGTAAATTGCCTCTATGGCGTTTTCAAAGAGTGTGCGGTATTTCTCTTCGCTGTCCCGGAGGGATTTCTCGGACTGTTTTCGCTCCGTTATATCACGTGTATTTGAGATAAACCCTTTTACAGCGGGGTTTTCCAGGTGGTTTGTGCCCGTGCCCTCGAGTACCCTCCAGGTGCCGTCCTTATGTCTGCATCGGCATACAGTGATTACCGGTTTCCCTGGATTTTTAAAGGCTTCTTCGAATCCCTCGGCTACAGCAGGGAGGTCGTCCGGATGCACTATTTCGGTGCCGGGTTTGCCTGTTAACTCTTCCGGCCTGTAGCCCAGTATCCTTTCAACCGAAGGGCTTGCATAAGTAAGGATTCCATTGGAATCAATTACCTCAAGGATATCCGAGGAATTTTCTATCAGTGCCCTGAACCGCTCCTCACTTTCCCGCAGTGCCTCCTGTATATCCCTGCGCTCAGTTATGTCGCGCAGCACGCCCTGTACACCAGTGAGATTGCCGCTGGAATCACGCAGGAAGTCAACCTTCACCTCTCCCAGGAACGTTGATCCATCCTTGCGCACATACTCGTATTCCATAAGGGGTATATCCAGCCCGGGATCCTCCTCCGCAAGTGACATATATTTATGAAATGTCTGCCTGGCCCTTTCCAGTGACTCTCCTGTCATAATATCATCCATACTCAACTCCAGAGCTTCATCCGGCTTGTACCCTGAAATTTTTTCCACCGAAGGACTGACATAAGTGAAGTTGAGGTCCATATCTTGAGTGAAGATAATGTCCGTAGTTTTTTCCGCTATAAAGCGATAGTTTTCTTCGGCTTCTGTCAATGTCACCCCCGTTTGCTTGGAATTGCATTCCTTTTCCTTGGATTTTTTGACTCTTTTTTTCCCTTCTTCGTTGGTCGTTTTGCGGATCATCAAAAAACTCCGATTTTATTCCATAACGTTTTGGGGTTTATCTTCCATCCATTTAGATATATTTTCAAATACAATTTCCAATCTTCTATTGAAGGCCTCCTGCGTGGCGAACCCTATGTGTGGAGTCAGGGCCGCATTGGGCGCGCCAAGCAGTGGGTGTTTTGAATCTATGGGCGGTTCCCCTTCGAATACGTCGATGGCCGCTCCGCCCAGCCTGTTTTCCCTGAGTGCGTCGGCCAGGGCCTGCGAGTCCACTACCGGACCCCTTGAGGCGTTTATAAGCAGGCAATCCGGTTTCATCAGGGAAATATTCTCTTTCCCTATGAGTCCCCTGGTTTTTTCCGTAAGGGGGACATGAAGGGTAATGATGTCGCTTTCCCTGAGCAGGGTGGAAAGATCCACAAAGCTTATTCCCAGGTCTTTGGGAGCGTTTTTCCGTGCTGTATCACAGGCTATGATTTTGCAGCCGAATTTATTTAATAATTGGCCTACACGTGTGCCGATTGCACCGGCACCGATTATACCTGCGGTTTTGCCGGATATTTCCCGGCCCGGAAGGCCCTGCCTGGTCCCGCCGGATCTCGTGGCCCTGTCGCACAAGGCCAATTTTCTCAAAAGTGATATCACCTGCCCTATAACGAGTTCCGCAACCGCCTGATCCGCATACCCGGCTGCATTGCAAACCGTAATCCCCCTCTGCCGGCATTTTTCCATGTCTATGTGGTCCACGCCTGTAAAGGCCACCGAGATCATTTTAAGCGCAGGGCAGCGAGCGATTACAGCACCGGGAAGTGGTATATTGCTGAGAATGACTACATCCGCATCATGTGACCTTCGCACAAGCTCCTCCTGATCCTCGTCCCTTTCCGCGAAGGACACAAAACCGTGGCCATGCTCTTTTAGGTTATCTCCATGCTGTTTAATAAGTTCATCCGGCACATTCAGGGGCTCAAGCATCACAATCCTCATTTTGCCCTCCTTATTTGAAATAATGATCCCTTATTAAACATGTTACGGGCCTTTTTTGCAAGCGGGGAAGGCAGGCATTAGCCATAAAAGTGCTAAAAGTTGCCATGTTTTTAACTTGACAATAAAATGCCTGTTAAGTAAAAGTTCAGCAGGTGCATTTAAAAAAACGGGGCGACCATGAAGGACGGTTCAGTAAAATCGAAGCAAGGCTGGATATTCTTTTTTACCGGTCTGATCCTGGCCCTTGTTGTCGGATGGATAGTTTTTCCCGCCCTTCTCTATTCCAAAAAAAACCAGCCCGTATATTTCAGCCACGCAAGTCATGGCCCCTCCGGCGTTGGAATGGATTGCCGGGAGTGCCATTTTTTTTACAAGGACGGTGCATTCTCAGGGATACCCGGAGTGGATAAGTGCATGGAATGCCATGAGGACCCGGAGTTTCCCTTTACTGAAAGTATTGAGGAGAAGAGACTTTTTGAGGAATATATCGTTCCCGGGAATGAAATACCCTGGCTGGTGTATTCCAGGCAGCCGGACTGTGTGTATTTCCCCCATATCGCCCATGTGAAAAATGGAAATCTCAAGTGCAAGGACTGCCATGGAGACTTCGCTGAGAGGAAAGAGGCGCCTGTATACAAGGTAAACCGAATAACCGGCTATAGCATAGATATCTGGGGGAGGAATATAGCAGGGGTAAGCAAACACACCTGGGACAGGATGAAGATGGATGACTGTGCGGAATGCCATTCCCAAAAGGGAAAGGAAAACAACAACGCCTGTTTCGTGTGCCATAAATAGGAAAGGGAAATGGAATTTAACCGCAGGAATTTTATAAAGTTTTTTGCCGGGGGAGTGGGGGGCACCCTGTTGTCTCCTCTGCCCTGGAAATTAATTGATGACATAGCCATATGGACCCAAAACTGGTCCTGGGTGCCGGTGCCGGCAAGGGGAAAGTTTTCTACGGTAAAATCAGTGTGCACCCTTTGTTCGGGGGCTTGCGGTATAGAGGCGAGAAAGATAAACGAGAGGCTGGTCAAGATAGAGGGCAGGTCCGATTATCCGGTAAACCAGGGGAATATATGCCCCCTTGGCATAGCCGGTCCTCAGATACTATACAACGAGGGAATTCGTTGGAAGGCTCCCATGAAGAGGGCAGGGGCACGGGGCTCCGGAAAATGGAAGGAGATCTCCTGGAGCCGGGCCATGGACGAGCTGACGGACAGGATGAAGGCATTGAGACACAAAGGAGCTCCGGAAAAATTCGCCGCTATAGACGGAAACCCGGATCGCTCCACAATGGCGGAGCTGATCGAGGGGTTTTTAAAATCCCTTGGAAGCCCAAATTACATGAAAATGCCCCGGGAAGAAGATACCCATTCAATGGTCAGCTTTCTCATGCACGGCAGAAAAGGTCCGTTGGCCTATGACCTTGAAAACGCCGGTTTTATATTGAGCTTCGGGTGCCCCCTGGCGGATGGATGGGGGTCCCCTGGAAGGATGTTCCGGGCATTGAGGGAATGGAATCAAAATGGAGCCAATGTTATACAAATAGAGGCCAGGGCATCCAGTACAACTTCTATGGCAAACCAATGGTTGGCCCCCAAACCCGGCACCGAGTCCGCACTGGCAATGGGTATAGCCCATGTGATAATAAAAGAGAAGCTATTCAGCAGGGAATTTATCGAGAATCAGGTATTCGGGTTTAATGATTGGTATGATGCGGACGGAAAGGAACATAAAGGTTTCTCCGGGTTCGTTCTGGAGGAATATCCGCCTGAGAAGGTGGAAAAAATTACCGGGATAGACAGAAAAGAGATTTTGGACGTTGCAAGAAGATTTGCGGCTGCAAGGGCCCCGGTTGCAATTTACGGTAGGGGAAGGAGCCTTTTGTCAGGGTCCCTTTACGAGGCAATGGCAATACACAGCATTAACGCCCTGGTAGGAAGGATAAACAAACCCGGAGGTGTGATATTGACCGATGACCTACCCCTGGCAAAATGGCCGGATGCGGAATATGATGAAGTGGCCGGCAAGGGGATTCGTAAACCAAGAATGGACCATGCAGGGGGATCAAGATATCCTTTTACCCAAAATCTTGTAAACAAATTTGCCGAGGCGGTAACCAAGGGTGAAGTCTCACCCCCGGAAATGCTGTTTGTATTTTCCGCAAACCCGGCCTTCACAATGCCTGATAATAAAAACCTTGTCAGGGCCATTGAAAAGATTCCCTTTATTGCCAGCTTTTCCCCGTTCAGGGACGAGACCTCGATGATGGCCGATTTAATACTTCCGGACCATACACCCCTGGAAAAGATGTCGGATATTGTTAGCCCGGCGGGTATTCAATATCCTGTATATGCACTTTCCAGTCCGGTGGTAAAGCCGGTATACAATACCCGGCACAGCGGGGACGTGATTATTTCCCTGGCAAAAGGGATTGGGGGAACCGTGGCCGGTTCCTTTCCCTGGAACAATTTTGAGATTGCCCTGAAGTCCAGGATAAAGGGGCTTTACGATTCCGGGGAGGGCATGACTTCCGGCAAAGGCCGGGTGCCTCCCTGGAAAAAAGCGGGCAAAAAAGGGATCAGGCCGGGACATGCGTCTTTTGAATCCATGTGGAAGGATATAAAGGAAAACGGTATCTGGTATGCTCCCTACCACCCCGTTAAAGAGAAGGGCGATTTGTTCCTTACCCCGAGCAGAAAGTTCGAGTTTTTCTCAACCAACCTCGAACTGGCCATAAAGCAATATTCAGAGGAAAAATCCCCTGACAGTAAAATTTCCGGTTTGGCAAAAGGGGATAAGGCATGCATGCCTCATTATGTAGATATAAAAGGGGATTCGGACGAAAAATTATATCCCCTCGCCCTCATACCCTTTGAAATGATAAACCTTTCCAGCGGGTGGGTAGGAAACCCCCCGTTCCTGAACAAGACCCTTTTTGATTATCAGCTTAAGGGAGATGACCTGTTTATTGAATTAAACCCCGAGACCGTATCGAAATACGGCTTGAAAGAAGGCTCCAGGGTGAAATTGAGATCCCCCAAGGGGGAATTGGAGGTAAGGGTACATATCTTCGAGGGTGCCATGCCGGATGTTGTTTTTATTCCCATAGGCCTTGGACATACCGCTTATGATAGATATCTGAAGGGCAAGGGTGCCAACCCCAATGAGATCATCGATTCCGTGGAGGACCAGGTAAGCGGATATCCGGTGTGGTGGAGGACCAGGGTAAAACTGGTGAAGGCTTGATAAGGCTGAATCTCCTTATGAACTGACAACGCTTTTTAAATACATGTTATGAAAAAACAGGAAAATATTAAAGGCCCAAGATACGGTATGGTCATAGACCTGGACAAATGTACCGGTTGCGGTGCATGTGTAACGGCCTGCGCATCTGAAAATAATGTGAGTGTGCTTCACGATGAATCGGACAAGACCAGGAACATTAACTGGCTTCGAATTTACAAGATTACCAATGGAAAGGAATTCCCGAAGACCGAGGTGGCTTATATACCAAAGCCGTGCATGCAGTGTGAAAATCCGCCCTGTGTCAGTGTTTGCCCTGCAACTGCTACCAAAAAGGACCCCAATACGGGTATAGTCAGCCAGATATATACCAGGTGTATAGGGTGCAGGTATTGTATGGCAGCATGTCCTTACCGGGCAAGGGATTTTAACTGGTATGACCCTATATTTCCGGAAGGAATGGAAAGGTACCTTTCCACCGAGGTTTCGCCCAGGATGAGGGGCGTGGTGGAGAAATGCACGTTCTGTCATCACCGTTTGACGAGGGCTAAAAGAAACGCATATCTTGAGGGAAGAAGGGAGATAAAGGAAAAGGAATATATCCCTGCATGTGCTGAGGCATGTCCCTACGGGGCAATAACCTTTGGCGACCTGAACAATCCAAGGCACAGGGTATACAAACTGTCCAGGGATCCAAGTGCATTCAGGTTGCTGGAAAGGCTTGGAACTGAGCCCAAGGTTTACTATTTAAGCACCAAAGACTGGGTCGGGTACATGGCGGACAATTACCTGGCCGGTGAATTTAAGAATAAGGCTTGACAGCCGGAGGTTTATAATGGACGAGGCCCTTATACCGGATGGGGTCCAGAGAAGATCCTTAAAGGCCTATTCACCATGGATGATATTGTGGCTGGCAATACTCGCATGGGGCCTGGTATCCGCCTTTTTATGCTTTTTCAAGGGGTTGAACCAGACCAATATGAACCATTATTTTGCATTCGCATTGTGGATCGTGTTTGATCTGTCCGTTATAGCCCTCGGTGCGGGCGCCTTTTTTACCGGGTTTCTTACCCACATTGCGGGAAAGGACGAATTGAATGCAGTAATAAGCCCGGCAGTGGTTATAGGTTTTATTTGCTATTCTTCTGCAATCGCAATGCTTGCCGTGGACATCGGTCAGCCTTTAAGGGCATGGTTCATTTTTTGGCACTCCAATGTGCACTCCATGTTAACCGAGGTCTCTTTCTGTATAACCGCTTACCTTGGTGTGCTGACTATTGAATATCTTCCTATTATTTTCTCGAACCGCGGGTTAAATGAGGTAAAGGAGTTCAGGCTGTTCGGCAACAGCCTTCACCATATTATGCCCCTGTTTGCCGCGGCAGGTACCTTTTTGTCCTTTTTCCATCAGGGTTCCCTCGGAGGATTGTACGGCGTACTGTTTGCCCGGCCGTTTGTGTTCAGGGAAGGTTTTTTTATATGGCCGTGGACATTTTTTCTGTTCATTCTTTCCGCTATAGCAGCAGGACCCAGTTTCACCATGATATGCATATGGATTGCCCAGAAGGCTACTCGAAAGGAACTGGTAAAAAAAGAGGTATTCAACCTGCTTGGCAAGATATCCGGATGGCTGCTGGCGATCTATATCGTGCTGAAAATCATCGATACAATAGTATGGGCAAACGGGGTAGTGCCCAGGGCCGGGTTTAGCTTTATGGAGTTTTACAGGTGGCCCTACGGTCTGTGGCTTCTGATTGCGGAGATCGGTGTTTTCGGAGTTATCCCCGCTATAATACTCATAAGTCCGGGGCTAAGGCGAAGGAGTGCATTGCTTATAACCGGGGCCCTTATGAACGTCATCGGCATCGTGCTGAACAGGTTCGTATTTACCGTGCAGAACCTGGCCATACCTGTAATGCCCTTTGAGAAATTCATGACCTATTTTCCATCCTGGCAGGAATGGGGGATTGCCGTAGGCGCAATAGGATACGGGCTGCTTATATTTACCCTTTCCTACAGGTATTTGCCGCTTTTCCCGCACGAACCGGAACTTAACCCGGTAAGCGTACTCGGTAAAGAGGTCAGGGGATTCGGGGTAGTGAAAAGGGGTTGATATGTTTCCGTTTTGTTTTGAGTGGGCCTGGGAGCCCGGACGCATTATTTTTATGGGACTTCTCTACCTGGTGCTTGCCGTCATCTTTTGCGGTCTGGCCTATGCATTTATAAAGACATGGATGGACCTGGGCAAGGGGGACTGAAAGGGTTGGGAGAGAAAACACTTAATGTTTAAAGAAATTGTCCTGCTTTCCTGCTTATTGCTTAGAAGCCCAATTCCCAAAAGGCCTCCACCCACCCAAAGACCGGCCCATTTCCTCAAGGCAATATCTATAAGCCTGAAAGCATATGCCCTCATATTCGGGCTTTAAGGTAATTTTTCAAAGACTAACTAACCCCAGCAGTAAACCCCGAATATTTCGGGTACGGGCAGCCCCGGTGGTATTTTTTTAATATACAGGTTCCAGGTTCCAGGTGCACAGTTCAAGGTTAAAAAACATATTATCCCTTTTTAACAAATATCCCGGTTCCCTCCCCCGGGGGGAGTGCGGGTGTCTCTTATTTTTAAACGGAGAAGAACCCTTATCTATATTAGGCTTATGCTTCGAATAGAAGGCGGGCGATAGGCCAAAAATAAACTATGAAAATTCCTGGTTATACGGATAGCATATCTGAGTCCTCCCCGACCGCCGTAGAGCACCTGGAAAGGTCATGCTTATCTTCTACAGTAAATCGGCCACCGAAAAATGAAAGCCTTTGTATATGC
>CAZZPR010000058.1:0-20715 GCA_964655655.1 uncultured Desulfobacteraceae bacterium | reverse complement strand
GAGAAAGTCATGCAGCGAGCCCATGATGCAAGGAGCCGGATGCGCGAGTTGCGCATGTCCGGATCTGTGGGCGGCGGGGAAGAGTGATCCTCCTCGCCTGCCCGACGAATATGACATGTTTTGTCATCCAAAAAAAGATGGTGACACTTTTCTGAAGTGACTGTCGGGAGGGCGCTGTTTTTTCGTGGCTTACTGTATTTTGGCTTGGGATCTGAATGATATGAGAAACATAAGAGGAGTTATCTTAATAGACTTATTTTTTGCCGGCATCTTGGCCGGTTTACTTTTTTTGGGATCCGGGTGCTCGAAATATATCAAGAAAACTGAATCACATGGGAAATGGACCTGTGATAGGGAGGCAGACGATGCCCTGAATAAGGGGGATTACGACAGGGCAATCCTTCTTCACCGGAATTTCCTGGAAAAAGAACCGGAAAACGGCCTGGCCCTTTACCACATTGGATATGCTTACGGCCAAAAAGGGAACTTGCTGAAAGAGGTATTTTATTACAATAAGGCGATAGAGTGCGGCTTCAAGGAGCAGGGCATTTTTTTCAATCTTGGCATGGCTTATGGTGGGTTGAACCGGACGGAGGAGTCTATTCGGGTCTTAAAAAAGGGAGTGGAGATTGAACCGAATAATGCGGAAAACCATTTCGGCCTTGGCATAATATATCAGAGGGTCATTAAAGACCATCTGGCAGAGCGTGAATTCCTTAATGCCCTTGATATAGATCCGGATCATCTGGACGCAAGGTTTCGACTTGCATTGCTCTACGCGGATATGGGTAAACTTCAAAAGGCCTGTGAGCAGTTGAGGGAGATATTGAGGATAGACCCCGGCAACAGATGGGCGCGCGATTTCCTGGAGAGGATACGGGGGGAATAACAGGCGAGATCCGGTATTTATACTCCCTTGCTCCAGTCCCGTATTTCAGATTCCTGATATTCCTCCTGCTTTAAGGTAAGCTCCATGTTGATTACCAGGCCTGAATGTTTTTTTAGCTCGGGGTTTTCCCGGAATTTGATATGGCGTTCCCGGGCCGAATGAACATCCTCCAGGGCCTTTTTTAAGGCCGCGCCGATTACCCTGCTTTTGTCTGTTTTATTAAGTGTAAACTCGGGTATAATCCCATCCTCTGCCACGGGTTCGGCAAAGTGGGCCAGCTGCTTCATTTTTTCCATGGCCTGGTCCATGATCTTCCACCCCAGAATGTTTTCATTTTGAAATACCCAGGAAATACGAAGATGCTGCAACATATCGGTATACTTGTCTGCTGTTTCCCTCTGGAGTTTGTCGATCAATTCAACGGGCAACTTGCTCTCGCTCCCCGGCAACCCGGCCCTTTCATCCGGGCTTAATTTATCCAGTTTTCGCTGGAATTTTCTTGCATGTATTTCCGATTCCCATGCCTCTCTTTGGAGCACCCGTTGGATATGTTGATCATCTATTTCGTCAGCCTCCGTATTGTAGTGGGGAATCAAGTTCTCCTCATATTTTATGTAACTCCTGAGAAGCGTTTCCCTGCTGGTAGAATCATGGGGGTAATCTGCGGGAATAAGTTCGGGTTCTCCGCCAAGCCCCCCGATAATCATTCCCAGCCAGTGCATATGCCACATTTCCTCCCGGGATATGGAGATAAGGCTCGAGCCCAGTGGGGTATTCTCACCTTCCAGGTAACCGTGTACGAGGTACCGGATGATAGCTGCGTGCTCATCCTTGATGTCCCTGTTTAACATATCGATCAATGCATTTGTTTCCATCTCAAACCTCCTTATTTTTATCCTCATGGCAGTCATTTCGAAAATGTAATGCCATCTTTTTCCGGGTTGAGTTTGAATTCCAACCAGTCCACCATTTCCTGAATATTTTTGGCCATGTACCACCTTCCATTTGCGAATACTCCGTAATCCGCTCCTGCCATGGCAGAGGCGTAACGGGTGGAGTTTGCATAAAAGAGCCATTGTTCCACCCATTTCTTTTCAATTGCCTCGTTGAAGATGCTGTCATTCTGGGCAAGGCCCCTGGCCGCGCCTTTGTCCCAGGCTGAAAGGAGCACCTTTGTTGCTGTCAGGGTCATCTCATTTGTCGTTTTTATGGTATTTTCGAAACGATTAAATTGGCCATCTACCCATCCAGTGCTGTGGCAGGAGAGACAAATGCCTTTCATATTGGCACGTCTGTTATTTTGCTCGTCATTATCAATAAGATATGCCGCCGCCGGTTCCCCTGTAAGCTCGGTCGGCAGAGGCAATTCGGAATTGTTTTTGATTATGGTCGTATCCGGGGATTTAGGGTGGGGATGTGCATAAATCAGCCCGAAGATCCGCCATGAAAGCCTGTCGTTCATTTGGTGTGTACGTTCCGCAACCATCTCTTCTTCTTCATTGACCAAAAGGCTGACATGGCATGAAGCGCATGTGGGAGCTGTAAAGTCCCTTCCCACTGTCCAGGGCACATGGTTAAAATCCCATTTATGAGCAAGAGATGAGAAGCTGTTACCATGTTTACTTACCTCGTAGACCTTATATGCAGGGACATCCGGGCCTTTATGGCATTCAGAGCATGTGTGGGGCTTTCTGGCCATCTCGATGGCAAACCGGTGCCTGGTATGACAGGCCGTACATGAACCGTTGCTTCCGTCTGGATTTACCCTGCCCACCCCCTGGTTCGGCCATCCCCTGAGCACGGGAAATTCCATTTCCCCGAAATCGGTTTCCCTTTTTTGAAGCTCTTTGACCTTTACCTTTGTACCATGGCAATAATTGCAGGAATCGGCGGTTGTCTCAGGATCTTGTTTCATTATCTTGATCTCTCCGCCTTCGAAAATTTGTAAACCGTTGATATTGGACATCATATTATGATACAGGGGATTGTTGTTGAGGTTGGAGTATGCTTGAGACATAAGGTTCCGACCGTACTGTTCCACTTCCACGGAATGGCAGGCAGCGCAGTCCCTGGGCGTTACGATGGTGTGAACTCGAAAACCCTGGTGATCAAAGGAATCCTTATGGCTGTCCGGGCCGAGGGTATGACATTCTGCGCAACCTACTACTGATTCGGCAAGATTCTCCGGCACCTTATCGATTGAGATTCTTTTCCGGAGATTTTCCTCCTTTAGTGCCTCAGCGGGCGTCACTTTGCTCATGCGGCTTTTTTCCCAGTCCGCTACTATACCGGGATGAAGCATTCGGTGGCACTCCAGACATAATTCAGTACTCCCGCTGATGGGTATATTTTCCCCTAAGGCAACGGGGGCGAACGCAAACAAAAATACTATGGATAACATTATGTTTTTCATGGTTTTTGTAACCCTACAAAAAACTTTTTTCGCTAAGTTCTACCGCCTTATCCATCTCGGCCTTAAGCTCCGGGGGCAGCCCTTCTATGTCCACGTGCAAGAAACCTCTCACAATTGTAGCGGTAGCCTCTTCCTCGGTCAAACCCCGGGCCATGAGGTACTCTATCTCTTCCTGCGCTATCTTTCCAACCGCTGCCTCGTGTGAAAGATCAACTTCCTGTCTGTGGCCTTCCAGTTCGGGAATAGCATGGATTACTCCGTTATCGGACAATATTAATCCCTTGCACTCCAGATGTGCCTTTATCTTCGGAACCAATCCATTGATGTGACCTCTGGCGACTATTCTTCCGCCGGTAGTAATTGCCCTGGATATGATTTCCGCCCTGGTCTTCTCGGCCTTCAACAGAACCCGAGATCCCACGTCCATTTCTGAGCCCGGGCGGGCCATCAGTATGGAGTTGTATCTGGCAGTGGCACCTTTACCGACCAGGTGGGCTACGGGGTACATCTGCAGGCTGCCAACAGGATGCATGCAGATGTAATTCGATAGAAAGAGGCCCCCCTCCTCTACAATAGTTGCGCTGCGGGGGCGTACGGCCACTTTGTCCGCCCAGTTATGGATCATGGTGAAGGTAAGCTTTGCACCTTTTTTTATATAGAACTCCGAGATCCCCACATGGAGCCCCTTTGTTACATTTGGCCCGGTGGCGCAACCCGTAATAATGTGGAGCTCTGATCCTTCTTCTGCTATGACTATATTGTGGACATCCTGGGCCAGGTTGTCCTTTTCCAGGTAAAGACAGGCCTGAAGAGGATAGACGGATTTAGCGCCCGGCAGGGACCTGATAAAATATCCGTGTTCCTGGTGAAGGTCTGCCCTTGCTGTATATTTGTCCATATTTGCCGGTATTGCGCTCCACCGGTAATCTCGCAGCCAGTCGTATTGTTTCAGTGCTTCCTCGATATCCATTATCTCCATACCCTCTTGATCGGAGCGGCTGTGTACCACGGAAAGGTCCTTCTGTACAAAGGTGCCGGACCTGTTCTTTGCGTCCAAATCCACCCCGGCCATGAGCATTTTTTTCCGTTCAATCTGAGAAAAATAGGATAAGTCCTCCTGGTATTTATGGCTCGTTGTCTCCTGTGAATAGGAATCCAGATCAATATCCGCATCATAAGTGGCCGGCTTCTCGGTCTCCTTTTGCGAAAACCCCTTCTTTTTTTTCATTTTATTTGCCATTATTATTCTCCTTATCTGAATCTGAAGCCCGGGGGGATACTTATTGCTCAAGTAATCGTTTGTGTACGGTATCTCAGGGAATCCTGCAGCATTTGACGCACTCGTCATAACCTTGTTCCTTAATGGTTTTCAAAATTTCACGGGGATTACCGCTGCAGGCCAATTCTCCTTCCATTAGGACATGCGCTTTATCGGCATCCACAAAGTCCAGGATATATCCGGTATGGGTGATGATAAATCCCGACTTCCATCGCTCCCTCTTCAGCTCCTTTTTTGATTTATTCTCTTTGGGGTTTAGCTCTCTCTGGAGAAGTTCACTAATGACTTTTCCGATCAGGGCTATATTTTCCAGATCCACACCGGATTCAGGTTCATCAAGGAGCAAAAAATCCGGATTTTGAGCCATGATTTGCAGGAGCTCGGAGCGCTTAATTTCTCCTCCTGAGAATCCGTCGTTAAGATCCCTGTCAAGGAATCTTTCGAAATCAAGATCCTGGGCCATTGATTTCATTTCCTCCTCTTGTTTATGAAAGATTTCCAGCACTTGTCTAATCTTTACACCCCGTATAGTAGGCGGCCTTTGAAAGGAAAGACCTATGCCCATCTTCGCCCTCTCATTGAGGGGGAGCTTCGTAATATCCCGGCCTTTAAATACGATCTTTCCAGCGGTAACCCGGTATGCGGGAAACCCCATAACCGACATAAGCAGCGTGGTTTTTCCAGAGCCGTTCGGACCGAATAGAGCGTGGATTTCACCCCTGTTGATTTCAAGGTCAACATGGCGGAGAATTTCCTTGCCCTGAACCTGCACCCTTAAATCATCTACCACCAGGAGTTTTTCGTCTTTCTGGTTCGGTTTTTTCGCCATTTTTTTACCTGACTTTAATTTTATTTTGCACGGTGGACCCTGCTAAAAAATTCGGAATTTTTTCAACTGTGACACGTAAGCGATAAGGTTTTTCGAAAAAATTTCGAAATATACCTGGAAATCAAAGATCTATTTTGTCTCTAACCAAGTTAACAAAACTTTCCAAGATCCTCTGGGTGGCGCCCCAGATCACGATGTCGCGGTATACAAATCCGGGGGTGTTTAGAAGCCTTTCCCCGTAATTAATGGTCACGGCTTCAGGCTGTTCGGGATCAAGAAAAAATTTTAAGGGGATTTGTATTATAGAATCAACCTCTGTTTTATTGATCCTGAATTTGCAAGGATACGGCAGAATGCCGACAAATGAGTGTATAATAAACCCGGTGGTTAATGTGGTCATGTCATCGAGTTGACCCAGGATCTCTATGTCCCGCTCCAGCACACCTATTTCTTCCGATGTTTCCCTTTTGGCGGTGTGCTCCATGCTTTTGTCTTGGTTTTCCACCACACCCCCCGGAAAAGAGATTTCCCCTTTATGTCTTTCGACATCATCAGCCCTCTTGGTGAACAAAACCCATAGGTTTCCTTTTTTCATAAAGAGCGGCAAAAGCGTACAGGCCTGTATATAATTACCGGGAGGTGATCCGCCCAAGTTGGAAATCCTGTTTGCGAGAACGGCCCTGATTTCCTGTTTGAGTCTGTTCAGCTGCGGCATATGCAGCACCCCTATATTATCGCGGGTTTGTGTCCGGAGGATGTCGCCTTTTCTATGGTGGTTAATATGCTTCCTCCCCTGAATATGGTCACCCGCCCACTGGATTCTGAAATTACCAGGCCCACTGAATTTGTTACCTCTGTTATGGCTGCGGTAGAGGAGTGTCTGGCACCCAGGCCCTGGGGCAGGGATTCTCCATGGTAGGCGGCATTCAAATATCGACCGGCGGCACGCACAATTCCGTCATCGCTAATAATAAATGCGCCGTCTATGGAAGAGAATTCCTTTAAGGTTTCTCTCACCTCTTTCCTGCTTATGTGCAAAAGGTGCTCTGGATGCCCCTCAAAGGGGTTGAAAACAAGCTGGTGGGAATACTGGAGCACCTTTTCATGGTCTCCCAGAACAAAGGTGCTTCCTATGGGTTTTCCCTCCCTGCCCTCATAAGCCATTTCCATGACCAGGGTAAGAAGCGATTCAAAGATGTCCGGCCTGATGTTCTCCGGGAAAGGAGATTCTTCGGCAAAACTGACGATTTCTGATTCCTCTCCTACCTTTAATATCATCAATGTATCCAGGTACCCTTTCTCCAGCTCCCCGCCCACACATACCAGTTTATCGCCCTTGGACAGTATTCCCTTGGATATGCCCGCCAGGAAACCAAATTTAAGATAGCCGTCTCTGGTAAGTTGAACCTCCGGCAGCATGACTATACTGCACTTGATGCCGCTTGCTGAGTCAAGCGGGATATCCCTTTTGGTTACCACTATAATTTTAAATTTTTCCCCCTCGGTTCTTAAAAAGGGTATGATGTCCGTGCCTGTGCCCATATTGATCAGTATGGCATCCGCCTTAGCCTTATTTGCAACGGACACCGCCTGTTTCAGCATCAAGTCCGTCCAGCTCATTGGCTCAGTCTTTCTCGTCTTTCCGCTGGCCTCCTCTTGGGACTTTTTTGCTTCCTTGGCCGGTTTTTTTTCAGTCTTTGAGGCGTTGCTGTTTTCCACGATTATCCTCCCTCATAATTTGTGTTGTATCACCTTCCGTATATTTCCATGTATTTATCGAATTCCCTTTTGACTGACTTGTCCATCAATTTTCTCTCGCCCCCAATCAGAAGGCGAATTTTGCTGGTGTAGATGTATTCCACTATTTCCCTTATGCCTGCTACCGAGAAGAAAGCTATGCCGGTCCTTGAAATGAATTCGCCTATTGGATCCGGGCCTTTTTTATTCGGAATGACTTCTCCTTGCTTATCGTAAGCAGGGCCTGTCTGTTCTCTGTCCACAACTATGCCCATTCCGACGATACGATATTCCAACCCCCGGTTTTTGGATTCATCGGAGATCTTTTGGATTAACTCATACTTTGTCCCCATAGAGGTTGCCACGTCGTCCACGATAAAAATTCGGCATTTGTCAAAAAAGGCATTGTTCACGAATAATGCAGCGTATGAAGAACTTTCTCCGTGATCTTTCGGTTTCTTTCTGTCGAAATCAAAGAGCAAGTTGTAGCCGTAATTACGGTAAAGGGCCATCACGGTGGCGGCAGCGATGGAACTTCCTTTATAAGAAGGTCCGACAATGATATCGATATGTTCTGCAAGGGATTGGCCTATCAGCATCTCGGAAAAATAGCCGCCCAGTTCAAGCAGTAATCCTCCTGTATTGAACCTTCCCATATTGACAAAATAGGGTGTGGGCCTGCCGTCTTTCAGAACAAGATTTCTGTCGAAAAACAGGGAACCGGTATTTGCAAGCGTGAGACATAATTTTTTCTTATATTCTTCCATAAACAATCATTTATACAGAAAAATGCAATATATTCAACAAGTAAATAGGCCTTGATTCCGCTATTCTTCGGAAATATTTATTTTTTTACGAGCCGATAAGATTTATCGGCATGGTTTAGCTCTCTGGTGTTTGCCTATGGCGGATTTGGGCCCTCTTGACACAAAGAATATTAGTTGCTATAAGGAAAAAAATTCAACAGGGAGATGGTTATGGATGAAGAAGAAATTGCTGTTATAGTAAAATTTTTTACCAAACCAAGCGTGGCTGCTCTTAAGATAACAAATGGTACCCTGAAAAAGGGAGACAAGTTGAGATACAAGGGGTACACCACGGATTTTACCGAAGAGGTAAAGAGTATGGAGGTTGATAACCAGCCCGTAGAAGAGGCCAACGTAGGGGATTTGGTCGGCATCAAGGTTGGTGAAAGAGTCAGGGAGAATGACAAGGTTTACAGGGTAACGGAATAAGATAACTCAACGGGCGGAATTCAGGTTAAATCCACATCTCAAACAGAGGTCTCCCTTGTGCTGTTTGAACCCGCAGTTAGGGCAAAGCACAAAATCTTTGGCCAAAGGAATATCATCCCTGTCGGAATTCGGGTTGGTTTGTGGAAATTCTCCGGTTTCCTGAATATTAACTATCCCTCCTGCATTAATTATTGTATCGGCGTATTTTCTCGCATAGGGCAGTGCAAGATTCCTTTTAACTACTACTGGAGCCTTTTGTATGTATCTGTCAACTACAGGTCTGGAAACGCCTAATTTTGACATGTTTTGCACAAAGGCCTCTTTTTCCACCATCGTCCCCAGAAGTACGACCCTGTATTTCTTGTTCATTTTCTCAAAATTAATTATATTTTTTATTTTTATGAGGGTGTAAGATTAGATAGGTTTCATGTCAAGATAAAAAGGCCTTATATTTTTCTTTTTGTTGCATGGACATATTTACCTATGTTAATTAAAACGGCCTGTTAAGATATTTGCAAAAAAAAAGGAAAAATACCGGTTTGCCGGAACAATTAAATAAAAACAACCGATCCGAAACCAGGAAGTTAACCCTGGACAATAATGAATTGGCGAGAAGCCTCTTTGGGGAGAGGAGTAGCAACCTTCGGCTCATAGAAAAAAGGCTCAACATGACTATCAATGCAAGGGGAACAGATATCCTCTTGCAGGGAAATTTATCCGAGTTGGACATAGCTGAAAACCTCTTAACCCAATTATATGAATTGCTAAAGGACGGATATCCGCTCTTTCAGAGGGATGTAGGTTACTCTATTAATATACTCAGCGGCAACCACAAGGCAGACCTTAAATCCATATTTCTGGACAGGGTGTATGTACCTTCCAGAAAAAGGATAATAACCCCCAAAAGTATTAACCAGAAGGAATATATTGATTGCATAAGGAAATACGATTTGGTTTTTGGTATCGGCCCGGCTGGTACTGGCAAGACCTATCTTGCCATGGCCCTGGCCATATCATCTCTGATGAAAAAGCAAATAAAAAGGGTAATATTGACCAGGCCGGCGGTAGAGGCGGGGGAAAAATTGGGCTTCCTGCCAGGGGACTTGTATGAAAAGGTGAACCCATACCTCAGGCCCCTGTATGATGCGCTCCACGATATGATGGGTTTTGAAGATGCCTCCAGCCTCATACAGGATGGCGTGATAGAGGTAGCACCTTTGGCATTCATGAGGGGAAGGACACTCAACGATTCGTTTATTATATTGGATGAGGCCCAGAACTCGACACCCGAACAAATGAAGATGTTTTTGACCCGTCTGGGATTCAGTTCAAAGACGGTTGTAACCGGGGACATTACCCAGATAGACTTGCCCGGAGGCAAGGATTCCGGGCTGATCCAGGCCAAGGAGATTCTGGGCCACATTAAGGATATAAGATTTGTCTATTTTGGCAGAGAAGATGTAGTACGGCATCCTTTGGTTCAAGAGATTATAGACGCATACGACAGGGCTGGAAGGGAAAGTGACCCCCGGTGAAGGGTGTTTAAGAGAGAATTTTCGGAATTTACATAAATTAGTACAGGAACCTTTATTGGTCCATTTTTTACAGGCCGGAAACGCAGGCCTTTAATGGTATTGTATTGGAGAGGGTAAATTGGCGCAGAATTCAACGCAGGTAAAAAACAAGAAGAAAAAAAAGATAGAAAAAGAGATCGTTTCTCCTTTAAGGAAGGCAGGACAAAGACTCAGGCTGGTTAATTCAAAGATTCAGATATGGATATTTTTAATACTTTTGAGTGTTGTCATATCATTACTGCTTTTCCCCAACATTCTTGTGATTTCCGAAGAGGGATATTTCCTCGGTGATGTAGCCAAAAAGGATATCAAGGCCTCCCGGGATTTCCTGGTAGAGGACAAGGAATTGACCAGGCAGAGAAGGGCAGAGGCGGTAAAATCCTCATTTTTCGTATATGACTTCGACAGGAAAGGAGAAGACATTACTCAGAGGATAAAGGACTCTTTTGATTATGCCAGGAAAGAGTTGGGGCCTATTTTATTCGCAAAATCTGTACCGGATAATGAACCTTCTGTGGACCTTGAAAAGGAGCAGCTGGGAAAAAAGACCGGTCAGGTCAGGGACAAGTTTTTTGAGATCTTGGGGATTGCCAAAGACGAGCCCCTTTTCGGTCACCTTGTAGATCATGAGTTCTCCCGGCAAATAGAGGAAGATATATTACTTGTTATAAACGAAATCCTGAAGAAAGGCGTGGTGGGCAACAAGACTGTGCTTATGAGTCAGAAGGGAAAAGGCATTATTTTAAGGGACATGGACACAAAGGATGAGATCCGGGTGAATGACTTGGGGCAATTTTATGAGCTTGAAGAAACCGAGAAAAGGATCCACGAAATTGTAAAGGAACGCCTGGGCAAAGACGTCGGTCCGGAGTTAGTCCTTATAACAGAGAGCCTTGCCAAAAAGTGCATCAGGCCCAATATTACGTTGAACAAAAGGGAGACAGAGTTAAGAAAGACAGAGGCTGAGGAATCGGTAAAGCCTATTTATTTCAAGGTAAAGAAGGGAGAGATGATTGTCAGGGAGGGAGAGAAGATAAACCCCGTTCATATTTTAAAGCTGGAGACAGGGGCAAAGCTGAAGAGAAATACATTTCTGGGCGGCATGGTAATAGGAATGACCGTAATCATAGGAATATTGCTTGCCCTGAACTATGTTATTTTTTTTAGGGGTTTGAACTCCTTCAAGACAGATCCCAGAAATCTAATCTTTTTCGCTATGATCCTTTTTGTCATGTATCTTGTGGTTATACTGCACAATGTGGTTTCCGAAGAGGTGGCCAGGGGAATACATTATTTTAACCTGCATGTTCTTTTATTTGCCATGCCTATTGCCCTCGGCGCTATACTTGTTTCCGTGTTTCAGGGTTTGGAAGTGGCCATTGCATTTTCATTGATTATCTCGGTGCTGGCCTCTTTTGTTACAGGGGGCAGAGTGGAGTTTTTTGTTTACTACCTGATAGGTTCCCTGCTGGCCGCCTATGAAGTAAGGCACTGCAGGGAGAGAATGGTATTTATTAAAACAGGCATAAAAATCGGCCTCCTTAACATAGTCATGGCCTTGTCGGTTCAAGCGCTGCACGGAGATTTTTCATCTTTGCTAAACTTATTATCCGTTGTTTCCGCTTTTTTGGGCGGTATTTTGGCCGGGGTTGTGGCTACCGGTATTCTGCCCCTCATAGAAATGATCTTCGGCTTTACCACGGACATAAAACTGCTGGAACTTTCCAGTTTGGATCAACCTGTACTCAAGGAACTGATGGTTACCGCCCCCGGCACCTATCACCACAGTGTAGTGGTAAGCAGCATGGTGGAGGCTACCGCAGAGGACATTAACGCTAACCCTCTGCTGGCAAAGGTAAGTGCCTATTATCATGATATCGGCAAGATAAGGAAGCCCTTATATTTTGTCGAAAATCAAACCAGAGGCGAGAACAGGCACGGAAAACTTGCGCCATCCATGAGCAGCCTTATATTGATTTCCCATGTCAAGGACGGGGTTGAGCTGGCCAAAAAGAGCAGACTGGGAAGGGAGATAATTGATATTATCCAGCAGCATCACGGAACCAGCCTGATTTCCTATTTTTATCAGAAGGCAAAGGAGCAGAAAGGAAAGAAGGCAGGAAAATCCGCACATACCAAGGAAGAAGATTTCAGGTACCCGGGCCCCAAACCTCAGACTAAGGAAGCAGGGCTGGTTATGGTGGCGGATGCGGTGGAAGCAGCTTCAAGGACGCTTGTAGATCCCACTCCTGCCAGGATAAAGGGGATGGTTCAAAAGATAATCAACAATATCTTCTCCGACGGACAGCTGGATGAATGCGAGCTTACATTAAAGGATTTAAACCTGATAGCCAGAAGCTTTACCAAGACCCTTAGCGGAATATTTCACGGGCGGGTAGAATACCCGGCCCCTGTGGAAAAGGGAGGCGAGGGAAAAAAGGGAGAGAATGGAGATTCAAATAAACTGCAGCCACTCCAGGCGAGGAATAAATCAAAAGAAGATAAAGAGAAACCTGACACGGATCTTAAAAGACTTGGGATGCCATGATTGCGAATTGAGCGTGGCGTTTACGGATGATGGGCAAATTCAGGAACTGAACACCAGGTATTTGAGCAGGCCCGGTCCGACAAATATCTTGGCGTTTCCAATGAGGCGGGATGGAATAGACCCTGAAACACCCATGCTGGGTGATATAGTATTATCACTGGATGCAGCAGGAAGGGACGCCAGGGAGAGCGGGGAGGATTTTGAAAGGACTGTTGACAGACTTTTAATACACGGCCTTTTGCACCTTTTTGGCTATGACCATGAAGGATCGGCAAAAGAGGCCAGGCGAATGGAGGAAGAGACCGAAAGACTTTTGGACCTCATCGAGGCCGGGAAAAGAATTTAACCAATTAAACCGGACAAGGAGAAAATTATGGCCCTCTTATCTGTTAATGTTGACCATGTGGCTACTTTACGTGAGGCGAGGGGAATAGACGAACCGGACCCTGTGCTGGCAGCAGGGTTAATAGAGCTGGCAGGGGCCGATGGTATAATATGCCATCTGAGAGAGGATCAGCGTCATATAAAGGACAGGGACCTGAGATTGCTCAAGCAAATGGTAAAAACAAGGCTGAACCTGGAAATGGCCCCTTCAAAGGAAATGTTGGATAAGGCCCTTGACATAAAGCCGGATATAGTAACACTTGTTCCTGAAAGAAGGCGGGAGATGACCACGGAAACCGGTCTGGATGTTTCGGCTAATATAGATGAGTACAAGAGTATTACCGGGAAATTGAAAGACGCGGGTATCTCGGTGAGTTTTTTTATTGATCCGGATACAGACCAGATAACCGGGGCCTTAAAGGCGGGAGCGGACATAGTAGAGCTGCACACAGGCTATTACAGCGAAGCTGCGTCCGAGCAGGAAATCCGGGGAGGCCTTGAAAAGATTAAGCAGGCCGCCAGGTTCTCCGTAGATTCCAACCTGAAGGCCCATGCAGGACATGGGCTGAATTATATTAACATAAAGAGGTTTTCCTCCATCCCTGAGATAGACGAGTACAGTATAGGCCAAAGCATTGTCGCCAGGGCGGTGATGGTGGGAATGGAACGGGCAGTTCGAGAAATGGTCGATCTGGTATCCGGACTTTGATTATTTCCAGGGATGGCAATTTACAGGTGATATTGATGTAAAGGCTTCGGCGGGTTTCCGGAATAGGGCCCATGTTCTCCTTTTTTCCTCAGGCAAGGGCCCTTTTGTCTTGTGAAATTTTTGAAAGGTTTCGTTTGCAATGATTTACGGTATAGGAGTGGACATGGTCGAAATCCCCAGAATGGAACGGGTGATAAACAAATGGGGTGAAAGGTTCACAAAAAGGATCTTTACCGGAAACGAGATGGAGTTTTGCCTAAAAAGCACTAAAACGATCTCTGCATTTTCAATGAGATTTGCCGCTAAAGAGGCCTTTTCAAAGGCAATAGGCTTCGGCATGAGGCAGGGTATTATATGGAGGGATATCGAGGTAGTGCACAACGCCTATGGCCGGCCGGGGCTTAACCTGGCTGGAAGGGCCCTTGATCATTGCCGAACACAGGGTATAACCGGGTTTTATGTAACACTTTCGGACGAGGGAGACTACAGTATAGCTGTGGTCGTGCTTGAGAAAAAAGGTTAGGTTTGGAATTAAATTGGCCACCGGATCTGAAGAAGTTTCTCTAAAATATTCAAGCCCATCGGTGGACAAGACCGTTTGGCTGGGAAAAAGACTTGGCGCCCTTTTGGGCAGGGGTGACGTTGTTGCGCTGATCGGAGACTTGGGGGGAGGCAAGACGTGGTTTACAAAGGGAGTGGCTGAAGGGCTGGAGATTGACCCGAAAGAAATAGTGAGCCCGACCTTTACTTTGGTCAACGAATACAAGGGCAAATATCCGTTTTTTCATATGGATCTATACAGGCTTGAACACGGGGAAGAGATATCCGCGCTGGGCCTTGAGGATTACTTTTCGGGTAACGGGATAGTTGTTATGGAATGGGCTGACCGATGGCCGGACAGAGTTCCGGAAGAAAGGATATTAA
Source organism: uncultured Desulfobacteraceae bacterium (assembly GCA_964655655.1). Taxonomy (GTDB): domain Bacteria; phylum Desulfobacterota; class DSM-4660; order Desulfatiglandales; family B25-G16; genus CAZZPR01. Next base: position 6,194 of record CAZZPR010000058.1, on the reverse strand, counting down.
TCGAATTCAGGATATTAGACTACGGGAACAGGGAGATAAAGTTTTCCGGCACTCGCGACAGGGCTAGATATATTATAGAGGCATTAAGGAAAATCAAGTGAGGAGGTTTAAGATGTTTTACAAAAGACTGTTTTTTTTGACCGGGGTGTGGTGCCTTTTGATTTTTACCGGTTGCGTTGCCGATAAATATTATCAAAAAGGCAAGGAAGCAGTGTCCGGCATCATTCCGAAGCATGTGGACGAAGAACTTTACAAACAGGTGCCCGAAGATAAAAAGGCCTCGGTTGATCCGCTTATCCAGTCAGTCCGGGAGGCCAGACAAGAACTAGAGCTTGCCGATGCGCTGGTAAAACAGAAGGATGCCGAATTGGACCTGGAAAAGGCGAAAAGGAAAATGGCGGAGCTCCAACTCAGCATAAGCGAGGCAAAGCTCAATTTGGGCAAGATGAAGGCCGTGCAATCGGCGGGCCTTGGTGAACCAAAAGAGATCAACAAACAGGTTGCCAATCTCGAGGCAAAAGTCTATAAATTAAAGGGCGAGGAAGCCAGGCAGAAGGCGGACGTAGAAAACGCAAAACTGGCCGTCCGGGAGGCCCAGGCCAGGGTCGAGGGGATAAAGTCGAAAACAGATTAACCGGTTTTGTTTTATGGGGGTAATAGTACAGAAATACGGAGGCACATCCGTGGCCTCTATTGAAAAGATAAACAGGATTGCAAAAAGGGTTATAGAGTCCTGCAACAAAGGTAACAGGCTTGTTGTGGTCCTGTCAGCAATGGCAGGGCAGACGGATACCTTGATAGAACTTGCCAGGCAGATAACGGATGAGCCTGATCCCAGGGAACTCGACGTATTGATGTCCACCGGGGAGCAGATCAGTGTGTCCCTTTTTGCGATAGCGGTACGGTCTATGGGATATGATTGCCGTTCAATTCTGGGATTTCAGGCCCCTATATACACCGATCAGATTTACGGAAAAGCGAGGATAAAGACCATAGACGGTGAAAGGATACTCCGGGAACTTGAAGAGAACCGGATAGTAACCGTTGCCGGATTCCAGGGGGTTGACGATAAAGGGAACATTACCACCTTGGGCAGAGGGGGGTCGGATACCACCGCGGTAGCCCTGTCGGCCACACTAAAGGCGGATGTGTGCGAGATATATACGGACGTTGAGGGTGTATATTCGGCGGATCCGAATATTTGCGCCGACGCCAGCAAATTAAAAACCATCTCTTACGAGGAAATGCTGGAGCTGGCCAGCCTTGGCGCCAAGGTTTTGAATATAAGATCGGTGGAATTCGGCAAAAAGTTTAATGTGCCTATTCATGTCAGGTCAACATTCACAAATAATGAGGGAACCATGGTTATTGAAGAAACCGAAGAGATGGAAAGGGTGGTGGTCTCCGGAGTTGTCTACGATAAAAACGAGGCAAGAATTACGGTGGTGAAGGTTCCGGACAGGCCGGGAATCGCCTTTAAGGTATTCGAGCCGGTTTTCAAGGCCGGAATAATAGTGGACATGATCATCCAGAATACAAGTGCGGAGGGCACCACGGACCTCACCTTTACAGTGGCCAAGGGTGATTACGGAGAAACCATGAGGCTGCTCAAAAAGGTGGCGGAGGACATAGGGGCCCAAGAGGTTCTCGGCGACGAGAATATAGCCAAGGTTTCAATAGTTGGAGTGGGGATGAGAAATTACGCCGGTGTCGCCTCCAGGATGTTTGAAACCCTTTCGAAGGAAAACATTAACATAAGCATGATAAGCACATCTGAGATAAAGATTTCCTGCGTGATTGAGGAAAAGTACACGGAGCTTGCAGTAAGATCCCTGCACGAGACCTTTGGCTTAGGAGATGAAAAAGAAAATAAAAAGTAGTCAGCATCAGGGGCTTTTGCTCCTCGTCCTGCTGCTCCTGCTGGGATGGACAACTGCCCACGCAATTTTTTTACAAAGGGATCTCGGCATCAACAGTGCGGCAGACAGGGTGTTTGTACAGGTTAAAGGCGATGTAAAAAGGCCCGGGGTGTACGCATTCCCCCAAAGCCCTAATTTAAAGGAACTGGCGGAAAAGGCCGGGGGGCTTTGTGTTCCCTGCAAAATGCCGGAAAAAATTCGTTTTGAAAGCGGTACGTGTGTGGATATCTATTCAGAAAACGGCCGGCTGAAATTTTACACCGGCCCCCTGAGCACTCCCTATAAGGTCACACTTAAGATACCTATATCCATTAACAAGGCAAGCGGAAGTGATTTGGAATGCCTGCCCGGCATAGGTCGCGGTCTGGCTGGAAAAATAGTAAATTACAGGTTAAATCATGGTGCTTTCAGGGAGACTCGGCAAATTATGAACGTGCCCGGTGTGGGGAAAGTGCGGTACTCGATGATTAAGTTGTATATTAAAACTTAAGAGGCTCTGGAGGGGTTATGTTGAATAAAAAGGGCATTCCGGATTGGCTTATCGGGCTGGTGCTAACCCTTTTGTTTATAGCAATGTTCATCACCGGGATCGGCGATTTTACAGATATAATAGAGAAAAAGACCTTTGACCTTCGATCCAGGTTAAGTGCCTCCGAGGAGAGAAATCCGGATATCGAGCTGGTGGCGATAGGAGACGAGGACCTTTCAGAGATAGGCCGTTTTCCATGGCCGAGGAATATTATAGCACGGGGTATAGATAATCTGGCAATGGCCGGAGCAAGGGTAATCGCACTGGATATAATGTTCAACGAGCCGGAGGATAGTGCCGGTCTTCAGGCGGTCAGGGAGGTAAAGGAGTCATACCTGGAGATGGGTTTGAAAAATAAGAGCCAGTCGGCCACTCGTTTTTTAGGGATGCTGGAGTCCAAGGAGGCGGATCTGGATAATGATGCAAAGATGAGAAAGGCCTTTGCCAATGCCGGAAACGTTATACTTCCCATTTATTTCGACACCATGAGCGAAGGCCGGGACCAAAAGGTGCCGGATTACATAAAGAATAACTCATATAAGTCTGTGAAAGGGCTTAGAGACGAGTGGGCCGTGGGTTCTGCCCTATGGCTTCCCAAGCTAAAGCCTATCCTCTCTTCCTTTGCTGATGTTGCGGCGGGCATAGGGCATATTAATCTTTTTCCCGATAGCGACGGTACGATAAGAAGCCAGATCCATGCAATAGGTTATATCAATAATATTTTTGTTCCGTCACTTCCCATGGCTACCGTAAAGGCGTTCAAGGGATTGAAAGAAAACGATGTCCGGCTGATATTGGGGAAGGGCATAGACATAAAGGTTACCCCTTCAAAAACGATCAGGGTTCCGGCGGAAGATTATAACATGCCCACCCTTACCAAATGGAACGCAGGGCCCGGAATCGCATTTCATGTAACCCCTTTTAGAAAGGTCCTTAAAAAAGATTTTCAGACAAGCCTGTTCCGTGACAAAATTGTTATCGTAGGTCCGACCGCCCCGGGCATAGGTGACAGGTTCGTTACCCCTATTTCAAGCAGCCTTCCCGGTGTTGAGGTAATAGCCAATTCAGTTTCCAATATATTGAAACAGGAATTTTTTGTCCGAACCCAGGGGATATTCTTTATAGAATTGGGCGTTTTGATTTTATTTGGATTGTATATTGCGTTTGTATTGCCCAGGTTAAGGGCAGGTACAGGGGCGCTTTTAACCCTGGCCCTCTTTATTTCTTATGGAGCAGCGGGAACCCTGCTGTTCTTTAATAATAACATATGGCTAAAGATAACACCCCAGATGATCTTACTCGCCCTTGGGTATATCTTTATCGTGTCAAAACACTTTTTTGTTACCGAAAAGACGAAGGAAAAGGTGGAAGCCGACTCCGTAGAGACAAACAAGGCGCTTGGACTTTCCTTCCAACAGCAGGGAATGCTGGATCTCGCCTTTGAAAAATTCCGGAAATGTCCTGTGGAGGAGCCGGAGATTAAAGAACTCTTGTATAACCTGGGCCTGGATTACGAGAGAAAGAGGCAATTCAGCAAGGCCTTAACCACTTATGGCATGATAATGGAAAGCGGAGGAAATTTTAAGGACTTAAAGGAGAGGATTCCAAAACTGAAAGGTGTAGAATCCACCATGATCTTTGGTACCTCTACCAGCCATCCAGGTGACATTGGTGCAACGATCACAGATACTGGTACCAAGCCCACCCTGGGAAGATACGAGATATCCGGTGAATTGGGAAGGGGCGCAATGGGCATCGTCTACAAAGGAGAAGACCCCACCATACACCGGACCGTGGCAATAAAAACCCTGAGACTGTCCGATTTTGGAGAAGAAGAGGTAAAGGATATCAAGGAAAGGTTTTTCAGGGAGGCCGAATCAGCCGGCCTGCTGACCCACCCGAATATCGTAGCCATATACGATGCTGGTGAGGAGCAGGATCTTGCCTATATTGCCATGGAATATCTGGACGGTACGGATCTTACCCGGTTTACACACAAGGACAAGTTGTTTCCCATAAGGGATGTACTCCACAATGTGGCGAAGGTGGCCGAGGCCCTGGACTACGCCCACCGCAAAAACGTTGTGCACAGGGATATTAAACCGGCAAATATCATGATGTTAGAGGAGACCAAAGAAATAAAGGTCACCGATTTCGGCATTGCCAGGATTACCTCCTCGTCCAAAACAAAAACAGGGGTTGTTTTGGGTACGCCTTCTTACATGTCTCCGGAACAGGTCAGCGGTAAGAAGCTGGACGGGCGTTCGGACATATTCTCACTGGGTGTAGTGCTTTTCGAGATGGTGAGTGCGAAAAAGCCCTTTGAGGCGGAGGATATGACCTCTCTTATGTATCAGATTGCAAAGGAAAAACACCGGTCTGTCAGGGAGATCAATCCAAGGATCCCGCCTATAGTTGAAAAGATTATCGACAAGGCCCTGTCCAAGGATCTCAGTCAGCGTTACCAGACTGCGGGTATAATGGCGGCCAATCTGAAAAAGGTGGTGGAGAGGATAGATCAACTGAAAAGGGAAAAGGCAGCTGGCAGACAATCATAATTTGTCAGGATATTGGTTTGCAGACAGCTAGCTTCCAGCAATAATTAACCCCGGAAAGAATTCCTTTCCTTTATTTCATAATTCATTAAAAAAACAGACCTTATGATCTTAGCGGGCATAGACACATCCTGTGATGATACATGCGTGGCTACGGTGGAAGACGGAAGAATACTGAAGTCCAATGTAGTCAGCTCACAGGTGGATGTTCATCATATTTACGGGGGGGTTGTCCCTGAACTGGCGTCAAGGGAGCATGTCAGCAACATAATAACTGTTTTCAGGGAATCCTTGAGGGAGGCGAGCATCACAAACCGGGACATAGATGCAATTGCGGTTACAGTGGGTCCGGGGCTTGTTGGAGCACTTCTTGTGGGAATATATTTTTCCAAGTCATTCGGTTATGCAAGGCATATACCCTTGATAGGGGTTAATCACCTGGAAGGGCATATATTGTCTATATTTTTGGAGGAGGATGTCCCGGATTTTCCCTTTGTGGCACTTACTGTTTCAGGCGGGCACACGAATATGTACCATGTAAAGGGGTTCGGGCACTATAAAGTGCTGGGGCGCACTTTGGATGATGCGGCAGGGGAGGCCTTTGACAAAGTAGCAAAGTTATTGAACCTGGGGTATCCAGGCGGAAGGGTGATAGAAGAGTTGGCACTCCATGGAAGACCGGATGCGGTGGAATTCCCGAGGGCCTATCTTTCAAAGGACTCCCTGGATTTTAGTTTCAGCGGCTTAAAAACCGCGGTGGCGTTATATGTCCGCAGGTGGCGGGGCCAAGGCAAGGATAAAAAAGGTGAAATAACTGTTTCCGATATAGCGGCATCATTCCAGGCCGCGGTTACGGATATACTGGTGGATAAATTGATGGCGGCCGCTTCCATGGTGGGTGTAAAATCAGTGATGATGGCCGGCGGGGTGGCAAGGAATAATTACATGCGCTACCGGCTGAAGGCGGAAGCTTTCGAAAAGGGAATGAAACTTCATATCCCTAGACCGGAATTATGCACGGATAACGGGGCCATGATAGCTGTTGCCGGTTATCACAAATTAATGAGAGGTTGCAAGGATGGCCTTGGCCTGGATGCAAGATCGAGATATCCCCCGGAAGATATTTAAATATTTGTTTTTTAACCCGGATTGTGCAGCAGACATCGTAGCGAGGGTTGAAAAACCCAAGCG
>CAZZPR010000057.1:0-21459 GCA_964655655.1 uncultured Desulfobacteraceae bacterium | reverse complement strand
AAAAAGGGAACTTTTTTGCACAGGAGAGGTGTTTTTTCTCTTGACTCGCCCTTTAGTGGGTGACCCGTTATCGCTCTTGAACCACCTACAATCTGTATTCATGAATTTAATTTCTTGACAACGATATCAATAATGATACTATAGCAGCATGTCAAAAATAGATGATATCATATTAAAAATGAAAGAAAATCCGGAGGCAATCCGTTTTGGTGACCTGTGCAAGGTTTGTGATTATTTCTTCGGGAAACCACGTAAAAGTGCCAGTAGTCACCGAATTTACAAAACACCATGGCAGGGAGATCCGCGAATTAATATTCAAAATAAAAAAGGCAAAGCAAAATCATATCAGGTGAAACAAGTGCTTTTAGCTTTAGACAGATTGGAGGTAAATCATGGCATTAAAAAATGATAAATATACCTATAGAGTAACATGGTCTGAGGATGACAACGAATATGTAGGCTTATGTGCTGAATTTCCTAGTTTAAGCTGGCTATCACCTACGCCGGAGGCATCTTTAAAAGGAATTCGAAAAATAGTCGCTGAAATTGTCCAGGATATGAAATCAAATAAAGAAAATATCCCTGAACCAATTGCATGCAGGCAGTTCAGTGGCAAATTTATAGTAAGAGTTCCCCCTGAAATTCACCGTAATTTAGCTATAAAAGCAGCCGAATCTGGAATAAGTCTTAATCGAGTTGTCAGTTCAAAACTGAGTCAATAGGCCAGTACTTCACACAACAATCTAATAAACCGGATTTGGCGAAAAGCTTGCCAAACCGGTTATCAGGCCGTTAGCCAAGGAGAATGATGTTCTGGAAACGAAAGAAGAAGCCGGAGTCAACGCCACCCGGTGAGAACCGGATCGACGCTATTGCCAATCGCCTTCAGCAGGAAGGCAAGATCGACCAACTTGAGGCAGAGCTTGGCAAATTCGAGCCGAACTCGCTCAAAGGTCCAGAGCGTGAATCGTGGTATCAGCTGCATGGCGTTGTGCCTTTTCAACAAGGCAACCGGCCGCTTGCCTTCGAGCGTTTTCAGGAAGGCGTTCGCCAGTATCCAGATTCTTTATTCATGCTCTTTTCACTCGGGCAGGAACATGAATTCAGGGGAGAGACGGATCCGATGTTCGAGTGCTTCGACAAAGCACTCTTCCCGAAAGTGCCAGCGCAGTACGCACTGGCGGAAGCAAGATATGCTTATCTGTGGGGACGGCCTGAAAAGGGCTGGTCGTATGTTGAGCCTTTGATGCCTGTCTATTTCGACCTGAAAATTCTAGACACGACATTCCTGCATATCCAAGGGCTTCCTTTCTTTCAACAGACTTGGCATACCTTGCCGCGTTCTCGCAGTTGAACGGGGATTTCGTTAAATTGAACGAACTCACCAGCAAAGCTGAATCCGAGTGTAGTGATCTCGATTTCGACTACCTAAAGGCAGAGTTAGAGGGGTTTCAATCTGGAGACTTCTCTGTCTTGAAGGAGAAACTTCGCTCCTCCATTCAGGAGTCTGAATCAAGCAAGTTCCCGTGTGGATACCAAGCGATGCGTCTCAATATCTTGCTCGCTCAGGAGTCAGGCGATCCTCAAGAAGCCGCGGGTTATAGGGGAAAAGGTTGGAAAACTACAGAAGAAATTAAAAGGTTTTGCTCAAAGGAAAGGTCATTACCCCATAATAAAATTACAAGTAAAGAATATCAGGAACTTACAAGTATATCCAGACAGATGGCCACAATTGATCTGAAAAAACTTGTAGAAAAGGGCGTGTTGGTAAAAACAGGTAAAGCAGGGAGGGGAATTGCCTGCAAATTGACTCATTTGCCTAATGATTGACCAATGATCGCCCAATTGAAAAAGACAGTATAAATTGAAGTGATAACGAATAAATGTCTGTTTTCTGGCGGATATGGCGGAAATATGACGGATATCTTGCTGTTGAGCACATAAGTTCAACTGAAAAAGAACGCAAAAAATAAAAATCAGGAAAAGCTATGAATAAGCAGCAAGCACAAAACATCATCAAAGATACCTTTGAAAACCCGTTTGACAAAGGCCGGTTCACCGGTTTTATCAAAAACCTGCTGAATCGTATTGATGAGGGTTCATTTAGCTACAAGGGCAACTACATCCCGGACGCCTACAAGCAGTATATCAAATCACTGGAGCGCATCGGCAAGTTCGGCGATGGGGATAAAAGCCTCGATGTTCTTATCGTCACCCTGCAAAAAGAGACCTCCCTGGAACGTGCCCGCACTATGCAGCGAAATTTTATCACCTGGTACCTGAACGGCAGCAGTCCCGCTTTCACGTCCAAAGCACCACCATCTTTTTCCGGGTTGTCATATACCTATCTTTAACCCAGATTGTGCAGCAGTCAACTACTGCGGCCTGAAAAACCTTGCTATAACGCTCTTTTCACAATCTTGATCCTCAATATATTTATGAATATTCCTGGGCCTCAAAATTGCTCCAAATTCGCGTTTCACTTGGGTTTTTCAACCCTCGCTACGTTTTCTACTGCACAATCTGGGTTAAAGGAGGTTTCTTGAACCCCTAATATGAGGGCACATGCTTTGAGGCCAGTAAATATTGCCATGAAGGGCTTTGGGTGAGGGCGGGATGGCTTTTATTAGGTGACGGTTGGGAAGGGAAGCGGCAGCAATCGAACGGAAAGGGTCAATATATTATGGTTTTTTACTGGGATGTCCGTTTTTACTGAATCTATTCAACTGGCCCAGCAGGTAATCCCTGTTCCGGGAGGCCTTTTCCAACGCTTCTTTGATGGCATCCATTGCCTTGTTCTTGAGACCATTTGCATAATAGGCCTCTGCAAGTGTATCAAGGAAGGTGGGAGACGGGTCTATTTCAACGGCTCTTTTGGCAAGATCCAGGGCCCTTGGATAATTCCGCAGCCTTTTGTCCCCGGCGGTTGCCAGAATCCAGGCCAGGTTGTTTAAGGCCAAGGCATTATCTGGTTTTAGTTCAATTATATTTTCGTATGCCTTTTTAGCCTTACCAAGATCTCCGCTTTCGTGGTGGATGTAGGCCAGGGTCATGTAAATCTTTATATCTTCGGGCGAGCCGGTTAACCTGCGGTTCAAAAGATCCGTCAAAACTACCTGCCTAAGCCCCTTTTGCAGACCGGTAAAATTCAAGGCGTATCCTGCGGACGAAATAAGAACGAGAAACAAGACCAGGGAGGCAACCAGGCGTCTCATGTACCTTTTTACCACCCAGGGCCTTATACGGGCATTCCAAAGGAAATCAACCCTTTGTGCAATGCTGAAATGGTGCCATGATGGCTGATCCCGCCTTATACCACTGAATCGGGCGATCTTTTCAAGGGACATTATGGTCGGCTTCACATCTCCCATGACTCTTGCGGAATAGAGATCGGCCTGACGCTCGAAGTTCCTCATAAAAAAACCCATAATATACCTGAAATAGATTATGATGCTCAAAATAATAGGTATGGAAAAAAACAGGTAAAAAAGCCCTGTATCAAACCCGCTACTGCTGATGGAAAGTCCAAACATCCAGGGGTTTAGGGCTGTGGCATAGAAAAATATCTCGAAAAGCCCAAAGGATATTACCATGTACCCGAGCAAAAAGGATAAATAGAACAGGATATGTTTGTACTTGACATGCCCCATTTCATGGGCCATGACCGCCTTGATTTCATCCTCCGAAAGCAGGTTCAATAATGAATCCGTTACAAGTACGTATCTGAATCTGGGTATCAAGCCCATTACCCCTGCAGTGGATATCCTGCCCCCAAACATTGGCCATCTTAATATTTCCCTGTACTTAAACCCGTTTTTCCGGAAAAAGTCCTCGATATCTTTCCTTTTTTCCGTAGCCGGTAAAGACGAACACCCCCACCAGTAGCTGATAACCGGGGGCAAAAAAAGAACTATGATAAATAGCAGCATCGCAATAAAGGTGAACTGGCCGAGCTCGCTTTCAAACAACCCCTTGATGACAGGATGTTTGATAAAGGAAAGAAGATCAAAACAAACGGTGAGAATCGCCCACGGAAACAGAATAGGGATATTAAGCCTTAGGTTGGACCATATGTACGTATGCCTTTTCCATGAGCAATCGAAAAACACACAGTATGCAGGGTATCCAAAGTACCATATGGTACACAGAAGGGCAAAAAAGACGAGAACCCCGGCCATGCCGGACAGTATGGAAAAGCTTGAAAACCCGGGGATCCTCAGGAGCCAGTATTTCAGGTTAAAAAAGTAAACAAAGACAATAAATACCAGTATCGCCAGAATAGAAAGCCTTGTAACCGCAGATTGATACAAATTGCTTTGCTGCCCCCTGGTTAACTCCCCGGAGCTTTTCAGGGTTCTGGAAAAACGGTATCTGCAGTAGATTGCAAAGTTGATCCAGATTAAAGCGGAAAGAAAAAATGAGGCAAGGGGAGAAAAAAAAGGTGTATCCACAGGATAACCGACATTAAATATCACCAGTACAATGATAAGGTAAATTATATTGTTAAACATGGTTTGACTGTCTCGCTGTTTTAAGTATGATATGAAAAAAAAGTGTCATTAATAAATTAAAAACAGGTTTGCTAATACCCTTTTCAGGCAAATGGGTCATATGAAAATCACATAAAGACTGATTATAGCATGGCACTTATTCCATGAAAACCGCCCTTTTCGATTAAACTTATAAACCTTTGGGGCAATTTATAAAATATATTTCCATACCTTCCACTCTGAAAAAGAACATTAAAATAAGGATTTAAACCCAGATTGTGCAGTAGTTGGCTGCTGCACAATCTGGGTAAAAAGATACTGCATGTACGATGTCGCCGTTATAGGAGCAGGCCCTTCCGGTAGCCTTGCCGCGTATTTGCTTGCAAAAGCCGGGCTCCGGGTTGCAATTTTTGAGAGAAAGAAATTCCCCAGGGACAAACTATGCGGAGGGGGCATTTCCCGGAAAACCAGCCGGATCGCCGGTCAAATTATAGACCTCGGCAGGGTCAAGGGCAAGGAGATTTCGGGTTCCTACCTATGCTTTAAAGATGAAGACCTTTGTTATGTTTCGGGTGAGGTAGACAGCTACTCCGTCCAAAGGAGCCATTTCGACAGTTTACTCCTTGATGCTGCCGCGGAAAAAGGCTGCAGCATATACATGCCGGGACCGGTGAAAGAGGTCACGGAGGAGGGGAAAGGAGCAGTTATCAGGCTTAAGGGAGGGGAGCCTATAAAGGCCTCCTTTCTGGTGCTCGCTGAGGGCGTTACAGGACAGCTTCACAGGCAACTTGGATATTCGGGCAGTGTAGAATGGACATTCGGCCTCGGGATGGAGGTTTTTCCCGGATCCCTGCCGGAAACTCTATGCAAAAATACAATATTTGACCTGGGCTCCGTCTCTAAAGGATACGCATGGGTATTTCCAAAGGAAGACCGGTTGAACATAGGTGCCTACTACTTCCGGTCAGCCGGCATCAAAGGGCATCAAATAAGGGAACTCCGATTATTCCTGGATCGTTTTGAATGGTCAAGGGATGCAAATAAAGGAGAAACCAGGGGATACCCCCTGCCTTACCGTATAGCCTATCCCGGATACAATACAGGAAGGTCCTTATTGGTTGGGGATGCTGCGGGGTGCGTGGAAAACCTCTATGGTGAGGGGCTGTATTACGGCATGCTGTCCGGCCGGCTGGCAGCGGATACAATAGTTGATTCGTTGATGAAAAATACCTCCCTGAACAGGTATACAATACTCCTGAAATCCAGGGTCCTCAGCCATGTGAGATTCTCCAGATTAATCTCGCGGGCGATTTACAGCCATCAACGCTTTGCCTATTACAACATGGTAAAAAGCAGATTTATTAATTCCGCCTTTTCCAAACCCATCCATACAGAAATATCCCAGAAGCGCTCTCTGGTTTATTTTTTGGCGGTATTACCGATAATAAAATTTCTCCCCCGTCTGGAAAAACGGGATCCATCCGAAATAGGGCTAAGGAACCAGTAATATCTTGGTCCCGAAACCCGGAGGAAAAAGAGCGGGGATGATTAAGCCAAGTCCGGTTGGGACTTAGGCATTTTCCATCCCGCCCTCATCTTTTTCCTTGTAATATTCGTAATATTTAAAAACTTTTCTTATATAACACTGGGTGGATTTATAAGGGGGTACTCCTTCATACTGCCTTACCTTCCTGCTGCCGGCGTTATAGGCTGCCAGTGCAAGTCTTGCATCCCCGTTAAAACGATCCATCAACTGTTTGAAATATCTCACCCCTGCCTTAATATTATGTTCTGGATTAAATACATTTTTTACACCCAGGGACCTGGCTGTTGTGGGCATCAACTGCATAAGCCCGATAGCGCCCTTTCTGGAAACTGCTTCCGGATTGTAGCTGGACTCCGCCATAATTATGGCCTTGATAAGGGCGGGCTCTACATTGTAAATCTCGGCGGCCTCCTGTATAATGGGATAAAATGCTTTTTTTGAATCCCTTTTGTGATTCACCGTGGCCCCGGGCCCGGTATCGGAGACAGCCCGTTTTTTGGGTGTAGAAACCGGAACCTTTTCAGGCTTCGCTATTTTTTTATCCACCGGATTAACAGGCAATGCATGTTTGAATGATGCGGGCGAGGCGTATAAGATGGATATAAAAAGTATCAATATCCAGCGGGTTAATACAGCCGAATACCCGTTTATTTCCAATGTTCCTTCCTTCATTTCTCAGCTCCTTGATTTTTGAAGACGCAGTATATAGAGATATATAGTTACGGTGTCAAGAAAAATCAATACTGGTCATAAAATTAGTAAAATGCATGAATTCAGCATAAAGAAGTTCAGGCCGGAATACCTGGAAAACATAATGGAGATAGAAAAGCAGGCATACCCGAAATCCTCTTATTCCAGGCAAACAATTATCGAGTTTGCCGAAAATTTGCCGGATACATTCTTGGTTGCAGACAATGGAAGAGACATTGCGGGGTATATTATATTTGACTCCGGAGGTCACATTTACTCCACTGCGGTGAAAGAATATTTCAGGGGGAAAGGATTCGGCAGGATGTTGTTTGCCTGTGCCCTAAAATCTTGCCGAAATAATCTGCGCCTGGAGGTCAGGTCAAGGAATTCAGGTGCTATTGCTTTTTATAAAAGAATGGGCATGAAAATCGCCGGAATAATCCCGAATTATTATTGGGGGGATGATGCCCTGCTTATGGTCATGGACAGGGAAGGTTGAATACCGGGACCGGGAGGACACCTTCAAAGGCTACAGGTTGTTTTCAACCCCCTCGTCGCCTGCCTTTTTGAGGTTTTTCATAATAAATTCCGATTCGACGCCTATTATATATTTTCCCTTGAGCCTGCCCTGTTTCATTTTTGTTTTGTGCTTTACCTTTCCGTCTACCATAAGGGCGGCCGCCGGAAGAAAGAATTGCAAATTATGTATCTTGTCCCCGACATTCACCTTGTAAAGTATATCAAAGTTTTTCTTGTCGACAATAAGGGCAACACCATGGGTGCCCAAATTTATGACCCTCAACTTGTACACCTTGTCATCCCCTTCCAGTGCAAACTCCACCGAAAGGAGCTTGGTAAATTCATCCTCTATTCTGGTATCTCTTCTTTTTTCATCTATCTGCACTATACCGGGAAACCCTATTATTAGCCCGAAATCGGGATACCGGGCGTTTATGCCACAATAGTTAGTGGTAAATCTACACCAGCTTCCGCTCAAATCAAAGGAGAACATCGCCTCCGGAGAGGATTGAATAATGGTGTTTCCGTGGTCCGGATAAAGCTTTTCTATGATAATCCGATCCAGGCCGCCTTGTTCATCAAGCTTAATTAACTTGGTCGAAAAAATTTCATCGCTGTCCTTGATTTTGACGGATATATCCGACCTTTTGGATATCAGGTGATGTATAATGGTTCGAATTCTGCTTTTTTCTTTTATATTAATAAACTCCATAAAATCGGATCAATTTTAATTGCATCTTGTAAACCCGCAATAATGGCAGGTCATGCATCCCTCCTCAAAGGCAATTGTCTCGCCGCATTCAGGGCATTTTTCACCTTTTAAGGAACCCCCCCTTTTTTTTGACTGTTTTTTTTCTGCCTTGAAATACCTGTTTTCCAGCACCCTTGCTATGGCATCAGGTATGGAGAGCACCAATCCGTCCTTTTGAAAAACAGGGTGTTCTCCTCCTATCCCTTTGAGCTGTTCCACTATTTCGGCCACATTAAGGCCGGACCTGAATGCAAGCGATACCAGGCGCCCTATCGCCTCTGTCTTTGCGGTAGTGGACTGGCCGCTTTTTCCGATAGTGGCGAATACCTCGAAGGGTCTGCCGTCATATTCGGTTACGGTTATATAGAGATTACCCAACCCGGTCTTTGTTTTGGTGGTAAAGCCATCCAGGGTTTCGGGTCTGCCCTTGATGGCCTTTTGTCGCTTATTATTAACATTATCTTTGTTAAAACTCAATACCTGTTTATCCTTGCTTCCATCCCGGTAAATGGTCACCCCCTTGCATCCGAGTTCATATGCCAGATTGTAAATCTTGAGTACGTCTGAGGGCCTGGCTTCTTCGGGCAGGTTCACAGTCTTTGATACAGCGCTATCCGTATGTTTTTGAAATGCCGCCTGCATCTTTACGTGCCACTCCGGGCTTATGTCATGAGCGGTTACAAAGATTTTCTTGATATCATCAGGTATCTCATCTATATCTTTAAGGCTGCCCTCTCTTGCCACCCTGTCCATCAAGTCCTTGCTGTAAAAACCCCTCTCCTTTGCCACCATTTCAAACCAGGGGTTTACCTCCAATAATTTGTCGTTATCCATTACGTTTTTTACAAAGCTTAATCCAAAGGCGGGCTCTATGCCACTGGAACAATTTGCTATAATACTCAGGGTTCCGGTCGGGGCAATCGTAGTAGTGGAGGCATTCCTGTATTTGCAGCCTGCCCTGTCTTTGTATATGCTTTTTTCGAAATTTTTGAATACCCCCCTCTCTTCCGCAAGCTCGAGGCTCGCCTTCCTTGATTCCTTCTGTAAAAAGGCCATGACCTGCTCTCCTATAGAAAGGGCCTTATTGCTATTGTACGGGATTTCCAATTGATAAAGCATATCCGCAAATCCCATTACTCCCAGGCCGACCTTGCGATTTCCCCTGGCCATATCCGTAATCTTATCCAGTGGATACTTAGACATGTCAATCGCATCGTCCAGGAACCTTAATGCCGTTCTTACAGTGTTTGCAAGCTCCTTCCAGTCGATCCCCGATCCATCCTCATCGTGGATAACAAATTTTGCCAAATTAACGGAACCCAGGTTGCAGGCCTCGTAAGGCAGAAGGGGCTGCTCCCCGCAGGGATTGGTGCTCTCTATCTCACCCAACCCGGGAGTGGGGTTATCCCTGTTTATATTGTCCAAAAATATTACGCCCGGGTCTCCGTTCTCCCATGCCCGGTTTACGATCTCATCATAGACCTTGGAGGCCTTAAGGCGTCCGGTTTCTTTTTTGCTCATGGGATCAATGAGGGGATATGAGGCATTATTTTTCAAGGCCTCCATGAATTCTCTGGTAAGGGCCACGGATATGTTGAAGTTTGCAAGTTCATCATCATTCTTTTTGCTATTGATGAATTCCATTGCATCGGGGTGATCCACTCTCAGTATGGCCATGTTGGCCCCCCTTCTCGTTCCCCCCTGCTTCACCTGCTCCGTTGCCGTGTTGAATATCCTCATAAACGACACAGGCCCGGAAGCCACGCCACCGGTGGTTCCTACCCTGCTGTTCTTCGGCCTTATCCTGGAAAAGGAAAATCCAGTGCCCCCTCCCGACTTGTGTATAAGTGCTGCGTGTTTAAGGGAGTCGAATATCCCCTCCATACTGTCTTCAACCGGAAGGACAAAGCATGCGGCCAGCTGTCCCAATTTGTTGCCGGCATTCATTAATGTGGGAGAATTGGGCAAAAATTTCAACTCCGTCATTATCTTATAATAATTTTCCTCCATCTGTTTTGCCGAATCCACACCCCTGTACTTTTCTCCGGCCTCGGCTATAAAATGAGCCACTCTTCTGAACATCTGTTCCGGGGTTTCAGTGGGCTTACCATGTTCATCCTTCTTAAGATACCTCCTCCCCAGCACCTTCAATCCGTTCTTGGATATTTGAATCCCGTTTCCTTTACTTGATAATACTTGTTTGAGCCGGGCCGGAGCTCCATTTAGCAGTCCCTGCTCCAACATTTTGCCATTGATTATATTCTCCAGCAAGGGAACCTTTATTTCATTCAGGCCCATGCCCTCTATCTCTTTTCGCAAAGTTCTGGCTATCATCCTGGCCTGATCATTGCCTATATTCTTGGTGGATGCCAAAATGTCGCTGATGGTTTCATCATCCCATTTCAGGGCGTTTGGAAGCAGGTTTCCATCCTTAAATACTAATATCATTTCCGGCCGCATAATTACCTCCAAATAATTTAAAATTAGCATATATTGTGATTTTAAATCTATAAAGTACTATATATTGTGTGTCAAGAAAATTTTAAAGAGAGATCTCAAATCCAAAAACTTTTTTAATTCTGTCAATTGCCATAGACGGGTAAAATTTGCCCCCTCCCCATTCCCCTCGCTGGGGGCCCCCGGCCGTGAGACATATCGGCAAGCTCATGTTGAGTCGCTCGGGGCCGAACGGCTCGGGTCCGGGGTAACCAGCCACATCCGAAAAGCACCACCATCTTTTTTTATGGAGCATGTTTTTTTATAAGTCTTTTCCTTACGCTTGCCTTGTATTCGAAGCATAGGTCTAATATAGATAAGGGCTCTTCTCCGTTTAAAAATAAGAGGCACCCGCACTCTCCCCGGGTGCAATTAGCAGGAATATTTTTAAAAGGTGGTGGTGCCTTTCTTCTGTTCCCGCCGGGGCAGAGGCCCTCTGGGCCGGCGGCCGAGGCTCGCGGGCAGGTCTTTTTGCTGGTCGCTGGATACTGGAAAGAAAAGAAAGAAGGTGTTTCTTGTAAAACCAGGATCCAGAAACCAGAAACAAGAAACAAAAATACGGTAAGTCACGAAAAGAAAGGTGCCTTGTTCGACCTGGGTTCAATAAAAGAATCATGCATTTCGAAAGAGAAACGCATGATTCTTTTATCAATGAATGCCCGGACAGGCCCTGTTTCTATGCAATGTTAAGGTGGAACTTCAGGGAGTTAAGGGTGTTTTTCATAAGCATGGTTATGGTCATAGGGCCTACGCCGCCTGGCACAGGGGTGATAGAGCCGGCTATCTCCCTTGCCCTGTCGAAATCCACATCGCCTTTAAGTATGGCCACTTTTTTGCCTGTCTTTTCGCTGATCTTTTCGCCTACCCTGTTTACGCCCACGTCTATAACGCATGCACCTTCTTTTATCCATTCGGGCTTAACCAGGCCCGGGACCCCTGCGGCAACAATCAGTATATCCGCTCGTTTGCAATGGGCTTCCATATCCTTTGTTCTGGTGTGAATCACCGTAACCGTGGAGTTTGCGCCCTTTGCCTTTTGAAGCATCATATTTGCTATGGGTTTTCCTACGATATTGGACCTTCCAACGACTACGACCTCTGCACCCTCTGTTTCTACGCCGGACCGGATAATCATTTCCTGGATTCCGGCAGGTGTGCAAGGTGGAAATTTCACCTCGGAGCCGCCTATCATCAAACGGCCTACATTTACCGGGTGAAAGCCGTCAACATCCTTGTCCGGGTCTAGTGCATTCAGAACCTTTTTTTCGTCTACGTGTTTGGGAAGGGGCAACTGCACCAGGATGCCATGGATGGAGTCATCATTGTTATATTTGTCGATTAAAGCAAGAAGGTCTTCCTCGGATATGTCCTCTGGCTGGTTGTCCTGGATTTCATTGTATCCGAGATCCTTTGCCGTCCTGATCTTGGAGGTCACATAGGATACAGAGGCCGGGTTTTCCCCTACCAGTATTGTGACAAGACCCGGGACCACGCCGTGTTTTTCCTTTATTTTATCAACCTCTTCCTTGAGCTCTTTTAGTATGCCGTCCCTGATTTCCTTTCCGCTGATTATTTTTGCAGCCATTTCCTTCTCCTTTCTTTATTTGCTGAGTGCTGTAAATAACATTTTTTTTATGTTAAGGTTAAACCGGTAACATAAATGAACCCAAATAGCAAATCCTAAAAACAAAAATCACTTTTAATATGTAAGGGTTGACGGACCCGTAAAAAGGCGATATTCGGAAGTATTAATAAAGTTCGTTTTTCATAGGATGCCGCTTGCGGCATAAATTAGCTTTTTACGAAGCCATCAAGGGTTTATTTTAACATTTTTCAAGGGGAATTTAATTGGAAGAATCCGGAATCATAACCTTGACCACGGATTTTGGCCATAGCGATCCGTATGTAGCCATGATGAAGGGGGTAGTGTTTTCCATTAACCCTCGTGCGAGGATTGTTGACATAACCCACAAAATACGGACAGGCTCAATTGAACAGGGGGGATGGATTATAAGGGATACCTTTCAATTTTTTCCGGAAGGCACGGTGCACATAGGGGTAATTGACCCGGGAGTAGGCGGAAAAAGAAGGCCCGTAGCGGTGTCCGTCCGGGAACATTTTTTCGTAGGCCCTGATAACGGCCTTTTCTGGCCTGTAATAGAAGGGGAGGAGGATCCCCTTGTTATCCATATAACAGAGGAAAGATATCTTATGAGAAAAGTCAGCTCCACCTTTCACGGCAGAGACATATTTGCGCCAGTCGGGGCCTATATTACCAGGGGTGTTGACATCTTTTCATTCGGAAAAAAAATCCACGATCCTGTAAGGGCGTTCCTCAAGGAACCGTACATGAAAGAGGGAAGGCTCATGGGCGAGGTAACCAGGGCGGACAATTTCGGGAACTTGATCACCAATGTTCCCGGGGAAGAGATTAAATCTTTCACCCAAAAGGAGAATTTTTTTATCAGTATAGGCGGTTTGGTCCTGGATTCATTGAACAGTACATACTGTGAAGTGCCCAGGGGAAAACCCCTTGCCCTTATAGGCAGCTCCGGCTATCTGGAAATAGCATTTAACATGGCCAGCGCCGAAAGAGAACTCGGGGGGAAATGCGGACCGGGTACAAAGGTGGTCATAGGGGCCGGGAGATAACTCAAACTCTATTTGGGCGGTTCCCTGTCTTCTCTTTTATACTCCGTATATGTCCTCTTCCCATTCCTTTTACCTCACACCCGAGCTGGAAGAATCCTTCTATTTTTTCATCATCCAGGATTCCGAAACAATCCACAACCGCAAGCGGGCCCCCGGCCATTTCCACTACATCGTCCGGTTTCAATGTCAAATACTCCTTGTGCCTTACAGTCAGGACCACTGCATCCGCCTCTTTTAAGGCCTCCTGAATAGTACGGCACATGCTCATTTCTTTAAGGTGCTCCTGGTTCCGGAAAAACCTGGAGCGGCTTTTTCCGATTGCCGGATAGGTGTCCTGTTTCTCGAATTCCCACCAGTGAGCTATGTAGGGATCATGAACCTTAATTTCAGCTCCCATCTCCGCCAGTTTTCTTACTATCAATTCAGAACCGCTGTACCTGGTGTCTCCCACATCCTCTTTATATGAAGCTCCGAGTATGGTTACATAGGAAGCCGCCACTATCTTTCCCATGTTTCTAAGTGCATCCCTGGTCAACCTGGCAGCATGCAATGCCCTGGTATCGTTTATGTTTACGGAATCCCTTGTGATTTTGAATATCTCCCCGTCAAAACCCAGTATATGCTTATGGGCCCACAGACCCAACCCGCCATCCTTTGGAAGGCAGTATCCGCCGATACCGGGCCCCGGAAATATTATGTTGTTGTGAGTTGGCCTGTGTTTTATGGCATCTATGACCTTGATCAGGTCTACGCCGTGGCTTTCCGCGAAAAGGCTCCATTCATCCAAAAAGGCCAGTATAGCGGCCCTGTAACTGTTTTCAACAATCTTGCATGTTTCACTCTCAATGGGCCTGTCCAGCACTGTAAGCGGGTAATTGTCTACGTCAATAATATCGCTGAGAAAATCAACCACCTTTTCCCGGCTCTGCCTGTTGACCCCGCTGCACACGCGCCAGAATTCTCGAATGGATTTAACATAATTCCTGCCGGGCATTACCCTTTCAAAGGAGTGGGCCAGCAGCGGTTCGGTATCTATGCCCCTTTTTCTGAATGCCCTTTTTATTAGCGGGTATGCTATATATTCCGTAGTCCCCGGGGGGACAGTGGTCTCAATAAGCACAAGGCAATGCGGTTGAATGGATTCTCCGATTATCTTGAATCCTTTCTCAAGTTCCCCCATCTCGGCATGGCCTGTTTGAATGTTGCCGAGGTCCTCTTTTACGAAATCGCACTGGATGTCAACCACCAGCACATCCGCCAGCCTTAGAGCATCGTAGGTAAATGTAGCGGTCAATGTTTTCTTCTGGTTTACACACCTTGATATAAGTTGCCCCACCTCAGGGTCCTCTGAACTGATAGGTGAAACGCCCCTGTTGAAAAGGGGTATTTTCCAAAAGCTTCTGGTGCTCGGCCTCTGCATACCTATGACAAATCTCTTGGGCCGGCCTGTTTCTTTGTCCTCGGTATCCGCCATGACTGCTGCCATGACCGCGCCGACAAAGCCGAGACCCATTATTACCGATATTTCCCTGCCCTGCTTCCTTTCCCTGTCCGCGATGGAACACAGCCTTTCGTATTCCTCTTTGTATTGTCCTTTGGACGGAAGGGGAAACCTTTCTCCGTACGGGCTTAACGAGTACTCCATAACAATTCCTTTACAGTTTCTCAAAAAAGAAACAACCCCAAAACCTCACCCTGCATTTAGCAGTGATTATGCCCCAACCTTTTCAAGGGCCTTTAACAATTCTCTGGTTACCTCCTGCACGCTGTTTCTTCCATCAAGTTCTATTATAGTGGGCGAACCCTTTTTTTCGGACAAATCCTTAAAGTAATTTACTGCTGCCTTGGTACCGGTTTCGGAATCGTAATATATATCGTGTCTTTGGTTTATGGCCGCCTCATCCTGGTCATCGTCCCTCTTTTTTAATTCCCCGCCGCATACCCTGCATTTATTGTTGTGCGGCTTTATAGCCTCAATATTTACGTTGTTGGGATGATTGTTGTCGTTCACACAGATCCTGCGTCCCATTATTCTTTTTTTAGCGGTATCTCTATCCAGCAGGATTTCTGTAAGGATATCCAGGGTCATGCCCTCACGGGTAAGTGCCTCATTCAATTTAATTACCTGATTAAGGTTTCTGGGGAACCCGTCCAGCAGCCATCCGTTCTTGCAGTCAGGTTCTTTGAGCCTGTTCAGCACCATCGGTACTGTTATGTCATCCGGGACCAATTCCCCCTTGTCTGTAAAGGCCTTGGCCTTTTTCCCCAGTTCCGTTCCCCTTGATATGTTGTCCCTGAATATTACCCCTGTCTCTATGTGGGGTATTCCGTAATGTCCCTTTATTATTGCACCTTGAGTGCCTTTGCCGCTTCCGTTAGGCCCGAAAAACAATATGTTCATGTTTGCCTCCCTTTCAATGCGTTAAGCAAAAAACCGGGGATACGCACCACCCTGTTTTCTTTATCCAGACAGGCGTGGACCGTATAACCCTGCACGATCAATTCCTCTTCCCTGAATATCTTGTACTCAAACCTGCTGCTGGCCCTTTTGATAAAGCCCATTTCGGTCTCTATTCTGAGTAAATCGTCATAAAAAGCGGAATTGACATATTTAAGATATGACTCTGTTGCGGGAAGGAAGAATCCTCTTTCCTCCACTGACTTGTAAGTAACCCCAAAATCCCTCAATAATTCCGTTCTCCCGATTTCAAAAAGCCGCAGGTAATTCGCATAATAAATAATCTCCATTGAATCACAGTCCCCGTATATAACGCGGTAATAGGTTATGTTTTTTTTGTCGGCCATCTTTCAATACCCGTTGACGCTTAATCCATTTTTTTTATGCTGATCCAACTTTCCGGCCCCTGTGCCGGGGATCAAGTATACCCTTTCAGCTCATTTTTTAGATCTTCGTATTCCCGGAAAACAGAAAAATGGGGAAATTCTTTTATTATATTGTCCGGAGGTCTGAAAAGTATCCCCCGGTTAGCCTCCTCCAGCATGGTGACATCGTTATAGCTGTCACCGATTGCGATTACCTCGTAATTCAATTGTTTCAGCGCTATCACTGCCTGCCTCTTACCGTCCCTTTGCCGGAGTTTGTATGACTCTATTGTGCCGTCCGGGCCTATTGAAAGGGAATTACAGAAAAGTGTGGGCCGATTGAGTTTTTTCAACAGGGGACCTGCAAATTCTATAAAAGTGTCGGAAACAATAATTGCCTGAAATCTTTCTCTTAGCCAGGCCATAAATTTTTCAGCCCCCTCCAGGGGGTCCATTGACCCTATTACATCCTGGATATCTTTGATTCCCAGCCCCTCCTTTTTCAATATTTCCAGCCGGCCTTTCATCAGTTGATCATAATCGGAGATGTCCCTGGTGGTAAGGCGCAAGTCCTGTATGCCAGTCCTCTCCGCCACATTTATCCATATTTCGGGAACCAGGATGCCCTCCAAGTCCATACAAATAATATACATTAGATCTCTTCCTCTTTTTCTACCCTGAAAAGTACCGTTTTTTCGGTTACCACATCCAACCTGTCTATAATCTCCAGGGATTTTCTCACGTTTTTTTCCATGGCCTCATGGGTTAACATTACTATGGGCACAGACCCGTTCGCCTTTCGCTTTTTCTGCATAACCGAGGCAATGCTTATATTGTTTGATCCCAGAACCCCCGAAATCTTGGACAGCACTCCGGGCCTGTCCACAGCGGAAAAACGAAAATAATAATCCGTATTTACCTCATCCATGGGCTTGATACATAGTGCCTTTCCGGAGGGCTTTACAAAGGAAAGGGGGGGCACCCTCCTTGAGATACCTTTTATATGATTCCTGGCTATGTCCATAAGGTCGGCTACCACAGCGCTCCCGGTGGGCCTCCCTCCGGCTCCGAATCCATAAAAAAGGGCGGGACCAACAAAATCTCCTTTAATATACACGGCATTATAGGCCTCGTTTACGTTTGCAAGTATATGGTCCACCGGAACAAAGGCGGGATGCACCCTTGCCTCTATCTTGCCGTTTGTCTCCCTTGCGATTGCAAGCAATTTTAAACAGTAGCCGAACTCTCCGGCGAATTCTATGTCCTCTGATGAAAGCCCTTTAATGCCTTCCCTGTAAATATCTTCATATGAAAAGTGGTTCCCGAATACCAGGGAGATGATTATGGTCAATTTATGAGCTGCATCACTCCCGTCGATGTCCAGTGCAGGGTCCGCCTCTGCATAGCCCAGTCTTTGTGAGGTGGACAGGGCTTTGTCAAAGGAAAATTTATTCTCTGTCATCCGGGTCAGTATATAATTCGAGGTCCCGTTCAGTATGGCCAGTATATTTTTTATCCGATTTGCAGCCAGACCTTCCCTGAGAGACTTGATAATAGGTATTCCCCCGGCCACACTCGCCTCGAAAGCAATATCCACACCATACTTTTCCGCGCTCTCAAACAGTACCTTTCCATTAGTGGCAATAAGGGCCTTGTTGGCGGTTACCACGTGTTTCCCCTTTTCCATTGCCTGGAGAATATATTGCATGGACTGATCGTATCCGCCGATAAGTTCAACAACTATATCTATTTCAGGATCCTGGATTATTCTTGAGGCATCGGTAGTAAGGATAGAGGGGTCGATATCCACTCCGCGATCGGTTTTTATGTCCAGATCCGCTATTCCTTTGACCACAATATCGGCTCCTATCCTTTCCCGGATCAGTTGGTGATTTTTTACCAACACCTCCATCATGCCGGCTCCCACTGTTCCGAAACCGATCAACCCGATATTTACCCTGGACATGTTTTTATTCTCCTCTGGGGTAGCTTAATAATTTGTCTTTTTTGGGGTGGTAAAAACTGCCAGTTTTTGCAGCGGAATGCTACAATATTTTTCTAATGCCCCTTACCGCCTGGTTGATCCTGTGACTATTCTCCACCAGGGCAAACCTTATGTACCCTTCACCGTACTGCCCGAAACCTATTCCCGGTGAAACGGCCACCTTGGCCTCCTTGATAAGCATCTTGGAGAATTCCAGGGAACCCATATCCGCATACTTGTCCGGTATCTTGGCCCACACGAACATGGTGGCCTTGGGCTTTTCTATTGTCCATCCCGACCTTTGCAATCCGTTTACAAGGGTGTCTCTTCTTTTTCTGTAAACCTCTGCGGTTTCCTTCACGCAATCATATGGGCCCTTAAGGGCTATAATGGACGCAATTTGAATGGGTTGAAAGGCGCCGTAGTCAAGGTAGCTCTTTATACGGCGGAGTGCGGCAATTATCTCCCTGTTGCCCAGGCAGAAGCCCACCCTCCAACCGGGCATGGAATAGCTCTTGCTGAGCGTGTAAAATTCCACCCCTATATCTTTTGCACCCGGCACCTGGAGAAAACTCGGCGGACTGTAGCCGTCGAACACCAGGTCCGCATATGCAAAGTCATGGATGACCATTATTTCATGCTCTGTGCAGAATTCCACTATCTTCTTGAAAAAATCTATATCCGCCACGTTGGTAGTAGGATTATGGGGATAAGAGATAATCAGCATCTTTGGCTTGGGCCAGGTTTGTTTTGTGGCGCTTAAAAGGTCTTCAAAAAAATCCCTGTCCGGTCCTATAGGTATACCCCTAAGGTCTCCCCCGGCTATTATTACTGAATAGGGATGGATCGGATATGTAGGGTTGGGCGCAAAAACCACGTCACCTGGGCATATAGTGGCCAAAACCAGATGGGATAACCCCTCCTTTGCCCCGATAGTAACAATAGTCTCTTCTTCCGGATCAATCTCCACTCCGTAGTGCAGCTGGTATCTTTCGGCTATGGCCTCTCTAAGCTTGGTTATGCCCCTGGAGGCGGAATACCTGTGGTTTTTCCCCTTTTGCGCCGCCTCTATCAACTTGTCCACTATATGCTTTGGCGTAGGAAGATCCGGGTTACCCATACCGAGATCAATAATATCCTCGCCTCTTCGCCTTTCATCGATCTTTAGCTGGTCTACTGTGGCAAACACATAGGGAGGCAGCCTATCAATCCTGGGGAACCTGTGCATATTCATTTTCTCCTTTTCAAGGTTAATATTCATACTATATAAAAAAGGCAATAGTCAAAACTTTCTTTTCTGCCGCAGTAGTTGGCTGCCGCACAATCCGGGTTTAATCCGGTGCCTTATCAAAATAATGGTTGAGTTTCTTTTAAATATCATGTAGCAGATAAAAAATGATTTTGGCGCCTGTTCGAGGGCCTTTTTTTAAGAATCAAAATATCCAGGGAAACAAAAAAGGAAGAAAGAGATGGCTAAATCCGACAAGAGAGACAGATATGCTGAGGCGGGGGTAGATATAGATGCCGGAAAAAGGCTTGTGCAGTTAATAAAACCCTTGTTGAAAAAAACCTACAAATCGAATGTCTTAAGTGACTTAGGAGGATATACAGGCCTTTATTCCGTCAACTTGGGCAACATTAAAAGGCCGGTACTTGTATCATCAACCGACGGTGTGGGCACCAAGTTAAAGATAGCCTTTATGCTCAATAAACACGACACTGTGGGCATTGACCTTGTCGCCATGTGCGTCAATGATATCCTGGTGCAGGGTGCGGCACCGCTTTTTATGCTGGATTACCTGGCAATGGGAAAATTAGATCACGATACAGCGGTAGAGATAATAAAGGGCATAAGCAAGGGTTGTAAGGATGCAGGTTGTACGCTTATAGGGGGTGAAACCGCCGAAATGCCCGACTTCTATAAACCGGGGGAGTATGACCTTGCGGGGTTTGCCGTGGGTCTGGCAGACGGAGACAGTATCATTGACGGATCCGAGATAGGCATCAAGCACGAGTTGATCGGCATAGGTTCCAGCGGGCTTCACAGCAACGGCTATTCCCTTGTTAGAAAGATTTTCTTTGAGGGGTTGAAGATGTCCGTTGATAATTATGTAGAAGAATTCGGGCGCACCCTGGGCGAAGAATTGATCGAGCCCACAAAGATTTACGCAAAGCTCATTGGAAATCTCATCAAGAATTATAATATATTCGGCATTTCCCACATAACCGGCGGAGGAATTGTGGAAAATCTTCCCAGAATACTTCCCAAGGACTGCCAGGCGGTTATTAGCCGCTCTTCCTGGACGCCCCATCCGGTGTTTCAGCTTATCCAAAAAGCCGGAAACCTTACTGAGGAAGAAATAATGAGGACCTTTAACAATGGCCTGGGCCTTATAATCGCTGTGTCGGAAAAGGACTCTCAGGATGTTATGGATCAGGTTCGGGCAATGGGTGAAAAGGCCTTCCAAATAGGATATATAGAGGAAAAGAAAAACGGAAAATCCGGGGTGGTATTTATAGATTAGTAATCCTTTTTCCCAAAGGCATCAGCAAAATTTCCGGTTTTTAGGTTCCCTCTAAAAATACCGATTACCAAAAACAATCCGGTTTCCCAAAGGCCCGCCCGTACAATGGTTTTATTGGTAACTGATTGCAGGGTTAAACGGAGGTTTCTTTGACCATTCTTATAAGCAGTTGCCTTCTGGGTTCTGAGTGCAGGTACGACGGAAGACACAGCAGGTGCGAAGAGGTGGCCGAAAAAGCCCGCAGGGAAAGGTACATCCCGGTATGCCCCGAGCAGTTGGGTGGCTTGCCCACACCGCGTGCCCCGTCCAATATTATGGGCGGCGATGGAAAGGATGTTCTTTCAGGCAATGCAAGGGTAGTAAACACTCTGGGCCAGGATGTTACAGATGCCTTCATTAAAGGCGCCCGCGAAACCCTCAAGCTTGCCCGTATTACAGGTGCAAAAAAGGCAATACTAAAAGGCCGTAGCCCTTCCTGCGGCCTTAAAACACCTTACTGCCAAACGGATGCAGGTTATGGTATTGGGGTTACTGCTGAGATGCTTATCGCTGAAGGCATAGAGATAACTGAGGCGAATTCCGATAATGAATAAATTAATTCTCAATTTTTTCTACTCTAACCCCCCTTCATGGCTCGGAATATTTTCCTTTATTCCGCCCTCACCAGTTAATTAAACAGATTTTTGATACCTGCACCAGGGGAAAGTGCGCAAGAATTCAAGTCCTTTCATGTCCTCAACCATCGCCCAAGAATCCCAAGTATTGAAAAGGGTGCCAACTCTTTTCCTGCCTTCAAGCTTTCGCTTAGAATCCCAACTACTAAATGGCATCCATCCTCCCAAACCCCTGCCCATTTCCTCAAGGCAATATCTACTGGCCTCAAAGCATGTGCCCTCATATCCGGGGTTTAAGCTGCTTCCTCAAAAAGTTACTAACCCGGCCAAAACCCACTCTACATATAGAACGCTGCATACCGTACCTGA
>CAZZPR010000056.1:0-21473 GCA_964655655.1 uncultured Desulfobacteraceae bacterium | reverse complement strand
ACTGATAATCAGGTCAAGTCATGTAATTTGCTATAAGATCGAGCCGGATATTGTGTTACATCTACTTGATATGATTGAAGATAGTATTATTAAACCTGTTAATTTATCAACTGCGAAACTTTAGTAATAACACGAACCGATCCTTTTTAAAAAAACATGTTTTTTTGGAATTATTGTTTTATGTCCTTGGCTGCGCCCGAATTTAATTTATAAAATGACCTGTTTGCCGTTCAGTTCTTGCAAAAATGTTAAATAAGCCTATAATATTTAACATGTGTTAAATTTTACGAAGCCATCAAATTTAAGTATAAAGGTTGAACATGATCGGGCAGGACTTGAATAGATATTGGAAGACGGTGGTGGATACAATACAGGAAGGGGTAATGATTGTGGATGAATCCGAGACCATCGTCTCTGTTAATAAGGCACTGGAGAAAATGACCAGTTACACAAGAGAAGAGATGGTAGGAAAACACTGCTCTATAATTTCCTGCAACGGCTGCGGAGCGCCCGGTGAAAAAAAGGAAGGTGAGAAATGCTATCTGTTTAGAAGAGGCGTGGTCAATATGGTGAGATGTGTTTTAAAGAGAAAAGACGGAAGCCATGTTCATATATTAAAAAATGCATCTTGTCTTCGAGGCTTTGATGATAGGGTAATAGGTGCTGTAGAGACCATGACTGATATCACTGAACTAATTCAGAAAGATACTCAAATAGAGGTCTTTCGGCGTGAACTACAGGGGGAAAACAATTTTCATGGTATAATCGGCGGATGTGCCTCTATGGAGCGATTATTTGACTTGATTTCCAATGCAGCGCAGTCCCATGCGCCCATAATCATTTTTGGAGAAAGTGGAACCGGGAAAGAGCTGGTGGCAAAGGCAATTCATGAAATCGGGGCGAGGCGGAGCAAACCATTTGTAAAGGTCAACTGTTCGGCATTGAGTGAATCCCTGCTGGAAAGTGAACTTTTTGGACATGTAAAAGGAGCTTTCACAGGTGCTTATCGGGATCGAATAGGCAGGTTCGAATCCGCCAAGGGAGGCGATATTTTTTTAGATGAGGTCGGAGATTTACCTTTCGCCACCCAGATAAAATTGCTGCGAGTGCTTGAGGAAAAAGTAATTGAGAGGGTAGGTGACAATAAACCCGTTCACATTAACGTTCGCGTTATCTCGGCAACCAACAAAGACTTGAGAACCCTCGTTGAACAGGATTCCTTTAGAGAGGACCTTTTTTATAGGATAAATGCCATTCCTATCACAATACC
Organism: uncultured Desulfobacteraceae bacterium; assembly: GCA_964655655.1. Classification (GTDB taxonomy): domain Bacteria; phylum Desulfobacterota; class DSM-4660; order Desulfatiglandales; family B25-G16; genus CAZZPR01. The sequence goes on along the minus strand of CAZZPR010000056.1, from coordinate 20,203 downwards.
CCCGTTGCGAGAGAGAGTTGAGGATATACCCCTTATTGCCGATCATTTTTTCCGGAGAATCCAACTGAAAAGCGATAAGAGGATTGAGGATATTTCTAAAGAGGCAATGGAGCTTTTAATGAAATATCATTGGCCGGGGAATGTAAGGGAGTTAAAGAGCGCCCTTGAGTATGCCTTTGTTTGCTGTCAAGGCTCTGTGATTCAACCGTACCACTTCCCTCCGAACATTCTTCAATGGAAGAGAAGCTCCAAGGTGTCCAAAAATGCTTCTGTTGATAGAGCCGAAATTCAAAGGCAGCGCCTTATCCAAGTTCTTGAGCAGGCAGGCGGTAATCAGTCTAAGGCCGCTCAGCTTTTAGGCATCTCAAGGGTTACTGTGTGGAACAGGATGAAGCGGTTCGGGATAAAGTCTCAGCGTAATATTGATGCGTGACGTTTCTTTCAGTTTTGGTGGTTAGCCGGAAATTTGTCTACAAATACCCCATCTATCCATAACACTTCTTTATGTATATTCCGGTATTACGCCTCCTGTGGTCTTTTAGCCTCAACTTGGTGCTAATATCCGCATATTGGTCCTCGTGTTTTTTTATTTCCGTACGGTGCTTAACTGTTAAGTTTAAATTTAACATATGTTTCATTTTTAACAACTTTTATTCAGCAAAAACCTTATATTGAGCGTTTTTCCCTGAGCTGCTGATAATATGAGAATTTTACCCCATCATCTCCTCGGGCTTATTAAACGGGGAGAAGCCAGCCTCAACTCTCCTTTGAAAATACCTCGCACGAGATAGTTAAATTTTTGGACTATAAGCTTATTCAGGTGCTGAACAAGTGGAATAATAACCTATGTGCACCAGCTAAGTTCCGAATATATCAAATTAATTTTCTATAAAATAATCACAGGAAGGACAAATCTTAAATATTCCTGGCACAGGGGTTGCTTCTTGGGAATGTTAAACCCGGATTGTGCAGCAGACATCGCAGCGAGGGTTAAAAAATCCAAGCGAAACGCGAATTCGGAGCAATTTTGAACCGCAGGCATATTCATAAATATGTTGAGGATCAAAATTGCGAAAAGAGCGTTGCAGCAAGGTTTTTCAGGCCGCAGTAGTTGGCTGCTGCACAATCCGGGTTAAAGCTCTTTTGAACAACGGAACTCTTATAACGGTTAATTTTTGCAGTAAAGTAACCAACAACCGTAAACAGTAATAGCTAACAAGCATAGAAAGGAGTCAGCTAATGGGAATTGACCATGAATTTACATTGGATATGGGTTTAAACGAACAGCAGAGGATGATTCGGCGTCAAGCACGCGAATTCGCTCAAAAGGAAATTGCCCCCATTCTGCCGAAGATAGAAGAGGAAGGCAAGTTGCCGGGTGAAGTGATGCCTTTTATGAAGAAAATTGCGGATGCAGGGCTTTTCGGCATAACCGTTCCTCCAAAGTACGGGGGGCCCGGTGCCGATTACAAGAGTGTGGTCGTGGTTGACGAAGAACTAACCAGGTTTGGTGGTGAGTTGATGCATATATTCACGTGCATGCATAACCTTACCGTTGGAGATACCATCGATTTGTTCGGAACAGAGGAGCAGAAAAAAAGATGGCTTCCGGACCTGGTTGCCGGTAAAAGGACGGGGGCCGGGGCTTATAGCGAGCCCGACGCAGCAACAGATATAATAAGCCTGAAGATGACCGCTACAAAAGACGGTGACGGCTATCTGCTTAACGGCACCAAAAACTATGTCAGCGTAGCCAACACAGCCAATACGTGGATAACCTTTGCCAGGACCAAACCGGAAGGCGGGGCCCACGGATTGTCATGCTTTGTATTGGAGATTGCCCCTCCTGGTGTAGCACCGTACGACCGGCCGAATAAAGGCAAAGACGGTCTTCAGATGGTAAAGCATAATAAGATGGGTTCTAGAGGAGAGGATTGCTGCATAGCCTACTTTGATAACTATTATGTGCCTGCTGAGAATATGCTTGGAGCGGAAAACAAGGGGGTTAAGGTCATGATGACGGCCCTTGGAAAGCAGAGGCCCCTGGCTGCTGCATCTTGTGTGGGTCATATATGGATGGCCCTTGACGCGGCCCTGCCGTATGCCAAAGAAAGGAAGCAGTTCGGCAAGCCTATATGCGAGTTCCAGCTGATCCAAAGTTACCTGACCGATATGTATACAATGGGCCTTGCAGCCAGACAGATGGTGCACCGGGCCGCAGAGCTGGCATGGGAGGCATATCACGTAAGAGAAGGCAAGGATACTTCTCTTATACACGAGCTCAATAAGGTGGGCTCAGCCGCCAAGTATATCAGTTCCAGGGGTTCCCGTAAGGCGGTACTGGATGCATATCAAATCCACGGCGGGGGTGCTTATGATCTTGATCATCCGGTTAATCGAATACTGAGGGACGGACTGGTAGGAAGTCAGGCCGGAGGTACGGATGAGGCAATGATCATTAACACCGCCGAGGAGCTAATAAGGGAATAAAAAGGTAAGACGATAAAATAACAATCTTTAGCCGAATCTATAAAGTATGAAAACTGATTCTATATTATTGCGAGGTAATGGTGATTTTTCGCCGGAGCAGTTTTTAGAAGTCATGAAGGGCGAAAATGATCAAAGACTAATGCTTTCTCTGGGGCTCACGACCGGACCCCGCTGCAACATGAGGTGCTTATATTGCTACAACGAGGGCGGATATAAGGAGGCCGGAAGAGCCATTGGGGAGAAGATGACCCTGGATGATTACAAAAAAGCCATTAAAGAATCAGCCGCGTTGGGCGCGGAATCGGTGATTATTGTCGGGGTAGGCGAAACCACGATGGATAGAAATTTTAAAAGGATTATTGAGATAACGGGCAGCTACGGGATGATACCTTTAATTTTTACGAACGGAACGCTTATCGATAAAGAAATGGCAAGATTTCTTTTTGATAATCATACCACCGTATATCTTGCATTGGACAGCACCAGGGAAACAGTCTTTGATCAAATTACCCAAACCAGGGGGATGTTTAACAAGATAATGGAAGCGATAGATAATTGCTTGGAGGCAGGCTTCGGAAGGATAACATATCGCCATGGACACAGGGTTACTGATTTCGCTATCAACACCATGTTGATGAAGCTTAACATGGACCACATTCAAGAAATCAAGGAGTTCTGTAACGATAATGCTTTACTGTTTACCTGCCGGTTCCCGGAACAATTAGGCACAGCATCCTACTTTTGGAAACATTATATTGCTTCAACCCCTGAGGAGGAAGATGAATTAAGAAAAAAGGTTGAAAAAAATTCTTTGGGAGGTGAGGTGTTCAGAACAGATTATGGGTGCCTGTTCTGGGTCGCAGGTGTGCTGGTGGGTATTGATGGCCGGGCGAGGCTTTGCTATTCCCGCAACAATCTAAAAGATTTTGGAAACATAAAGAAGGATTCCATGAGGGATATCATGCTAAAAAAGCACGAAATTTATCCACCGGAAAATAGCTATTTTTGCCCCCTTCATAGGGAATTAAACGAGAATTATTGAGCAGCAGCGGGGTATCTAATGAATAATATAAAGGCATACCGAAATCATTTGCCCTCTGAATGGTTGAGCAATGATTCCTTTCTGCACAGGAACCCAAATATTTCCTATCTGGTATCTGACGGTTTCCAGGATGACCACTGTATCCTCATTGATGCGAGCGGTGATTTTGAGGAGATGTTCCGGGATATAAAGCAGAGGAGGCTCAGGCTGGATTACATATTGTTGACCCACGCCCATATGGATCATAGGGTTGCACTTTCAAAATGGGTAAAGCTATTTCCAGATATTAAGATAGGCGTTCACAAATCCTCCTTTAAGTCTTTACCCTCCTATGTAGTCAATAAAAGCTTCCCCCTGGAGGATGGTAAAGTGGTCCCGGTTGGCAACGAGCTCCTTTCAGTTGTACATACGCCCGGCCACAGCATCGACTCGGTTTGTTTCTGGGACAAAAAAGGAAACAATCTTTTTTCAGGAGATGTGATCTTTGGGGGAAATATCGGCTGTTGCGATTATAGTGCCAGGGGCAACAGAAATATCTTCTATCAAACCATTCTCAGGTTACTGTCCCTGCTGCCCGGCCATACAAAAATTTATCCCGGGCATTTTTCAGAGGCATATCAGGCGCCACCCCCATATTCCTTGCAATCAGAAAAGATAAATAATCCGTACCTGGCGAATGTATTGCAGGGCAAGAGGGGTGACTTCGACCGGGACTTAAAGGTGTTTTCCTCTGAATTCGAATTCAAAGATTACGTTATGTTGCGGGAACCAGACATAGAAAAAATCTGCGAACTTGAAAGAGAGACCTGGATCCCTGAATTACAGTCGTCCAGGGAAACTGCATTAAAAAGATTGTACAATGGGCACAATTTCCTGGCTGTTAGAGACGGCGGTGAATTTGTGGGCATGATTGTGTGGTGTTACTCAAAACATTCAATAATGGATCCAAAAGAAAACTTTCCAAGGAAATTCGCTGAATTTTCTACCTGCAGATCCTGCAGCAAAAAAAGGGCGAAGTCTGCGTTCATTTACAGTCTCGGAGTAATTAAATCAAAGAAGGGTCAAGGCTTTGGTAGCATGCTGTTGCAAAGGGCATTTGAAAGAATGAGCGAAGATGGGATAAATCAAGTGTTTGTAGATAGCCGGATGCCGTCTTACAACGGAAGCACCCGTTATTATCATGAGAATATTCTTCGGAACCCTGAATTTAAAAAGGCGATAGGTCGTTACTTTGCAATGAATGTATGGCCCCGAGATCATGAATTTTTTCTCGATCCAACTGTACGCTTCTATATAAAAAACGGGTTTAGGCCTTATCTAATTATAAAAGACTTCATCCAGGATGAACCCAGCGGAAATATTCGGATTATTGGTTACATGGATTTAGAAATCGATGATCAAGGGGCCTTTAACATGTATTAATGTGGCGGCTATCAGTGTCTCCTCCGGGGATGGTGGCAACCCCCCGCCTTCAGGCGAAGCACATCCCCCGTAGTCGCCCGGCGACAAGGTAAATGTGGAATATTCTCCGGCTGAAGCCGAAGGGTTTAGACATTTGTTAATGTGTCAAATACCACCGTCTGAAAAAGGCGGTATGCATAGGCGTAAGTCGATTTCAAATCGACAATTGACAAAGCCCGTGCCTTATAGGCGGGGGTAGTTTACTTTTTAGTTTTTAGAAAGGAGGATACCTTGGAGAAGCGAAAGGTAGATGTAGTAATTATCGGCATGTCAACAGCAGGCCTAAACGCATATAATTTTGCCAAAAAGAGCGGGGCAACATGTGCAATTATTGATAAAGGCCCTCTGGGTATTAGCTGCACCTGTGCCCAAGCCGGCTGTATGCCGTCCAAAGCGCTTATCTCTGCTGCTGAGGCCCGCCATCATTTTGACCGTGCTAAAGAATTCGGCCTTGAAAATAACCGAAAGGCAAAAGTATTGGGTGAAGTTGTAATGAAAAATGTACGGATGATGCGGGATACCTTTGTAGGCCGGATGCAGGAGAGATTCAAGGTTTTACCGAAGGAGGTTGACCGAATTATGGGAACCGCACGCTTCATGGACCCGCACACATTAAAGGTGGATAACCATACCCTTGTAGAAGGTAAGGCCATAGTTATTGCCACTGGTTCTTATCCTCATATTCCCTCTATTTTAAAAGATGCCGGGAACCGGCTCTTGACAAATCAGCGGGTATTCGACTTGCCAAAAGTTCCGGAATCGCTGCTTGTAGTGGGGATGGGCCCCATTGGTTTAGAGCTAGGCCAGGCATTTTCTCGGTTGGGGACCCGGACTGTTTTTCTCGATCTATTTCGGGCTTTGGGTGGTTTGACAGATCCGGTGGTGCTTCAGAAGGCAATTGAGATCTTTAAGGATGAACTGAATCTGATTGCACCGGCCGCTCTCACCTCTGTTGAAAGACGGCCGGACGGATTAAAGGTGGCTTATGAGACTGATAATGGATCAGTCCACCAGGAATCTGTTGAATACATCCTGGCTGCAGCAGGGAGAAAACCCCGGGTAAAGGATATCGATCTGGAAAAGACCGGGCTTTCCCTGGATAATGGTGGAATGCCGTCCTATAACCAGGAAACCGGGCAGTGTGAAGACAGCCACATTTTTTTGGCAGGAGATGTGACAGGTGAAAAACAGTTTTTGCACGAAGCCTTTCACGAGGGTGAGATCGCAGGGGATAACGCTGCGTGTTTTCCCGAGGTAAGACACTTTAAAAGAAAGACCCCGTTAGCCATTAGCTTTACGGACCCCCAAATAGCCATCTTTGGAAAAACCTTCAAGGAATTTGATAATCATGGCCCGGCGTTTATCGGTGCCGTTGATTTCACGTCCCAGGGCCGCAGCCTGCTTATGAAGGCCGACCGCGGCTTTGGCCGCCTTTATGCAGACACAAAAGGTCTCCTGGCCGGTGGTGAAATCGTTGGGCCCAGAGCAGAACATCTCGGGCATTTGCTCGCCTGGAGTATTCAGCAGGGCAACAAAGTGGAAAAGATCCTTGAGATGCCATTCTATCATCCTGTTATAGAAGAGGGCATTCAAGGCGCTCTAAAGATACTTCAGGGGAAAATCCATCCTGCCAAAGGAAAAAATTTTAATTTCTTCGGGGGAGAATGATCCAAATGTGATCATGCCTCCCCTCAAAGGAATCCGAATAACAAAGAAAACCCCCTTCAAACCCAGATTGTGCAGCAGCCAACTACTGCACAATCTGGGTTTGAATCCGCCTGATGGTTCCGCATTCCAGGAATGAACCATTTGTTAGCCATTTACCTTGCAATTTCTGGTTTATCAAGGTATTTCCAGAATTACAAAATATCCAACCATAAAATATTTAAGGAGGAAAGCAAATGCTGGAGATTAAAGATTCTGTAGCGGCTATCACCGGAGGTGCAAGCGGCATAGGATTGGCCATTGCTGAATACTGGCTTGCAAAAGGCGGCAAGGTGGTTATAGGTGATGTAGTGGAAGATTTTCTGGAAAAGGCCAAAAGGAACCTCAAGGGTGATGTTGAAGTGGTTCTTTGCGATGTTACCAAAGAGGAAGACAATGCCAGGCTTGCGGATACTGCAATTGAGAAGTTCGGCAGACTTAATTTCGTAGTGCCCTGTGCAGGTATTATCTCAGACGGCCTTATGGTTGCCACGGACAGAGAAACCGGAAAGGTAAAGGGCAAAATGTCCCTGGAACAATTTCAGAAGGTGGTAAATGTCAACCAGACCGGTGTATTTCTCACCGTCCGTGAATGTGCGGAAAGGATGATTAACAATGACTGCAGAGGTTGTATTTGTTTAATTTCCTCCACCGGTTCCCTGGGAACAGCCGGGCAGATTAATTATTCCTCGACCAAGGCTGCTGTTTCGGTTATGCCCAAGGTCATTACAGCGGAATTCTTCAGGCGCGGTCTTGGGGGCAAAATTCGCTGTGTTGTCATTGCACCGGGCTACGTGAACACGTCCATCCTGAGGGGAATGGATCAAAAGGCCCTGGAAAAGATTACCGCCGATATTCCCATCGGGCGTCTTGTGGAGCCCGAAGAAATAGTGTCCATGGCGGCCGAGCTTTACCGCAATGAGGCATGTTCGGGTGAAGTATTCTATGTATCAGGCGGATTGCGCCTCGGCTCAAAGGGGTAAACCGTAACTTTTTTAGGCATATAGCTTTGACGGACTCGTAAAAAGCTAATTTATGCCACAAGCGGCATCCTGTGAAAAACATAAAAAAAGAGGAGACTTATTCTCCTCTTTTTTTATTATTTAACCCCCTGTAGTGCATTATTGGTTTGAGATATTGTCTCGGAAACGGGTCTAATTTTTGGGTTTGATAAATTCCAATTTAGTGGTAAAATCAATAATTTCCGGTTAGGAAATTGCATATAATTTTTTTAAAAAACAACAAAATCAAAGGGTTGAGATCATTTTATGCTTCAAGGGCCGAGATTAATTATGATCAGAATAAAGCAAAGGAAATCAGAGCCCAATGTATAGAATAATGTAAGAGAGGAGGTAATATTAGAAAACGTCAGCAAGGCGAGACGGAGGGAGCCCGTAGGGCGACCGGAGTATCACCTTGCTTCCAGAAAATGCCAATTTAGCTGGTAAGAGTAAACCGGGAATTTTAATTGTCGTCAAAGGGAAAAAATAGTTGACGCCAGTCAAAGATTTGCATAGAAGCCAAGGAAATCGATCCAGATAGCAGCATCTTCTATGATGCGATTGTTTTGTTGGGTACTGCCGGAGTCAATCAGAGCCAAAAGCCTCTCAGACTGGTGGGCTACACCGTCCACGGCACCAGATACTGGGTTGGCACAAGTCGTCTTGACCTCACCGCAGGGCAAATTGCTCTCATTTACAAGCTCAGATGGGACATAGAGAAATTCTTTGCCTGGTGGAAACGTCACCTCAGGCTCTACCATCTGATGGCCAGAAGCGAATATGGCTTCATGGTGCAAATACTCGCCGGCCTGATTACCTACTTGCTTCTTGCCATTTATTGCCGTGAACAGCACAACGAAAAAGTCAGCATCAAAAGGGTCAGGGAGCTTCGCATCAAGATAAAGAATGAAATCCGCATTGCAAGTAGCGGTATAGTGGGGTCAAATTTTAAGAATAACGGAATTTCAAGCTGTTATGCAAAAACCTAACCGGAAGTTACTGACTTTAAAAGAATGGAAATAATATTTAAATGAGTCCTTGCATAAGCCTTTTTGTGTTACTGAAATGCCTTTTTCGTGTTATCAATTATAGAGAAACATTTCAGTTTATTGTATCTTTCTATCCGGGTTCAAAGGTCTTTTAAAATGTTGAAATAGGGATTAATTGTCGCGATCATGTAAGGATTTAAATAGAGACATTATTTTGATAATTAAATAATCGAGAGAGGTAAAATATGGCTGGTGAACGGCAAGCTGGCGAAACATGGTCCTTGTTATCAGAATGGATAAAAGCAGCCAGTGATTTCGGGGACTTAATGACAAAAATGGCGCCCAAGGGATTCGATCCACCTTCAATGCCTGAGACAGGGGGGAAATCCGGAGAAAAACCGGAAGCAAAAAGCCGCATTCAGTCTTCGTGGCACACAGGTCAACAACTTTGGCACATGTTATATTCTATTATGTGGGACCCCAATGTCTTTAATGCCACGGCCAAAGGGGGCAATTCCCTTCCGGAGGTGGCCATGAAATTGGCACAATCCTCGTGGGACAGCGTGTTTAGCCTTCAGAAACAGGTTTTCGAAAGGGCTGGCAGCATCAGCAAACAGACAGGTTCATATTCTTTTGAAGATATTGATCAGAACCTCTTCAAGGCCTGGGCTGAAATATACGACAAGGAATTAAGTAAATTTTTTAATGTACCGCAATTGGGGCTCGCCCGCTTTTATCAGGAACGGCTCGCCCGGATGCTGGATAAATACAATATAGCCCAGACCCATACGGCGGAATTCCTGCGGGTGCTTTATATGCCCATAGAAAAAGCCACACAAACAATGCAGGAGAAGCTGGATGAATTGACCGCAGATGATAAACTTCCGGGATCCGCGGATGAATATTATAAAATGTGGATTAAAATCCTGGAAGGACATTACATGCGGCTGTTTCAATCCGAAGAATATGTTCAGACCATAAAAAAGTCCATGAATTCCGTTCAGGAATTCGATAAAGCCCGCCAGGAGGCCATTTATGACTTGCTGAAAATGTTTCCAGTGCCAACCAACAAGGATATGGACGAGCTCTACAAGGACCTGCATACCCTTAAGAAACGGGTAAGAGAGCTTGAGCGAAAGGAAAAAGAGAGAAAACAGGGACAAAGGTAACCGGTTTGCAAATGCACAGATTTTCAAACCGGCACCGTATACAACAATCTTAAAACGCTAATCCAATATGGCGTTTTCCATTCAAGTGGAAAAATTAAATTGGAGGTAAAAATTTATGGGCCGATCCACAGCAATTGTAGATGTTGTCTTGGAAAAAATCCAGCAAGAGGCGGATAAGGCAAAAACCCACGCGGAAAAGGCCAGTGATATTCTTCTGGGCGAACTTGAAACGGACATCGCCACCACACCCTGCGAGATTGTCTATGAAGAAGACCGCGTGAAGCTAAAGCATTATTTTCCAGTAAAGAAAAAAAAGGTGAAAACACCCTTATTGATGGCTTATGCCTTGGTGAACCGGGAAACCATGCTCGACTTGCAGCCTGACCGGAGTGTGGTCAAGAGTTTATTGAACATGGGCATTGATGTTTATATGATAGATTGGGGTTACCCCACCCGCAAAGACCGTTATTTGACCATTGATGATCATGTTAACGGTTACATGGAAAACATCGTGGACTTTATCCGGGAAAGGGAGCAGGCAGATAAGATAAATCTGATGGGGCTTTGCATGGGGGGCACCTTTTCATTAATGTATTCCTCATTACACCCTGAAAAGGTAAAAAACCTCATCACTGTGGTAACAGCCACCGATTTTGATACCAAAGACGGTTTATTACATATATGGATAGGGGGTATTGATGCCGACAGCATGGTGGAGACCTACGGCAATTTACCTGGCGATTTGTTGAATTTCGGCTTTCTGCTGATGAATCCGTCCAGGCTGATGATCGATAAATATGTTGGCTTTATGGAAAATATGCACAACAAAGAGTTCGTGGAAAATTTTATCCGCATGGAAAAATGGATTTTCGACAGCCCGGATGTTCCGGGAGAAACGTTCCGGCAATTTGTCAATGATTGCTATCACAAAAACCTTTTTATTCAAAACAAGATGAAACTGGGCGATCAGGTAGTTGACCTCCGAAATGTTACCATGCCGGTACTTAATATCTACGGTCGATTCGATCATCTGGTGCCCAGGGCAGCCTGTGAAAAGACAGCCCAGGCCCTGGGAAGCAATGATGTGGAAGATGTAGTGCTCGATACCGGGCATATTGGTATCTTTGTCAGTTCGAAATGTCAAAAGGAACTGGTGCCTAAAATTTTTACGTTTTTAAAAGACCGGGACCGTGTTGCCAAAAAGAAACCGCGTCCAAAAAATCGAAAGGGATCGGCGGCAAAAAAAGCGACCTCTCGAAAAAGCTCTACAACAATTACCAAATCCAGGCCGAAAAAGGTTGCAGCAAAAAAGCCAGATCAGCAACAAGCCAATAACCAAACAGGGTGACAAAATAGAGTTGATGAAATAAAAGTCGTACAGAATAAATACAAGGAGAGAGACGAATGGCTGAGAAAAGTGATTATTTTAAGACAATTTGCAAAGTAAGCCGGGCATTCGGAACAACAGTTGATAAGGATGAATTATTAAACCTCATAGTGGAAAGCGCCATTGAAACCATGAATGGAAAAGCCTCGTGTCTGTTTTTATCAGATGAAGAAAAAGATGAGTTCATACCTGTAGCGCAAAAAGGGCTGTCCGAAGATTATTTTCATGCACCACCCCTGAAGTCCAAAAAGGTGGTATTTAATGTTTTAAAAGGTGGCTATCTGGCGGTACGTGACGCTGCCACCGACACCCGGATGGACAACCTTGAAGAAAAAAAACGGGAGGGCATTGCCTCCATTTTGGTGGTGCCGGTTATGGTAAATGGAAAGGCTATTGGTGTGCTTTCTTTATATACCGCGGAAACTCGCGATTTTTCGCAACAGGAAATCGATTTTTTGGCTGCATTGGCGGAGCAGGGCGGCATGGCAATTGAAAATGCCCGGCTGCTGGACAAAGTCCGGCAGAACCTCCGGCTTTTTTACGAAGTTTCTGCTGATATAAATTCGGATCTTGATATCAGGGCCGTGCTTCGGAAAATGTCCGAAAATATCGCCGGGGCGCTTGAGGTAAAGGCCGCTTCAGTAAGGCTGCTCGATTCAAACAAAGACACCCTTAAACTGGTAGCCAGCTACGGCCTGAGCGATGAGTACCTGAACAAGGGACCTGCCATAGCGGATAAAGGAGTCAAAGAGTCCTTAAAGGGAAAAGCAGTCATTATCAAAAATGCGGACACTGCAGACGGTGTTAAATATCGGGCCGAAAAAAAGAAGGAAGGGATTGTATCTATTTTATCTGTTCCAATACAATCCAAAAATGAATTATTGGGCGTTTTGCGGCTTTACAGCGTTACCCGGCGGGAATTTACCGAGGATGATGTGCTGCTTGCCACCGCCCTGGCCTATCAGGGAGGCCTGGCCATTACCAATGCATCTCTTTTTCATATGCTGGAAGATGATATCCGGGATATGAAAAATGATATGTGGAGCCATCGTTCCTGGTTTTAAAAATCCAAAAGCTTCATCCCTTTAAGCATTAAACCGCTTCTCCGGTTTTAACCAAAAGTCCGAGATGCCATTTTTTTACCCATATCGAGGCAAGGCAGAATTTTCTACCCTTACCCAGTGGGTATATGTTTTCGTAATAAACCGGTTTGGAACCAAGGACCCCTAGCAGCCTGCCGGACTTGCCGCCCCATGCAGCATGAGGCGAGGATATCCGAGTTATAGGTTGACGGTAAAAAAGGTCCCTGAAAAAAATGATTTCGGCGGTGATTTTTTTGTTGATTCTTCGTTCGGCTTTTCATACTATTATCAATATAATCAATTAGTTATTTCTATCGCTACCAACAATCGCAAGGGGTTGAAACCACCATGGAGCCACGATTCAAAGATACTGACCGCAACACCTTGTTCCTCATGCCTCCATCCCTGGATGACTGGGTGCCCAAGGATCACTTAGCCCGATTTGTAGTCGACATCGTATCCCGTCTCGATCTTTCTGCCATCCGAAACTCTTATGCAGGCAGAGGCTCGGATGGCTATCCGGCGAACATGATGACGGCCTTGCTCTTCTATGCCTATGCCACCGGGGTATTCTCTAGCAGAAAGATCGAACAGGCGACCTATGATTCAGTGGCCTTTCGGTATATTGCCGTTAACACCCACCCCGATCATGACACCATTGCCAGTTTCCGCAAGAGGTTCCTCAAAGAGCTCAAGGCATTGTTCACGCAGATCCTGCTGGTTGCCCATGAGATGGGGCTCATGAAGCTGGGCTCCGTCAGTCTGGATGGGGCCAAGATCAAAGCCAATGCCTCGAAACATCATGCCGTGAGCTGGAAGCATGCCTGCAAGCTGGAAAAGCAACTCAAGACCGAGATCGAAGAGCTGCTGCGCAAAGCGAAAAAAGCCGATAAAGAGGAGCTGCCTGAGGGCATGCGTATCCCCGAGGAACTTGCGCGCCGGGCATCACGCCTAGAGGCGATTGTTGCGGCCAAATCAGAAATAGAGCGACGCGCAGCAGAGCGCTTTGCCAAAGAACAAGAACAGTATCAGGCAAAACAGGCTGCTCGCAAAGCCAAGGAAAACTCCACCGGGAAGAAGCCCCGGGGACGCACTCCCACCCCTCCTGAACCTGGAGCCAAGAACAAGGACCAAGTGAACCTCACTGACAGTGAATCTCGGATCATGCCCTTTCCCTCAGGGGGCTTTGAGCAAGCCTACAATGCACAGGCCTCAGTTGATGTGAATTCCCTGCTCATTGTTGCAAATCACCTTACCCAGCACAGCAATAACAAGCGAGAACTTGCCCCTGCGGTGGAAAGCCTCTGTAGCCTCCCGGGCAGCCTTGGTGCTGTTGACACTCTTTTAGCGGATAGCGGCTACTTCAGTGAAAACAATGTCCAGGAATGTAAAGGCAAACACATTGTCCCCTACATTGCATCTGAACGGCAGCAACACAACGCGCCTCCTGAAGACCGGTTTACCGAACCGGAGCCGTTGGTTGCCCCTGCAGATCCTGTCACCGAGATGAAGCACCGGTTGAAGACGATAGCATGCAAGGCGATTTACGCCAAGAGGAAAAGCACGGTTGAGCCGGTTTTCGGCATTATTAAGGCTGTCATAGGATTCCGCCAGTTCCTCCTCCGGGGGTTGAACCAGGTTGCCGGGGAGTGGGACTTGGTCTGCATTGCATACAACCTTAAAAGGATTTACGCCCTCAGTTGAGGGTTATATCAAAGAGCAAACGCTTCTAAAGTACTGCTATGGGACAAAACCTTGGCCCTATAGCAGCCAGGGAAATGTAAAACTGGACCTGCCAGCCTTTCGGGTTCAGGAATAGCCCAGCGAGGTCCGCCGGCAAGAAAATCTCTCCTGGCGGAAAAGCCGGATAAGGGCGTCAAGACCGACAGGCTGCTAGGGGAAGAAGCCGAGAGCCAAGTTGGTACAAATATAGCTGTAAGTGTGCTTCTTTGCCCACTCGCTTTAGCAGCCAAAGGAGACGAAGCCGAAATCCAAGAGGGAACTGAGTTTAAAGCTTATATGGAAAATGATACCTTTGTTAAGGTAGGTGTTAAAAAACAAGGGGGGCAGAGATAATCTGCTTTTCAGGGGCGACGAAAATTAAAAGCCTTATTTTTATAAGTTTAACCTTTTTGTCCTTGGGGTGTGTCACAAATGGCAAAAAGGACACAGGTCTTGTTGGCTCGGCCGCTAAAGAGAAAGAAGAGACATTTTCTCAGCCCTTAGAAGAAGTGCATAAACCTCCAAAGGGGATAAAACTCACCTCGATTCTCTATGAACTCGCTGTTTCTCCAGAGCCTAAAAGTTTTGCAAGAAAACATGACATTTATTTGGATAAGGACAAGGTGAAGGTATTTATCTCCTTTAATCCAGTCTCTTCAAATTCAGAGAGAGACAAGCTGGGTGAAAATTACAATATGGTCGTTGAAAAAAAATCCAATGACCTGTTAAGGGTTTTGGTTCCAATTGACGGATTAATCCCGTTATCAAAGGAATCTATTGTATGGTCAATAAGGCTTCCGGACAGGCCGGTAAAATTAGGGAGGTAAAGTCATGACTGGGTGCATATGGAGAAAGCTTCTGACATTATTTGCTATAATTTTGGCGCTAACTCTTCTTTTTTCCTGTGTTGCAAATGCTCAAGACTTGAATCTTTTTTTCGCAAAGCAAGATATTCACCCCAAGCTAGCAAGTAGCCTGGGGAAATTGCAAAGAGAGCTCAAAAAGGGCGCAATAGCTGCCCGTGCATTTGCTCAAAGCAGAAATATAACAATAGAACCCCAGAACAAGGTTGTAGTTTATCTGGTATCACAGCCTGGAACAACACTTGATGAGGCCTCACTTCAGGATTACGGTGCAAAGGTCATTAAAAACGCTGATAGTGTATGGAAGGCAAGGGCTCCTATTAATAAGCTGGAGACGATTGCAGATAATGTAGAAGGGGTCTCATTTATTAAGCTCCCTGACAGAGGGGTACCATTGACTGTTGTAAGCGAAGGGGTAGGCTTGACCGGGGCCTCATCCTATCATTCTGCCGGATATACCGGCTCTGGTGTAGGAGTTGCTGTAATAGATCTGGGATTTGCCGGGTTAGACTCTGCCATATCCGCCGGTGAACTCCCAGATACTGCTGTAAAGGTTGACTGCACTGGTTCAAGCTGTGTATCAACTGACTTTTCCTCGGAAACAGACGTACATGGAACGGCCTGCGCAGAGATCGTTTACGATATGGCTCCGGATGCCCGGCTTTACCTGATAAAGGTCAGCGATACACTGGATTTAAAGGATGCCAAAGACTATGCTGTGGAGAATGGAGTAAAAGTCATAAATCACTCAGTAGGGTGGTTTAACACTAATTTTTATAGCGGTGGATGCTATTCGAGCAATCCTGTCTGCACGGCCAGCGACAGCTATTCCAACGGCATCCTATGGGTCAATGCCTCGGGGAATCACGCATTGAAACATTATGGTGCTACTTTTAAGGACTCAGATAATGATGGCTATCATAATGTTTCAGGGGATGATGAGACCATAAATATTGAAGCGAGTGCGGGAGACAGAATTCAAGTTTATTTGACATGGAATGCCTGGCCCACCACCGACCAGGACTATAACCTCGGCCTTTATGACAGCTCTTTAAACTTGGTTGCATCAAGCGTTACTCTCCAGACAGGAACGCAACCACCAACGGAGTGGATTTCTTATCTTGTGCCAGCCACCGATACTTACCACCTGGCGATTTACAGTTATAGTGCCACCTCGAACCATCAACTGGAGGTATTCAGCGCTTACCATGACACAGACCCCTCGGTGTCCTCAAGCAGTATGACAAGTCCTGCTGCCGCCAAGGAGGTGATGGCCGTTGGTGCCGTTGACCATGAGAATTGGACTACAGGACCACAAGAATCCTTTAGCTCTCAAGGTCCTACCAATGATGGCAGGACTAAACCGGAAATTAGCGGGCCGGACCATGTTTCAAGTTTTTCCTATGGCAGTTTTCCTGGCACCAGCGCAGCCAGCCCGCATGTTGCGGGTGCAGCAGCACTGATTCTATCTAAAAATTCGACCTATTCTGTATCAGGGCTATGGAATGAATTGACCTCTTCAGCCGTGGATATGGGTACCAGCGGGCAGGACAATATCTACGGCTATGGCCGGCTAAATTTATCTTCTCTTTCCCAGGGTACGCGGGATATGGATATCTTAAAAGCAACTATTAGAATAATAACAGGAGTAAAACAAAAAAAAGAGTCAGAGTAAAGCTGAGTTACAAGCTTGCCCCACTAACAAAAGGGCATAGTAGGCAACTTTTTTAAGAATATTAAACAACAACCAGGAAAGGAGATTCTTTATGAAAAGAAAAACCATGAAAACGGCGATAGCGGCTACAATTTTTTTGGTGGTTTTAACATTCTATTCGGCAATTGGAAACGCTGCTGGCTGGTCGGATTGGGCTACAATTGATGAAATATCTGTAGGTAGTTGGAAAACATACTTTCACACCGATACGACCTTTGATTGGGGAAGGAAACACATAAAGGTAGATGCTGATTATGCGGACCACAATAGGATTCTAAGCCTGGCAATGCTGGCAGTATCGATGGACTTGCGTGTTAGGTTTTATTGCCTCGAAGATTGCGCAATACGGATTGAACTGGAAAGCAAGTAGCATGTGTCAGGCATTGTGTTAACTGCAAAACATTGATGGGTTACCTTTACGCATTTCATCTTCTGTTTTATTTTTTGGTGCCATTTTCCGGTTAGGCTTCCTACCTGCTTCTAACAGGACACCCTGTTTCATCCCTCCCCTAGCGGGATTTGTTTTCTTTGGTGAATTATTCCTACCCGATCCTCTTAAAAAAGGAGATTGAAATGGAACAACAAATTCAAAAAATAAAAGCATCCGACGAAAAATTTTGCAGTGAATGTGGAGCAACAATCAAAGCGAAGGCAGAGATATGCCCGAAATGTGGCGTAAGACAAATGTCATCTCCAAATACCTTAACAGCAACAGCACCCAATGGGAAAAGCAAAATTGCTGCGGCTCTACTCGCATTCTTCTTGGGTGGCTTCGGAATACATAAGTTCTATTTAGGTCAAGTCGGTCTTGGAATTGTTTACCTCATTTTTTGCTGGACCTTTATTCCCGCAATAATTGCGTTCATAGAATTTATAATTTTACTTACTATGAATGATGAAACGTTTAATCAAAAGTATGGCATGGCATAACAAGGCAAATGTGAATAAAAAGGGACGCTGTAACGATCCTGAAGGGATCACTTTCTTGAACGACTGGGAAACATCCTTAAAAAGACAGAGACCTCCTGTTACGCATGGGCCCTGATCCCTAACCATTTTCATCTCCTTCTCAGAACAGGACCTACCCCGATATCCACTGTTATGGGGCGTCTTTTGACCGGTTATGCACAATGGTTCAATCGCAGACATCGCAGACACGGTCATGTTTTCCAGAACAGATTTAAATCGCTTTTATGTCAAGAAGACAGTTATTTTCTTGAGTTGGTACGCTATATACATCTTAATCCTATCCGTGCAGGACTCGTCGTAACAGCGTCCCGCTTCACAAATGAGTCAAGGCGACCCTCGCTACGATGTCTACTGCACAACCTGGGTTAAAACGCTTCTTGACACGGGCCCTTCTTTAGTTTATACTCTAAAGGTCAAACTATGAAGACGGAGGCGATGCATGAAAGCAACCGCAAAAGACTTGAGATTTAACTCAAAGGAGCTTCTTGATACCGTTAATAGGGGCGAAGAGGTGGTTATAACCTTTCGCGGTAAGCCCTGCGCAAAACTCATTCCCTATGATGAAGAAAACGGACAAAACACAACCAATGAGCTGTTTGGAATCTGGAAAGACAACAATATGGCCCAGAACGTTGATGAGTATGTGCGGGGGTTGAGGAAAGGAAGGTTCTAAATGGTTATCGATACGGATGTCCTTATCTGGTACATGAAAGGGAATCAAAACGCATATAAAACTATTGAAAATTCAAAGCATTTTTCTATATCTGTTGTTACATATATGGAATTAGTACAGGGCATGAGAGATAAAAATGAACTGAACAATCTTCGCCGGGCTCTTAATGCGTGGGGTTCAAAAATTCTTTATATTTCTGAAGAAATATCCATTAAAGCAATGTTTTTTGTGGAACAGCATTTTTTAAGCCACTCCATTCAACTTGCGGATGCGTTGATAGGTGCTACGGCGATTTCGCATGGGCTTCCGATTTTAACCGGAAATGACAAGCATTATAAAATATTGAAAGGTTTACAAGTCAAAAAATTTCGCCCTTGATCGCCGTAAACTGCGGCCAACAAACAAAGGATTAGTTCCGAGCCGAGGAACGAGAGTCCGGAACTAATCCATGGTTCAAGAAGCCGCTCACTACAGGGGAAAAGGTTGACAGTTTCAGGATGGTTTTGAAGACTGGATCAGGGGAAAGATTCAAAAAAGGGCCTTAAAGTGATAGTAAATAGGAAAAGTGGTCCTTCACACTTTAGCATGGGTGAATCTATATATTGTAGTCAATGGAAGCTTTGTATTATAGTAAAGGGTGGCGGATGGGTTCGTATTAGCTGTGAACCGGAGTAATGTCTGGGGAGCAAGGAACCCTGCTGTTAGCAATCTTCCAACAACACTGGGAGGCAGGGACGAGATGATAAAAGTGTCCATTAGTCGAAATATTTAATTAGGACCTTTTTGATGGGCCCATTGATAACTATCTCCAGGCCCTTGCCCGTTTTCCACTCCTTTATGGGAATAGTGTGCCCGATAGAACGTTTCAGAAACTCTCTGCCAGTAGCTGCAACAAATTTCCAGTACTAAGCCCTTTATTAATACGCGTCCCCGACGGCAGCAGGGACTGTGTTAAATAAGGGAGGGGAATAAAGTTCTTCAGTTTTGCGCAATTTAGATTAAAAAAATCATTGACTGTATTACTGGATATCTATGCTCAATGAATATGTCCTATTTAGGCAGGTAAATGTAAAAGAGATAATAATTATAAGTTTAATGTCGGTTTCGCACTCCAAACATGTCGGGCTGTTTGCGAGGAGGATCGAAAAAACAACGTGATGTCAGGTTGGCCAAGGTATTTGCTCCGAAGGCCCGAATGCATAGCTGCATCCAACTGCCTTTTATCTGAGGTTACAAACAGGTCTGCCTTCCATTCCAGAGCGCAGCCAACATGTAAAGCGTCCATGGCACGCAGCATACTATTCTCCAATAGTTTGACCGATTTTGATATAACCGCTGGAGTAAGTTGTAGGACAGTCGCATCACGTATATCGTCAAACAATAGTTTTTTTACTTCTCGGTAATTCCTTTGAGTTAAAACGCCTTCCCGTAATCGCCTATTCAGACTGGAGATGATTTCTGGTATTAAAATTACGCAAAGGGACAATTCCGAAGCTTGCTGGAGATAATCATCAAGTTCTTCACTGCCCACTTCCTTGATATATCTTTTGGCAAATGAGGAGGAATCAACTGCAAGTCTCAATGTCCGGCCTCTCTTTCTTGCAAAATAGCGGAAGAGAGATCACTTCCTTTAATACGCAACCGGATTCCCTGTTTTTTCCATGAGGGTTTCTGTAGAGTTTCATCAGAAAATGGAACAATTTCAGCAACAGGCTTTCCGCGACGTAAAAGGATGAAGGTTTCCCCCTGTTCCACTTCGGTAATAAAGCCCGAAGCTTTATTACGAAAATCGGTAAATGTTACAGTTCTCATTTCACTGCCTCCTTATTTGCGCTGTTAAATGTACATTAAATAAGGCATATTGTCAAGTCTTCTGGTAAGTTTCTGAAATTCCGATATAAGGATTAAACAAGAAACCTTGGCTACTGAAGAAATTC
>CAZZPR010000055.1:0-22514 GCA_964655655.1 uncultured Desulfobacteraceae bacterium | reverse complement strand
CTCCGGGAGACATCCAAACCCTGCCTGATAATACTGCCCGACCCGGAACAGGCATCTACATTCTACAGGGATATTTCCTTTTTTCTGTCCGGCAGTGTCAGTACAGCGGACTCAGTAAATGGAAAAAAGGAATTTCTGTTTCCGGCTTATGATATTTCACCAATGGCCGGGCTTAGCCCCCCCAGGGAATGCATAAGTCAAAGAGTAGAGGCGCTCTATGCCCTTTCAACCTTAAATTCACCTATTGCGGTCTCCTCTGTGGACGCCCTGATGGTGAGGATTTTACCAAAGAAGGATCTCCTTTCCTCGGTAGACCTTGTTGCAGTGAACGAGCAAATGGAACGGGAGGCTTTCATCAAAAGACTTCTCGAACTGGGCTATTTCAGGAGCTCCCTGGTGGAGGAAAGAGGTGATTTTTCCGTAAGGGGAGGCGTTATCGACCTGTTCCCTCCCCTGCATGACTCTGCCGTCAGGATCGAATTCTGGGGAGACACCGTAGATTCCATCAGGACATTCGACCCGGTCAGCCAGAGGTCAACCGAACGGTTGCAAGAGCTGATTGTCCTGCCGGTAAGCGAAATACTGCACGGCCCGGCAAACATGGAAAGGGCCAGATCAATGGGAAGGATTCCGGGAGACCCAGAAACCTCCGCGGGATTCCCCGGCCAGGAGGCCTGGCTTCAGCATTTTTACCCTCACCCGGATACACTCCTGGATTATCTTCCTGGGAACACCCGGCTGTTTATCGTTGATTCCGACAAATTCGCGGACAGGGCAAGATCAGTACTGGAAAGCCTCAAAAAAGATGCCAAAAGATTCCATGAAGAGGCCGTTGCCAGGGGAAAGCCCTTTCCCAAAACAGACATGCTCTTCCTGGACGAGAACCACCTGAACAAGTACTTAAATCAATTCAGCAGGATAGACCTGCAGGAACTCGATCTTGGGGGCGAAGCCCAACACCCGGAAATTTCCGCGGATTTCATGAACTCCTTTGGGAGGCTCGATTCCGGGGAGCTGAAACATGTAAGGACCTCTATCGCACCGCTTGCGGAAAAGATCAGGGCCTGGATAGAGGAGGGCAACCGGGTCATATTGATATGCAGAACCCCCCAACAGGCTGAAAGATTAAAGGAGATTCTCCAAAACTACCGGCTCAGGGTGCTGGATATCCTGAACTCCTGGCCCCGGAAGGCACCCAAAGGGCTTTACATATGCCTGGGCTATCTTTCAAGCGGCTTCAGGTTCGTGGATTCCGCGCTTGTGGTTGTAACAGAGGACGAAATATTCGGTGAAAAGATAGGCAGGGAAACCAGGCGGAGAAAGGAAAAGGCCCGGGCGATACCCTGGACCGGATTCAGCCAGCTAAAGACCGGGGATCTCGTGGTGCACCAGGACCACGGAATCGGACGATACCGCGGCCTTTCAAAGATGAAGATCAAGGAAAAGGAAAGGGATTTTTTGATAATCCAGTACGCCGAAAACGACCGCCTCTACATCCCTGCGGACAGAATTAACGTCATCCAGAAATATATCGGCATGGATGATGAAAACCCCCAGCTGGACAGGCTCGGCGGGAACTCATGGTCCCAGACAAAGAAAAAGGCCAGGAGATCCATAGAAAGAATAGCAAAGGAACTGGTAAAGCTCTACGCAGCCAGGAAGCACCACAAGGGTTTCTCCTTTTCCAGGCCCGACAATTATTACAGGGAATTTGAGGCCGCCTTCAGATATGAAGAGACCTCGGACCAAAACAAGGCCATCGAACAAGTCCTGGCGGATATGGAGTCCGAGACCCCCATGGACCGTCTCATCTGCGGGGACGTGGGCTTCGGAAAAACAGAAGTGGCAATAAGGGCCTCTTTCAAGGCAGTAATGGACGGAAAACAGGTGGCTTTGCTGGTGCCCACCACGGTGCTGGCCGAACAGCACTACCAGACATTTTCCGCACGGTTCGAATCCTATCCGGTTAACATAGCAGTAATGAGCCGTTTTAATCCCAGGTCTAAACAAAGAAAAATAATCGATGAACTGGCCAGGGGAAAGGTAGATATCATTATCGGAACCCACAGGCTGCTTTCAAAGGATATCGGACTTCACGATCTGGGCCTGCTTATCGTGGACGAGGAACAAAGGTTCGGCGTAAAGAACAAGGAAAGGCTAAAACAATACAGGCAATCCGTGGATGTACTCGCCATGACCGCTACACCAATACCCAGGACATTGCATATGTCCCTTATGGGAGTAAGGGACTTGAGCATAATCCAAACCCCGCCCGATGACAGGCTTTCCATACAAACCTATGTGGAAAAATTTGATGAAGGCAATATATCCACGGCTATAGAAAGGGAGTTAAGCAGGAACGGCCAGGTCTTCTTCGTGCACAACAGGGTCCGGACCATTGACAGAATGGCAGAAAGGCTGCGCAGCCTTTTGCCTTTCGCCAGTATCGACGTAGCCCATGGCCAGATGAAAGAAAGCGACCTGGAAAATGCAATGGTCAGGTTCCTGGACAAGAAAACGGATGTACTCGTCTGCACCACCATTATCGATTCCGGCCTGGACATCCCCGCGGCCAACACCATTATTATAAACGGGATAGACAATTTCGGCCTGGCGGAAATCTACCAACTCAGGGGAAGGGTCGGCAGGTCAAATGTCAAGGCATATGCGCATTTGCTGATCTCGAATAAATCCACTCTCACGGATGATGCCAGAAAAAGGATAAAGGTGCTGATGGATTTCTCTCAACTGGGCTCCGGGGTAAATATAGCCCTCGATGATCTTAGGATAAGGGGCGGCGGAAACATCCTGGGTTTTTCCCAGTCCGGACATATAAAATCCATAGGTTATGAACTTTACCTGAAGCTGATTGAGCAGTCGATTGCCAGCCTGAAAGGGGAGGAATGGCACGAGGAGATATACCCTGAAATCAACACCGACCTTCCGGTTTTTATCCCCCGAACCTATATCCAGGAAAGCAACCTCAGGCTGGATGTGTACAGGAGACTTTCGGGCATAAGGGAAGAATCCGAACTAATGGAGATGAAAAAAGAGATGCAGGACAGGTTCGGACCTCCTCCCAGGGAGGTGCTTAACCTGCTCTCTTTTATAAAGATAAGGACCGGGCTTCAGAAGATAGGTTCTGAAAAGCTGGATTTAAGGCACGGCTCCATGGTTTTTTCCTTTTCCAGGCACACGCCCCTCTCTCCCTCGAAATTGGCGGACCTGGCAAGTAACAATTCAACGCCCTACCGGTTTCTTTCCGACCATAAACTAAAGGTGGCAGCCAAAAATACCGATCCCCATGAACTGCTGACAGAGGCACAGGATGTAATTTCCGGTTTTCAGCGCCTGGCAGAGAATCAATAAACGAATAATCAGGGCGGGTTTCTTTAACGGATACCCCTGCATAATCTTGCAAGCAAACCCCTTTATGCAATTTATGCCGGGGAAGGGGCGGGGTTCTCCCGGGATGCAGGTTAAGGGGGTGCCGTTTTCCAGTATGACAACCGTCTTCTATTGATTAAACTCGGTTTTTAAGTTTTTCATAAAAACTTTCACGGGCCCCAATCATAATTATTACAACAAGCTCGTCTTCCTGAAAAATCTCATATACTATTCTGTATGATTTGCCTTTATGGTCAAAATGGTAGGATCTTAGCCCCCTAAAGGCATAGCCGAGTTCGTAAGACTGAAAGGGGTTTTCACGGATATTATTGAAGTGAATCTCCTGTATTTCTTTCTTGACTTGCGGATCGAGTTTCTTCAGGTCCCTTTTTATAGCTTGGACAGCCTGGATTTCATACATCTTCGGTATGCTTGCCTGTTAGGTCGTTTTCACTTAAAAGCTCCCCCTTCCTCATCTCGGTTAACACGTCCTCCCGTCTTTTCAACAGCTCCCCGGAAAGTTTTTTATCGGCAAGCAGGGCAAGGGTTTCTTTTTCTTCCTCAGTAAGCTTTTCAATTGCCTTGAGAATTTCAAGGGGTGTCATAGACTTTCTTGGGGTCTTCATAATAAGAAATCTCCGATCCTTAATTATCCAATTAATATGTTAACTTAAATAAATGCAAGGGATTTGTCAAAACTTTCTCTTTCGAAATGACGGTGCTTTCCCGGCCCTGGGGTTCTCCCGGGATGCAGGTTAAGGGGGTGCCGTTTTCCAGTATAACCACGTGCGCAGAGATTGCCCTGTATTCAGGGGGGTTTATGGTGTAGGTTATGGATGTGTCCGCCGTTAACCTGCCCTCTTCGTCCACCGGCATTGAAATACCCGGCGGTGTTTCTATATCCACCCCGTAGAAGGTCATGGTTGTGGACATGGAAGGGGGGTTGCCCTTTGTTGCTTGTTCTTCTGGAATAGGCAGCCCTTCAAATTAGGCTTCCCGCTTGGTAATTACACACCCAAGGGCTCTTCATGAGTATGCAGTTTGATTTTGCCCCCGGCCTTGCGCTGCCTTAAATCCTCCATATCTTCGTAAAGAGGCATTTCCGGTGTGAGATGAAAAATATCCGCATCCTTTTTTAAGACCGTTGATAACTCTTGCCGCATAATCCGCCTGATCATGGGCTCCAAAATCCTGGCCAGTTTTTCCTCGTTTATTTTTTCGGCCTTGGGCATTGGGTGTTCTCTTGCTAAACTTAAAAAATTAATCATTGTTACTGAAATTTTTAATGCACTTGTTCCTTTTCAATAAAGGCGGCAAGGTTTCTTGCCCGCCACAAGCTTGGTTTGGCAGAGGTTTTTTGCGCCCGGGATGAGTGTTTTGATTAAAAAAGCCTTATACCTTCTTTTTTGATCTTTTTTACCAGGGCTGTGCTGTCTTTATCAAAGTCCTCCTGAAGAAAGCAGACAACCTCCAAAAGCGAATTGTATTGCTGCGCCTTGTGAAAGATTTCGAAATCTTCGTCAAAAGGAGACCCCTCAGTCCCGGCCATTGTCCCCAGTACAATAGCAAGGTCTAAGTCACTGTGGTACTTTGGCGAGGCTTTGGCGCACGAGCCGAAAATATAGGCCCCCCTGATATCGTGGCTGGTGCGGATGGTATCAAGAAAACCTTTTGCAGTCCTAATTAGTTCATCTTTTGACCAATCCATGTGACGAGCTCTTCAGAAAATTGAATAAAATCCCGTGCCAATGATTCGGTAATGCCCCTGGATAGTTGGTCCAGGTCCTCTTTATACCGGGCATTGATATAATACCGGGAAAGAAAATCGAGCTTTATTAACCGGGGCTCATCCAGTTCACTAATTACATCGGTTCTTTCGGCCAGACGCCGGAGATTGTGTATGGGTAAAATATCCAGGTCCCGGTAAGCCAGTAGCGCCTTAAAACATTTTTCAAGGGACTGCTGACACATAAAAATCGCATAAATAAGGCGGCCTGTCCGGAGCATAGCCTTAGCCGTATCCATGTCATAGTCTACACGATCAAGCCATTTTCGAGCTGATTCTGCACCCATAATTTATTTTACCTCTTTCCCAACCCCCTGTTGAAGCAGCCGGACGGGATTTCGTCTCTTGTAGCCCTGATAAGCACCGGTGGTGCTTAAAGGCCGTCTTTAAGTACGTATAGTCTTTTTTAGCCGATTTTTATCAAAATTTCAATCTCAAGGAAATCTATGGGCAAAAATACACTTTAGGGAACCAGGCTACATAGACTTACCAAGCTCTTTCCCCTTGAAAAGCTGTTTCGATAATGTCCGGGGCACAGCCCCTCAAAATCCATACAGGCCCCTCAGAAAAGAACTGTCCGGGGATTTTATGTATTCTTGAAGCTTTGGAGACTGCTGGCAGTATTCCTGCCTCAGGTCTTGGGGCAGGTATTCGGACACCGTGGTTACAAACTCTTTTAATGTAAGGTTTGCTAATTCTCCGGCAGGTATGTTTCTAAATGAATCGAGCATCTTTCCGAACCGGGGGGATTCATCCTTAAGGCCGTTTATGTCGCCTTGTTTCATCCGGCCGATGCATCTTAAAATCAAAAAGAGCGGGGGGGGTCCTCCGGAGTTCTTCGTAAGGGGTGTCGCCAAAGAAGTTGACGCTTCCGTCCTTGACATACATATTGGCAATCCTCTTTTGGTCCGGTTTTTCCAGTGTTGCAAGGTGGTCTATAAGGAGCAGTATTCCGGGGGTGTCTTTTATTTCATCCCAGGTGAGTTCGGAGAGGAGCTTGTCGTAGTAGGCGTCCAACTCCTTGTCCGGCGGGAGGCCTTCTCTGAACCCAGGAGGATAACCAGCCATTGTTTTTATTCCACTATCACCTTGAGGCGGCCTCTTAGCCCTTTCTTCCGGAGTGGAATACTTGGGCTTCCTTGGCGGAGGCAGGGGCGGGCCGTGGTAGGTCACCCTGTGGGACAGCTTGACAGGGTTTTTGGTATCCGCCGGCTCAAGTGCCCATTCGGATGTATAGACAAACGGGGTATCCTCCTTTGGCCTTCCCATCCCCACATGCACAACTGCATCTCCTTTTAATGTATTTTTAGCTATAAGGGATCCTTTTAGTTCCATTTTTGTATAAAATTCATCTGCTTGCAATATGCCGAAAATTTTTACGGCACTATTTTTTCCCCATGCACCTATCCATCCTTTTTTTTCTGGCTCAACCGAATGGAGCCATTTCCCTCTCCATGTGGCTTTCCCTACAGGAGTTAGGAGGAATAATTTATTTCCTATTTCAGAAAGCTTCATTTTATAAAACCTGGGCTCTTCTTCGTAGTCCGCTCCATCTATCCGGCAGGCCTGCATTCTCAGGTTATATTCCTTGTCATAGTTGATATTTTGGGCCTTTAGCGGTACCGGGGATAAGAGAAAAAGGGCTGTTAAAACCGGTATTATCTTATTCATAAACAGGTCTCCTTTTATTTTAGTTCGGTTTCAGGGTCTCTTGCACCATCTATAAGTTTCCGGCAGCGGTTATGGAAGTGCACCGGGTTGGCGTCAAGGATGAATACGGGGCCGCCTTCATCTAAAGCCTCCCTGTGTGAAGGGCCTGGAACAAGGCTTCTTTACCTGGCGACATCTAGTAAGAAGTTCCCGGACAAAGCCGACAGCATCCGCCTGGAGGTCTGCATCCGGACCTCCATAGAGAAATTGAGCGGCACGGATTGGGCCGACCAAATCCGGTTTGGAAAAATCACGGGTCAAAATCTTAAGGGCCTTTTGTGTTTCTGCCTCCTTAAGCAAGAGGCCGATGCATCTACAAATGTCTTCTACGCCCCTGCCGTAATTGCGTATTAAAAAATAAATGTCATATGCATCCTTGTTTTCACCTCTCTGATCAAAGGCCAGGGTTTTCAGCACCACGAACGCACCGGGGCCGCATACCCAAATTGTGCGGCTTGCATTTTCACCCAGGAGCGTGCGACCTTTCAAGGAAATTTTTTTTCTGTCCTGAAAGGCCAGGTGAAGGCCGGGGGTTATGACTGCGGCAAAATCTTGCTCTATATGAAGCAGTTCTCCGCCTTTGTCGGCTTCACGGCTCGGCGGAACCAAGAAGTCTACAGTAACCTTCAAATCCTTAGCCGGGTTAATCTGCCATCTTTGCAGAGTGGTGTTGCCCTCCTCGTTCTCATCCGGTTTAAAATGGGCCCTTTGAAGCCTGAGCTTAAGGTCCTCATACCGTTTTGAATCCAGGAGCGCCAATGAAAGGCCAAGGTCAAGGTCCATGGTTCCGATATGTTCATTCTCACCCGGAGCCAGGGATTTCTCCGGGATTAACAGCGACGGCACCAGTCCACCGACAACCACAAGGTCGTCCAAAAGGTCACCGAGCTTCGTGGCAACATAGAGACAGGTCCGGCGCACCAGTTCCAGGTTTTCCTTTTTATAACCAGAGGCAAAAGAAGGTTTTTTAGGCATATCCTCCCCATTTCAAGGCGTTCCTGCGGAGTGCTGAGGCGGCTTCTTTAGATCTTTCCGGGTGTCCTTTGAGATCAAGGTACACCTGTACCGGATGAACACATGGGATACCGGCCTGGATTGACGCCCCTCGGAAGACATCTTTATCACTGGGAACAACCAGCCAGGTGTTTGCCCCGCGATCTTCCTCGCGGAAATGGAGCAGGTCGAATACGTCCTTTCCGGGATGATCGGTTAAAAAAAAGGTTGCCAACCGGAACCTTGCGAAATGGGTGTATTGCCAGGCCCCGGCCAACCCGGTTGCTGCGTAATCTATTTGTTGTTCGGCCAGAGTCTGTGAAATGCGTTTCATGAGTTCTTCACCGGAGCGGGCGGCTATGTGCCCTTTGATGATTTGGTGCCTGGAAAAATCGTAAACCTCAAGCCAGGCATCCAGAAGTTGAGCGGGATCAAATGATCTCAAGGCCCTTTTATCGTCCCTTGAGATCAGGTTGAGTTCTTCCAGTCTACAGACAATTCTGCTGGTGTATCCCTCGTCCAGGCCTGTTATCCGCGAAAGCTCCCGCTGGGTATAATCTTTATCCGGCTCCATCAGCAGTTGCCTTGCAATCCTGGCACCTTTAGGGGAAAATACATTGGCTGGCCGGCCTGCACGTTTAAAGCGGTTGGTATTTCCTTCCACATGGACCAAGAGCCCCGGTGCCTTAATGTGCACATTTCCAGAAAGATCGATCCAGGACAAATCGTGGTCCCGGCAAAAATTGGCCCCTGATTCGCCCATGTAAGGCGCCACAATCAAAGGGATGCCGTCCTTTTTTTGAAAAAAGGCCTTGGACTCCAATATCCGGCCCCAGGCTGCGAGCAATAACGGTTTTGTACCCGTGCCCGTAAAAAGCACCAAAAAATTGCACCCCGGAGTCTTTACCACAAAGTCAGGGCCGTTTGTGCCTTGCGGCAAAACAACTTTCACCCTTCTTTCCGGAAGCTCAAGAAATTTTGCGATAATGCCGGGGACCTCCAGCATGGCCTGTTTTTTAATTGCACCCTTCATACTTGTTTAAATATCCTTACTTGTTTAATTTGTCAAGTATATATATTTTGACAAGTCTCAGCGAAGATCTTTCAACCCCTTTATGCAATTTATGCCGGGGAGGGGAGCGGGATTTCAAAATCCATACAGGCCCCTCAGAAAAGAACTGTCCGGGGATGTATTCTTGAAGCTTTGGAGACTGCTGGCAGTATTCCTGCCTCAGGTCTTGGGGCAGGTATTCGGACACCGTGGTTACAAACTCTTTTAATGTAAGGTTTGCTAATTCTCCGGCAGGTATGTTTCTAAATGAATCGAGCATCTTTCCGAACCGGGGGGATTCATCCTTAAGGCCGTTTATGTCGCCTTGTTTCATCCGGCCGATGCATCTTAAAATCAAAAAGAGCGGGGGGGGTCCTCCGGAGTTCTTCGTAAGGGGTGTCGCCAAAGAAGTTGACGCTTCCGTCCTTGACATACATATTGGCAATCCTCTTTTGGTCCGGTTTTTCCAGTGTTGCAAGGTGGTCTATAAGGAGCAGTATTCCGGGGGTGTATTTTATTTCATCCCAGGTGAGTTCGGAGAGGAGTTTGTCGTAGTATTTCTTGTCCTTGGAACCTTTTGGAAAACGTTTATAAAATCTTTCTCGTGAGTCAGTTTCTTTTGCCAGTGATTTAATTTGTCCGTCGCTAGTGATAGGCCTCTTAGCCCTTTCTTCCGGAGTGGATGTCTCCGCCTTTATCGTCGGCACAAACGGGCCGTGGTAGGTCACCCTGTGGGACAGCTTGACAGGCTTTTTGGTATCCGCCGGCTCAAGTGCCCATTCGAATTTGTAGACATAGGGTGTCAGGGAGCTGCCCATACCCATGTGCGCAACACCTTTTCCCTTTAATGCCTCTTTTTTTTATAAACCCTCCGTTAAGTTCTGCCTTAAAAAATATTATACCATAGCCCATAACCCCTGATCTTTTGACTTTATCATTTGTTAGTATTTCTCCGATCAATCCCTCTACCCCGGGTTTTTTCAGGGCCTGAACCCATCTTATGTTCTCAAGTAAAGGAATTATCCTGAATCTTTTATTATCAATCTTAGACAACCTTACCTCATAAGGAAAAAACTTAGTTTCATAATCTTTACTGGATTCCTCCCAACGCGGGAGTCTCAGGATATAATCCTTGCTGTAATCCGGCTCCTGTGCCTGCAATGGGAAAGCGGATAAGAGAAAAAGGGCTGTTAAAACCGGTATTATCTTATTCATAAACAGGTCTCCTTTTATCTTACTTGAATTATCCTTTTCTTGTGCGCCCTTGATTACTAATTTTCATTAATTACATCAGTCACCACGGCGTTCATAATACCGCAAAATATTTAAAATTTTCCTTCTCCTGGCCCCGGACCGGCCGAGATTCGTTAAATAAGGAATAATCGATTCCCTGTACCTTTTAATAGTCCCGGAGTTCACACTCGGCCATCTCTTGTATTGATCTTTAAAAGTGGATGAGAATGAAAAAAAGAGGTGGGCCGGACTGTCATCCGTTAAAAGCAAGGGGCATCCCGCCGTCATTTTTCGTACATTTTTCTCAGCCATAACAAAGCAGGATAAAAGCTCTAAAGGGTTTTCAAGGCCTGCCTGCTGCAGGTTTTCAAAGGTCGCCTTATCTTTAATCATTTTCTTAAACAGGGCTCGAAAATCAATTTCCAGAGGCTCCGGCGTTGCCAGCAGCAGGGAGTAGGTATCATTTACGGACCAGATAGAGGTGTGTTGGAACACGTGCTGAAAGGTCTTTACAATGCCCTTGTATTGATCTGGCTCCAACCCGTGAAAGGGAACCCATTGCAGAAATATGCCTTTATCTGCAAGCCTCAACTGGGCCGCCTGGTAGAATTCCAGGGTAAAGAGCACCCACGAATCATAAACCCTGGGATGGGTGGCGTCCGATATGATTAGAGAGTAATTCCGGGTGGAATTTTGCAGAAAATGACGGGCGTCGTCCGCATACAGGGTAAAATTAGGGTTTTTGTTGACTTCGTTATTAAAGGATGAAAAATAAACGGCAATCTCGCCCGCCTGCTCTGCTATGTCCACGCAGTGAATCTCGTTCACGAATTGAGCAGTCATACCTGCTGTAATGCCCGCACCGTAGGTGATGATGAGTGCGTTTTCCGGCTTTGGATGGATAAGGGCAGGCAGGGCACCCATCAGCCGAAAAGTCCTTAGGGATGTAGGGCGAGTGTTTAGCTCCGGGATACCGTTCAGATAAAGGGCCCGGGTATAATCCGGACGTTGAAACACCGCTGCATTCGCGGACCGCGATTCGTTGTAGTAAATCAAACGGCTTTCTGGTTCCAGGGCGGAGTATTTCCAGGCGAAAAAACCCGGGGGCATTATTTTATATCCGCCGTAGGCCAGGAGCAGGGCCGCAATACACCATGCAAGTGACCATAGTGGCCGCCTTATACTAAAAACCAGGATCAATATGCCCACAGCAAGGCTCAGTGCAGCCAGCATAAGGAGGCTTTCCTGAAACCCCAGAACCGGGATCAAAAAGAAGCAGGCCGTTACAACGCCTCCTGCGCCGCCCAGGGTGTTTATGCCGACAACCGTACCTATGCTTGTTGCCACCTCCTGTTTAAACTGCTGATATATGTGTGCGCCTACCGGCAGGGTCATGCCCATGAAGGTAGTGGGAATAAGCATTAGGGCCGGGGAATTTAAAAACAGAAAGCTGAAGTAGGATTTTGCCGCGGGCTGGGGTATATAGAATATAAAAAAGGGAAATAAAAACGCGGAGATTGCTACTCCTATCTGAAGGGCTCCGAAAAAAAGACCTTGCCTGGTTATCCTTTTGAGCAGAAAGGAACCGATTAATCCACCCAGAGAAATTCCGAGCAGAAAAAACATAAGAACCACTGCAAAAGAATATACCGAATTGTCCATAACCAGGAGCAGGAGACGGGTCCACAGCAACTCATAGGCCAATGCGCAAAACCCGGATACTGCGACTCCGGCCAATATCGCAGGGACAAGGCCTTTTTTGTATCCTTCGACCTGTTTATCAAATTTTTCCGCAAGTTCCGCCGCCTTCTCACCAAAAGGAACGGTCTTTCCCGCCGCCGCCAATGCACCCAGGCCTATGGCAGCGTTAAGGGCCGAAGTAAGAAAAAGGCTGTAGCGGTGGCCCAGTAGTCTGATCAGGAAAAAACCCGCCAGGAATACCCCGAGAACACCTCCTGCCGTATTCAGCCCGTAAAGCAGGGCGGTTTTGCCCCCGAAATGATGATTCGGCCTGATAACCGCTTTGCCAAGTACCGCAAAAGTTCCGCCGATAAGAAACGTCAGGGGAAGAAAAAGGGTGAAACACGTTCCGAACCGGAAACCGATCCTGGATACACTATCCATTCCTGCCACCCTGGCCACCCAGACGTCAAAGGGAATAATGAAGGAAATCAGAAGGTAAAGGCATAGGGAAATGATGCCGGTGCCGAGCTCTAGGATTCCGAACAGCTTCAGGAAATTGGTTTTGTGGGCATCTGCATATCGGCCCCAGAAATAGCTTCCCAGGGATAATCCAGCCATATAAGCGGCCAGTATGGAGGCAACTGCAATGGTGGTGTTGCCGAGCACAGGTACCAGTGTTCGGCTCCATACCACTTCATACACCAGGGCGCAACCCCCGGATAAGAAAAAAAGCCCGAAAGGCACCGCGCTTAGAATATGTTTGTTCATGGAAACGGTTCCCTGTTTTTTGGCGGTTTAACCCAGATTGTGCAGCAGCCGACTACCGCGCAATCTGGGCTAAAAATTTCATCCCCAAGTAGTTGTGTGCCGGGCCTATGACCCCTTTATAGATGATATCATGGATGAAAAAACCCCTGGGTCAGGCTTGATCAATCCGCTATCAATTTCAATTGATCCGGGGTCAGGTACCACATAAGGCGACCGGAATGAGTGGAAAGCTCTTCCGCCATGATCAGGCAGCAACCGCCCTTTTCAAACTCTATTTTGGCCCCGGAATCCCGGGTCAACAGGAAAGATGAGGTTTCCGCCAGGGAGGGGAGGTGCCCGGCTATCAAGATCCGCTCATTGTCAGCATATTCGGCCAGGGCTTTTACGGTGTCCTCCGGCGGCGTTTTGGCCTTTACCTTTTCCGTTTCAACGATATTTTCGGACGGCGTGCCTGTTTCCTCTGCTACTATGACTGCTGTCTGTTTTGATCTCTTCTTGGGGCTCGAAATAATCAGGTCAAACTCGATCCCCATTTTTTTCAGGGCCTTGCCGCTTGTGCGGATGGTTTCTTTGCCCTCCGGGCTGAGACCCTCCTCGGGGTCCCGGTCCTCCGTAAGATATGGTCCGTGCTGCATAAGGTATATTTCCATAAAAACCTCCTTTGCTTTATTTTTATGCCTATTTTTTTAAAGATGGTGGTGCTTTTCTTCAGTTCCATGTCTCCCGGGCCGGCCTTTTCTGCGATTTACCTATTAGGGAAACCTTCCTTCCTCCCCATTCCCCTCGCTGCGCTCGGGGTCACGAAAAGAACAGCACCCTACCGCCTGTCACTCCAGAAAAATACCATCATCTTTTTTTTGGAGGTAAAAATTGTATTATTTTGTTAATTCCTCATACCATTTCAAAAGATTATGGCTGCGGTTTTAGGGACCGCGGTGCTTTTTACGACAGGCCCGCGCCGGACGGCCCGTTATAAAAATTATAATGAGGATCAATCGCCTTATCAACAGGGTGCCTTAATCGAAACCCCAATCCCTGAGCCTTTTTAACATGTTGTCCCTGTGGGTGCCGGGCCAGTAAAACCTGTTGCAGGACGGACAGTGCTTGATTTTATCCTTGTAATTGAACAGTACGAAATCCGGCACCTTATCCCTTGCCTGCTCAGGGTCCGCCCAGGTGAGGACCGAGTTGCATACAATGCATCTGGTAAACCAGTTTTCACGGTCCCTGGAGAGTCCCAGTTTTTGATCCGCCTCCTTTAGCTGGTCCCTGACCAGGTCGTGGCTGGTGAATACGGAGCCGGGAAAGGCCGCGGCCCTCGCACGGTCCCTGGTAAGCAGGATTCTTCCCTCGCCGGTCAGGCGGTGGATTTCCTCGTTTTTATACCTCTTGCGGAACACGGTATCATATCCCAAGATCCTCAGGCATGAGGCAAGTTTTCCGAGCATGGTGTCAACGACGAATCTCATGGGGTTTTCCCCCGACCGGGCTTAAGCAGGTCGAATTCCCCGGGCTCCATCCTGACTACTTTAAACCCCTCCGGTATATGTATCCTGAAGACCTCCTCGGGCACGGCCCTGTTGAGCTTTAAATCCTTGTACCTTATGTTCAGGGTTCTTTTATTAAGGCGGTCTTTAACGGTTATATTCCGGGAAAACAGGCCCTGCGGGAAACGCTTGTAATCGGAAAACGTCAGGACTATGTGTTTGCCCGGGAAGTAAACGGAACGCGGCACAGGGGGGTTTCCATGAAAGCAGATCCTCTGGATTTTTTTACCTTTGGCATTGTAGATTTCGATTTCATTGGGTTTGAAGCTGACCGCCTTTTTATGGTGCAGTACCGGGGCCAGGCCCGAGAGTATCTTCCATGCGGAATCCAGGCCAAGCTGGAACAGGACAGGTGGTCTCGCCGCGCCCGGTTCCGGGGATACCAGAATAAGCCTTTTTTCGAGCAGGGATAACACGGAAAGGTTTTTTTCATCCGCCACAATATGAAAGAGGGGTTTTCCCCAGGGGTGGCTGATTTCCAGCCTCATCCGCAGGGGCGAGGCCCCCACTGCAAACAGGTTTTCCTCGGTTTCGGACAGGGTCCTGATTAAGGTAAGTTTTCCCAGGCCTTGAAAATCGGTTAGAATGCGTGCCTTTTTTCTCAATCCGGATATGAGTTCCGCGGTTTTTTCCCGGGTAAAGGGCTGGCCCGGGGGCAGGGGCTCAATGCGTGCACAGGCTGGGAAAAGGACCAGGGCGGATATGGATAAAAGGGCGTGGAATCTTCTTCGTTTCTTCAGGGGAAACAAGGCGGATTATCCTTTAGTTTTTCTTCTGTGTCTTTTATCTTTTGCTCGAGCCTGTCCCGGTTGGACATGTCCAGAGACCTTGCCTTTTTGTAAACCTCCAACGCCTTTGAGAGGTTTTTCTGCCTCAAATAAACATCGCCTAAATGCTCGAATATTACCGCGTCTTCAGGGGTCAATTCCACGGCCCGTTTCAATTCCCGGAGGGCCTTGTCGTAGAGGCCTTTCTTGAAATATACCCATCCCAGGCTGTCCAGTATATAGCCGCTGTCTGGCTTCTGCCTTAGGGCCCTCTCTATCAGTTCCTGGGCCCTGTCCAGGTGGATTCCCCTGTCTGCATAGGTATAGCCTATGTAATTCATGGCGTCCGCATGTCCGGGATCTATCTCTACCACCCTTTCCATCCTCCGGATACATTCCTCGGTCCGGTCCAGTTTTTCAAATACTACACCTAGCCTGTATATAAGTCCGGTGTTTTCTTTATTGTATTCTATGCCCTGTTCCAGAACCTCTATTGCCTTATGGTAGTCTTTCCCTATCTCATAAAGGGAGGCCAGCATCATGTAGAGCCGGGGTTCGGACTCCCTTTGTTTTATTGTTTCCTCCAGCAGGGCCACGGCCCCGTCATTTCTTTCCTGGGTTTCCAGTATGTAGGCCATGCGGAGCCTGGCATTTATAAAATACTTGGTATCCGGACCCAGGAGTTCGAAGTTTTGGTATGCCTCTTCCAGATCGCCTTTCTCCTGCAGCGCAATGGCCAGGTAATATAAGGCCTCCCTGTCATCGGGCCATGCAGATACTATAGATTTCAGTTCCTGTACGGACTGGCCTATTTTGCCGCGCCTGAGATATAAAAGGCCGAGCCGTTTTCTTTTAGGGTCTCCGGGCGGGAGGATTTTGTCCATTTCTTCGGCAACCTGTTTCGCCAGGTCTTCACGGCCGGATTTAAAGTAAAGGTCTATAAGCCTTTCCATGGCCACCGTATTCTCGGGGTAGAGGGTTAAGATATGTTCGTAAAGCTCTATGGCCCGGTCAATTTTATCCCTGCCGGTATAAAGCATGGCCAGGTCAGCCAGGCATGGAAGAAAGTCTGGGTCCAGATCGAGGGCGGTTTCAAAGTATTCTTCCGCCTCCTCGTATTGTTCGAGATTGGTGTATACCCTGCCCTTGTAATAATGGGCCACTGCCAGGTCCGGATTATATTTTATCAGTACGGAGAGTTCCCTTAGCGCCAAATCGTATTTTTTAATCCTTATATACAGGGTGGACAGATTAAGCAGGGCCTCTTTGTCCTCGGGCTCCTTTTTGATTATATCTCGGTACTCCGCTTCCGCCAGCTCCAATTTGTTTAACAGGTAGTAAATTTTTGCCAGGAGCCTATGGGCCTCAAGGTCTTCGGGTGCAAGCTCGAATGCCTTGCGGGCAAAGGGAAGGGCCTCTTTCGCCCTGTTTTCTTCCACAAGTAGCCTGGATAGTTTTCCGAGGAGATAGGCGGAGGAAGGATCATGTTTAATGGCTTTTCTAAGGTATATCTCCGCCTGCTTATAATCTCTTCTTTCCAGGGCAATACACGCATAGGCGTAATTCCGGTAAGCGGATTGAAGGGAGGTTTTTTCCATGCCAGGGGTGAAGTGCCGGTGAAGGACAGGTTCTTGTTCCACGGCCACACAGGACAGACCGGTGACCGAAAGAAGAAAAAGAGAAAATACGAATAGGTTTACGGCCCTTTTAATCATTTGATATGTCGGAGAATTCTTCCTCAAAATCCGGTATCTTTTCCTTAAGCCATTCCTTGGCGTTTTTCAAGATCCTCGATTGAATCTGCCGGACCCTTTCCCTGGAAATATTGTATTGATCTCCTATTTCCTGTAATGTGAGCGGTTGTTCGGACATTATCCTGTTGTCGAATATATGTCTCTGCTTTTCAGGCAGTGTCTCCCTGAATTCCTCCAGTTTTTCCCTGAGCAGGTCCTTTCTTTCCCTTACGGAAAGCTGGCTGTCTATGTCTGATTCCGGAGACGGAAGGAAAGAGCTGTAGTCCTGCTTGGCACCCTCTTTTACCGGGCTGTCCAGGGAAACCTCCCAGGTATCGAGCCTCTGGCCCATTTCCACCACCTCGTCGTCTTTTACGTCCAGGTGCTGGGCGATAAGTTTGGGTTCCGGTTCATACCCCAGAGAAAGAAGCCTTTCCCTTTCCTTTGCCAGGTTGAAAAACAGCTTTCTCTGGGCCTGGGTGGTGCCTATCTTTACCAGTCTCCAGTTCTCCATGATGAATTTTATTATATACGCCTTTATCCAGAAGGATGCATAATAGGAAAATTTAATGTCCTTGTACGGATCGAATTTCTTTACTGCCTGCATAAGACCGATGTTTCCTTCCTGGATAAGGTCCATGAGATTTTTCATCCAGTACCTGTGAAAATCCATGGCGATTTTAACCACCAGCTTGAGATTGGAAAGGATGAGCTTATGGGCTGCAGACAGATCGTTTTTTTCCTTATATCTTATGGCCAATTCTATTTCTTCTTCCTTGGTCAAAATGCTGTGGCCCCTTATTTCCATCAGGTACAGCTGAAGGGGATCATAAGGTACCAGGGAATCCGCTTTTTCCCTGGGCACAGGCGGAAGGGCACGGCCCTTGGCCTTAGTGGTGTGCTCGGGTTTTTCTTGATCTGCCTGGTGTTTTTCTTTTTTTTGGTTCATTTCCCTGGATTAATATAAAAACCAAATCAAGATTAATGTGGATATTACGGAAGGGGCCGGCCTCGGGCTCCGTAATCCCGGCCTAATTTTGCAAATAGACCTTCAGATAATTCTTCTTTCCTGTTCTAAGCAATGCGATGTTATTTTGAAAGTGCCCGGGTCCGATTAATTGCTCAAATGACGGTATTCTGGTTTCATTGATATAGGCCCCGCCCTGGGCTATCAATCTTCTGGCTTCCCCCCTGGTCTTGCACAGCCCGGTCTCGTGGAGAAGTACGTAGGCCTGGATGCCGTTTCCCAAATCAGCACCGCTCATAGTGTAGCCCGGTACTCCCTCGATATCTTTTGTTTGTCTCTGGCTGAACAGTTGTTTCGAGGCCTTTCTGGCCATGTCGGCTTCTTTTTGGCCGTGGCAGAGTTTTGTGGTCTCATGGGCCAGTATCTCCTTTGCCTTTCTTATATCTTCCCCTTTAAGATGGGAAAGTTCCCTGATATCCTCCAGGGAGACAAAGGTGAAATATAAAAGAAATCTTATTGCATCCCTGTCGTCCACGTTGATCCAGTACTGGTAATATTCATAAGGAGAAGTCAGCTCCGGGTCAAGCCAAACGGCCCCCTTGTTTGTCTTGCCCATCTTGAATCCGTCGGCCGTGGTAATCAGGGGAAAGGTAAGACCATGTGTGGTCTTCCCCTCCAGCCTTCTGGTCAGCTCGGTGCCTGCAAGGATGTTTCCCCATTGATCGTTTCCCCCCATCTGCAAAACGCAGTTATGGCTCTTATATAAATACCAGAAATCATAGGCCTGGAGGGGCATATAATTGAATTCCAGAAAGCTCAGCCCGGTCTTCAGCCTCTGGCGGTAGCTCTCCGCTGCCAGCATCCTGTTTACGCTGAAATGTCTGCCTATGTCCCTGAGGAAATCTATATATCTTAAAGATAAAAGCCAGTTCGCATTGTTAAGCATAAGGGCCCGGCCGTCTGTAAAATCTATAAAACGCGAGAGCTGCCCTTTAATCCCTGCGGCGTTTTCATCGATTTGGCTCATTGAGAGGACCGGCCTGATTTCATCCTTTCCGCTTGGGTCCCCAACAAGGGCGGTACCCCCTCCTTGGACCACTATGGGCTTATGGCCGTGTTTCTGCATATGGGCGAGCGACATAATGGGCAGCAGGCTGCCTATATGCAGGCTTTTTGCAGTGGGGTCAAAACCGATGTAACATGTTGTGGGCTCTTCCAGTATTTTTCTAACCGCATCCCGGTCCGTAACCTGTTCGACGAATCCCCTTTCGTTTAATATGTCGTATACGTTTTTCAAAGGTTCCTTCCTATTGCCGGTTTTCCGGTATAAACAGCGGTGCTTCGGGGTTATATTCCTCCGGAAGCCTCAATCTCACTACCTTTCCCTCCGGACCAAGCGGATCCAGGGCTTCTCCGTTAAAGGCCAGTTCCAGTCCCCCTGCATTCCCTACCAGGAGGGCAAAGCCCTTTTCTGCCTTCCAGGTGATATTTTCTCCGGCCTGAAAAAGATATTCCCTTGCCTTGCGCCCGTCGATGGATATGGAAAGCCAGGTTCTGCTCTTAACCGTTGCGCTTAGGCTATATTGGGCAGATGAAGGGGTTTCCCTCTCTGAATCCGCAGAAGCGGTTTCAGGCGCTTGCTCTTCCGCTGGAAAGACCTGCCCCCCCGAACCAGCCATATCTTCAGGGGCCTCCTCTTCCGGGGACGCCTGGACTTGCAGCTCAGGCATTTGAGTAGGGATTTTCGATATCTCCTGCTCCTGCTCTTCAATTGCATTTCCCGGCCCGGAAGCAATATCTTCACTGGTTTCGTCCCCGGGCTCCGGCTCACCGGGTTGAACTTCTATGTCTTTTCCTTCCATTTCCTCCAAATGGCTCGGTGTCTCCGCATAGTTGAAAATCTTTTTAACCACGGACACGTTTCCCTTTTTCAAATAATACAGGGCCAGGACCAGGATCAGTGCCAAGACCAGGGCGATTAGAACCGGGCGCCATCTTTTAGGCCGGGGTTTCATTTCCTTCAGTATCTTTTCATGCTCCTTCTGGGAGAGAGCCTGGGTTTTGGAATACCGGTCCACCACCATCTTTTCGTCCAGCC
The DNA here is from genome assembly GCA_964655655.1 of uncultured Desulfobacteraceae bacterium. Taxonomy (GTDB): domain Bacteria; phylum Desulfobacterota; class DSM-4660; order Desulfatiglandales; family B25-G16; genus CAZZPR01. The sequence continues at coordinate 2,791 of CAZZPR010000055.1, read as the reverse complement.
CGAGAAACCGGGTATATGACCTGAGGAATCCCTTGACAAAGATCTGGTTGGGCAGCTTTTCCCAGTCCTCGTTTTCCAGGGCCTCGAGGTTATAACGCCTTATCTTGGTAACCCTGACCGCTTCCTCCAGGTCCAAATTTCTTTCTTCCCTGGCATTTCTCAGCAGTTTTCCCAGTCCGGTTTCTTCTGGCCGGCTGTTTCCGTTCTTATTTTCAGGTGTCTTTTCCATTAACTCAAATTATAGATTCATGGTTTTCGGCTGAACCAATGTCTTTGCCCGCCACCGGCTGAGAGGGTGCTTCATTGCAGAATGCACTGGATTGCAATGCATATCGCTAAAAGGTTATCTTGATAAAGGATTTTTCTCTCATCTTTTTTAACCATTCGGCGTATCCTTTTTCCACCTTCTCCCTGAATAACCCGGCGTAAATAGCGTCTTTTACCTCTTTAAATTCCTTTAATCCCCCGTGTTTTCTTTCTAATAGTTTAATTATATGGAAACCATGGGGAGAAGGACACAGGCCAGTAAATTCCCCCGGGGATAGATCGGCTATCATTTCTCTCATTTCAGGATCGAGCTCGGAAACTTTTATCCACCCCAAATCGCCCCCTTCGTTTGCAGCCGGCCCTTGGGAGTACTGCCTGGCCATATCGGAAAAGCGCCTTCCCTGTTCAAGACTTTTCATTATCTCAAGGCCCGTTTTTCTCGCCGCCGCCTTTTCCTCACCGTCTCCGGGATTTCCGGTCTTCAAAAATATCCGGCCCAGCTTGACCTTACCGGGTTGGTGGTATTTTTCCTTATGGTCATTGTAATACTTTTTTAGATTTTCCTCGGTAATCACTATTTTTGATTTTACCTCGTGATCCAGCAACCTAAAGTGCTGAATCTGCTTCTTTATATTTTCCCTGTATTCCTCCAGGCTGAGGCCTTCCTTTTTGATGCTGTAAAGCAGGTCCTCCTGCGTCAGGTTATTAATCCTTTTAACCCTGTCCAGGGCCTTGTCTGTTTCCTCTTTTGTGACCTTAATGCCCAGTTGGTTCACCTGCTGTTCTGTTATAAGTTCATTGATAAGATTATTCAATATGGCTTCCCTGATCTGGTAATATCGGTCCCTGTCAGCGGACTTTAAGTCTTCTATGTCCAAACCCGTAAATCTTTCAATGGCGGTTTTCAGCTCGTGCAGGGTGATTATATCCTCGTTTACCATGGCCACGACCCTGTTGTTTACTTCTCCGTAAACCTTGCAGGTGGCCGTAAGAAGCATAGCAACGGCTAAACACAAAAAGATGTTCTTTAATTTCTTCATTCCTTAGCAATCCTGTCCAAAAGTTCCTGATTTATGTTAACAGTATAAGTATTTCTCAGGCTTGTCAGCCACTCCTGGTAAAATCTTCCCGTCTTTTCATTCAGGAGTCGTCCTTCTATTTTATCAATGACCTCGTAAAGTTTTTTTATCCCGGGTTTTTCCTTTTTTATTACCTTTACCAAATGAAATCCATAAGGGGTTTTTATAATCCTGCTTACCCCGCCCAGGGGGAGGGAAAATATTTCCTCCGCAAGAGCAGGCGGGAACATTTTTTCGGTTACCCATTGTTCCTTTTGTCCCTGGAAACCTGAACAAACGGACTTTTCATCTAAAATATCAGCCATATCATCGCCCTCTTTGAGCCGGCTTAATATGTCCTCTGCCTCTTTTTTTGTTTTGGTAATAACCTGTATTATCTTTGCCCTCCGGGGATGCCGGAATTCTTCCATATTTTCCTCGTAATACGACTTGATTTCCCCGTGAGTTACAGATGCCAGTAATTCCGTTTGCCTTCTGATGATTTTTTGAATCAACAGCTGCCTTTTTAACCTTTCTTTCCACGTCTTGTAATCTATACAGTTGTTGATCAGGGTTTCCTTGAAGCTGTCTCCGGGGTAATCCCTGGTAACCTCATCTATTGCCTTTTTCAATTCCATTTCATCCAGGGTAACCGAATTTTTTCTTCCGTATTCCAGTATAAGTAATTCTTCCACGAGTTTTTCAACAAGGCTGTCTATTGATGCCCATATTTTTTCTTTGGGAATTTCGCTTTCAAATGAGATGACGTCCACGAGCTTTTTTATATCATCCACGGTTGTAGAGGTTTTTCCCGCTTCTATAACGATGCCTTCGCCGGAGACCTCTTCTCCCCGGCAGGAAAACCCTGTAAAGGCCAAAAACGGGAGGCACAATAAAAGAAGATGAAAACGGGTCATGCCAATTACCCGGGATGACAACTTAATGTATCGGTATTTATGCAATTTATTGATATACATATATTTTTAATAATCCAAGTGAGATCTTTGCATAACTCATATTTTTTAAAGATGGTGGTGCTTTTCTTCTGTTCCAGGTCTCCCGGGCCGGTCTTTTCTGCTGGTCACTAAATACTGGTCACCGGTTGCTTGCTGCTGAAAAGACAAAAAGAAGGTGTTTCTTGTAAAACCAGCATCCAGCAACCAGAAACTCGTATCTGGTAAGTCACGAAAAGAACGGCACCCTCCCGACGGTCACCTCAGAAAAGCACCATCATCTTTTTTTATGACAAACAATGTCATGTTTTGCAAAGGTTTCCAAGTTAAATCAACTCTAATGTTTCCCTACCTTACGGAAAAATTCAACTCAAGCTAAGTTAACTAGAATACATTATATTGCTAAAAGTTCAAGGCCAATTTAGACTTACTAACCCGGCCAAAACCCACTCTACCGGATTCAATCCCGGAGAATATGGAGGCAGGAAGAAAAGCCTTGATTTCCCCTTGGTA
>CAZZPR010000054.1:0-22613 GCA_964655655.1 uncultured Desulfobacteraceae bacterium | reverse complement strand
TGGTCATAAACCTGATTATGATCCAGGATTATTTTATGGACAGGTGGCCGGGATATCGGTTGAAAAAATAAATATTAACAGGTAAATGAAAGTGCCTTTTGAACGAAATATTGATCCCGTTGTCGATGTTGAAACCTTTTTAACCGAATTATTTCAAAAGGTATTTCAAAACGATGCTGCACGAAGATACATGGGATTTTCTCAGATATCACAGGGCTCTACACAGGGAGGCTTTCCCCAGTGGTATCTGTGGCTTAATGAAAAAAGAGGCGCTTATTCCCTTACGGTTCAGGAGGGATACATTGTCTCAGGCAATAATAGCACGTCAGCTCCTGAACCGGAAAACAACACTGTTGTCGGGATTCCCCTTATTGTACGTTATTTCCCCGATGTTGAGGAAGAAATATTTGAGTCTTTTTCGCATGTTGAACAGCTTTATAGAAGGGGTCCGGATTTCGATTCCACGGGTACGCCCTCCTTTGAAGGGGGGCGTACCATGGATGAAGGGCTCTTTGTGGCCGGCAATATGTGCATTGTGATATATTCATCCAAGGCTGATATTGATTTCTATTGTTCGGCACCCAATAAATGGCGTGACTACCGGGCTGATGGATTGGCCCTGATAGATGACAAGGGAGAGTTCCATCAAGTAGTATCTCCAGGGGGAATTGATCGTGACTTTCCCGGTTGGCAAGCGACCTTTTTTGTCTTTGACAAAATCATCTCATCATTCTGTTTCATGACTGGTCAGGCACCCAGGTACGTCGGCGCCGGGGATAAGCCCTCTTTTCATTATGTAATTGATGGAAAACAGAATGTAAATGCCGTAAAAGACGCCGATATCACGGAATCTATAATAGGGGTTTCCTTTTTTAATTATTACAAAGAGAATGAAGCAAAAAAAAGATTCGAATCTCTTTCCAGGAGATTGAATTCGAATGATTATAACCTTATCGGGATTTGGAAAAGTCCAGACGATATTCCGGCAGTCTGGAGGAATCCTGGATGGTGGGAGATAAAGGATATCCATTTTCATTCAGAGTCCGATGAGATCAGCTCGTGTTACATGGACCATTAAGGGGATATTGAAAGGTTTTAAAGGTGGTAGATAAATCAAAACGCAATTTTTTAAGTAATTTTTTTGTTAAAGACCCGGTACGTTTCGTTGCCGAGGCGTATGATTCATACAATAAGGCAAAGGGTGAAAACGAATATTTTGAATCATTTGAAACGGCCTATACATTGATTTCCGAGAATTTGCCTTTTATTGAGGAAGAGGTGAAGCGGCTCAATATTGATACAACCGGCAAATCCAAACTGGAAATTGTCAGAGAAATATATGAAAAAGGAAAGGCTGGCAGTTGAGGTATTGCATCGAGTTTATCCACCAAAACCGTGTGCATGTCGGCCGCTCCAATTTGGGGTTGCGCATCTTGTTTGCCACTCCGGATAAGGCCTGAAAAAATTGTTTTAAGTTACCTATCCAGAACGGTTGAAAGGTTCTCCGGCCCCACAAGGCCAACTCTCAATTTTTTCCTTCACTCCCCCTGGCGGAGGGCTTTGTTTAAACCCAGATTGTGCAGCAGCCAGCTGCTGCACAATCTGGGTTTAAAAAAGAATAAGGGACGGAAAAAGAGAAGTGCATGAAAGAAGAACTTCTTGATATTCTCATTTGCCCATCCTGTTTGCCCGGGGAGCACAAGCTCAAAACAGAGGTGAGGGAAAAAAAGTCCAGTGATATCTTGAAAGGCCGTCTTTTTTGTAAAAATTGCGGCAGGGTTTACCCGATTCTTGAAGGCACAGCCTTCCTGGAGCCCGGTCATAACTCAGCGGTAAGGGCGAATGGGAAATACGGGAAACCATCTACAATTTCATCCTACCTTTGGAGCCACTATGGGGATCTCTTGCATGACCCGGAAGCAACCAACGCTTACAGGGAGTGGGCCCGACTTATAAAACCCAATGCCGGTTTATGCCTGGATATAGGTTCCGCGGTTGGAAGATTTAGCCTTGAGATGACACGGAAAGCCAGTTTTGTAATTGGTGTGGATAGTTCCAGTTCATTCATTCAAATTGCCAGAAAACTTATGGTTGCGGGACAGGTAAAAGTGACTTTGGCGGAAGAGGGCTTATTGACCTGCGAGGAAACAATTCAATTGCCGAAGCAATGGGATACCTCGAAAGTAGAGTTTATCGTGGCTGATTGTCAGGCTTTGCCTTTCAGGGCAGGAATCTTCTCCGCGCAGGCCTCGTTGAATTTAATTGACAAAATTTCCAAGCCTATGATCCATTTGAAAGAAGTGAATCGCCTGGCCAAGCAGGAGGAAGCACAGTTTCTTTTGTCAGACCCCTTTTCCTGGTCTACGGATGCGGCCAATGAAAAGGACTGGCTGGGCGGAAAGGAAAAGGGTCCGTATTCCGGAAGGGGGATGGATAATATAATGGATTTATTGAGGGGTCAGGGGGAGCATATTTTTCCGCAATGGAATATCCATGAGTTGGGGCATGTATGGTGGAAGATCCGTAATCACTGCAATCATTACGAATTGATTCGAAGCTGTTTTGTGAAGGCCACCCGTTAGGTCCCCTGAATGATTTTGAAGCAGCCAACTTTTATATGAATAGCCATGAAAGTAGATACCGTTTGTCGTTTTTGTTCGGCATGTTGTCCTGTGATAGCAGAGGTTAAGGGAGGGAGGCTGATTTCAGCTCAAAGAAAGTCCACCTTAGCCCTTGAGAAAAGGGTGCAATGTCCAAGGCTTCAATCCGCAGCGGATATAGTTTATTCAAAGGACAGGTTGATTAAGCCTCTTATCAGGGAAAAAAATATTTCCGGAGTAGGATTCAGGGAGACCTCCTGGGAGGAGGCGCTTGATTACGTGGCAAAAAAATTTCAAAAATTCAAGAGGGGGCAGGGTGTTGAGAGCATTGCCTGGCTGCGGGGAATGGCAGCTGATTGGGGAGCTCCGTGGGATTATGCAAACCGGTTGATGAATGCCTTTGGTTCGCCGAATACCATTGGAAACGGATCAGTATGTCATGTTGCCCGAGAGATGGCCCATGTGTATACTTACGGAGCTATGACTGTACCACAGCCCGAAAAGGCCAAATGCATAATAGTCTGGGGAAAGAACGACAGAAATACTGCACCCTCAGTGTTTGAATCCATTCAGGAGGCCAAGCGTCGAGGTACATGGCTTGTTGTGATTGACCCGGTCAGAACACTCATGGCCGACATTGCGGATATTTGGATGCAGATCAAACCAGGCCGCGACGGCCTGCTGGCTATGGCCATGATCAATGAGATCATAAATAAAGGACTTTATGATAAGGGATTCGTTGAAAATTTTTCTGTTGGATTTCAAGAACTTAAGGCGGCTGCCGCTAAATTCCCCGCTGACAGGATCGCTGGGGAAACTTGGTTGGAATCGGATATGATTGAGGATGTGGCCTGCCTTTACGCAAGATCGAAGCCTGCTTGCATCATCGAGGGCAACGGACTTGACATGCAGGTTCAGGCTTTTCAGGCAACCAGATCGGTTTGCATTCTTAGGGCCTTAACCGGTAATCTGGATAGGGAGGGGGGAGATTTCATCCCTCAGCCCGTACCCATAAAAAATATTCAGCTGAAAGAACGGGTACCTAAAGATATTCTGCCGGTTACACATAATTATCCACTTTTCAACAAGTTTCACCAAACATGGGGCATGCATGCCCAGTCCTGCCTCGTGGATGCCATTCTCGATGAAAAACCTTATCCTGTTAAAATGCTGATAGTTCAATCCGGCAATCCAGCCGTAACAATGACTGATTCCAATCGTGTCGAAAAGGCCTTAAAAAAACTGGAATTTCTTGTGGTCATAGATCTGTTTTTCAATCGAACCGCAAAATTTGCCCACGTAGTGCTGCCGGCAAGCAGTTGTTTTGAAAAGACGCAGCTAAATAGGGCCTATATGCGGAGCAATACCGTGATTCTTCAAAACCAGGTTATTGACTGCGTTGGTCAGAGTTGGCCCGATTGGAAGATTACCTTTGAATTGGCCAGGCACTTGGGACTGGAAGCCGATTTTCCCTGGGAAACCGTAGAACAGGCCATTGATTACCAACTGGAACCGGCATACATTACCGTGGAAATGCTCAGGGAAAAACCTGAGGGAATAAGTGTTGAAGGGCAGGAATTCGAAAAATTCCGAAGCAGGGGATTTGCCACCCCTTCCGGCAAGGTTGAGTTTTTCTCAAAAAAACTTCAGGAAAATGGATACTTGCCTTTACCCTATATAGACGGAGATATGAAAAATCCCTTAAGTTTTTCTGAAAAAAGGGAAAAATACCCGTTTATCGGTATCAGCGGAGAAAGAAGTAACCGATTTACCCATACCCAGTTTCGCAATATCCCCTCGCTTTTGAGCCTGGAACCTGAGGGATTCGTGGATATCCACCCTGAGGATGCGGTTCAAAGGAACATTGTGGACCGGGAATTATTGCGAATTAGAACCCCCAGGGGGGAGATGAGAATGAAGGCCAGAATTTCCGATAAAGTCCACCCTGGTTCCATTATGATTGCCTGGGGATGGGGTGAAGCGGATAAAGCGCTTGGATTGAATAACCTTACCGACGATGAAATAAGGGACCCTGTTACTGCAACACCTTCCAACAGGAGTTTCATGTGCAGACTGGAAAAACTGAAAGAGGGATAAACGTGTTAGGTTTTATTGTAAAATTGATCTAAGATCTCAATAAGAATTGGTGTCCGGAGAGACGGCGCGCTGTAGAAATTGAATTTTTTGCGAAGCCATCAAGATTAGGGAGGCAAAGCTATGCTAAGATCTAAAATGGGTTTATTTTTAGTATTTGTTCTGGTTGTAGGCTCAGGTTGCACACGTGAGCAGGAAAAAGGGCAGGTCTCCCAAAAGATAGGAGATGCTAAGCTCTATACCTTCTCTTCAGATCAACGTTCTTTTTTGAGTGGTCCGGAGAAGGTTGAATTGTCTTCAGATACCACAGTGGCGGATGCCCTGGACATTTTAGGAAAAAATCTCTCAAAAGGCTACTTCTCGAGCACCTATGAGGACAATAAATCGGATATCCGTTTTGAGATAATAAAAGTGGAAAACATATCCATACCTTCAGGCTCCATTCGAATAGGATTTATTAACATGATAGACCCTGGCGAGGAGGCTATGAAATATTTTTTCCAGGGTTCCACAGGGGCACGCACGACATTTTATATGATTGCAGCTACCTTTACCCAGCCCCACCTGGATCCTCCCCTGCTGGACGGAATGGTTTTTCTTTATAACGGGAAGGAATTTCCCAGACTGGATCATATTAACCTGAGGGGCATTATTCCACCGAGGCTTGTCAGACATGTAGCACTTCGGGCCCTTAATTCGGGGTAGGTTTATCCCCTCAAAACCGGTTTAAAGCAGCCTTCATCCTTTCGAATTTTGCTCTTATGACCGGTGTTCTGAGTAAATCTCAATGTTTTATAAACTTAAAAACATTGACTGAAGAAGAGGTGACTGGTAAAAAATCCTATTTCAGGAAAGTTAAAAACAGCACGGAATTTAATTCCCTTTTAGGTACGGTTTATTGAGAGTGTATAACTTTTCAATCCCGATTGTGCAGTAGGTGGCTACTGCACAATCGGGATTGAAACACAAGGAATTTAAGATAGAGGATTGTTTTGCAATACAGGGCAATAAAAGGCTTTAAGGATATACTTCCCCATCGGATCGGGACTTGGGAAAGGATCGAATCAGAGGCCAAGAGAATATTCAGGCTTTTCGGGTTCAAGGAGATAAGGATTCCCGTGCTGGAAAAGACGGAACTCTTTGCCCGGGGCATAGGGGAGGATACGGATATCGTATCAAAGGAGATGTATACCTTTCCGGACAGAAAGGGAAAAAATTTATCCATGAGGCCGGAGGCCACAGCTTCGGTATTAAGGGCATATATAGAGAACAGGCTTTATGATTCCAATCCCTTAAGAAAACTTTTCACTATTGGCCCGATGTTCAGGTACGAAAGGCCCCAAAAAGGAAGGACCAGGCAGTTCCATCAAGTCAATGCGGAGCTAATAGGTGATTCGGGGCCTGTATCGGACGCTGAAATAGTATTCATGATGGTGTATCTGTTTTTTTCTTTTGGTATCGAAGATTGCGAACTCAACATGAATTCCCTGGGCTGTCCTACTTGCAGGGAGCCGTTTCGCAGGGAATTGAAAGATTACCTTCAGGCCAAAAAAGATCAGCTTTGTGCGGATTGTCAAAGAAGGGCCGATACCAATTCCCTCAGGGTTTTTGACTGCAAGGTGGATGAATGTAATCGTGTTGTAAGTGATGCGCCATCCATGCTCGATTTTTTGTGTACAGGGTGCAGGGATCACTTTAATTCCGTGCTGGAATATCTCAGGAGCCTGGAGGTGGATTTTGTTATTAACCCCCGTCTGATGAGGGGCCTCGATTATTATACCAGGACTACTTTTGAGCTCCAGAATCCGGGGTTAGGTGCAAAGAGTGCAGTTGCAGGGGGAGGAAGATATGACGGATTGATCAAGGAACTCGGCGGGCCGGCTGTTCCTGCAATAGGATTCGCCGTGGGCATGGAAAGGGTTGTCGAGCTCCTGGGGCAGGAGAGGGAAAAGGAACAAGGACCGGAATTATTCCTTGTCCCCCTGGGCGAAGATGCTCGGGACAGGGCCTTTGTCTGGCTTCAGGAAATCAGAAAGGCGGGCTTCCATGCGGAAATGGAATACGGGATCCTGAGCCTTAAGGCACAGATGAGGCGGGCGGATAGACAGGGAGCAGAAAAGGTTCTGATTGTGGGGGAAAATGAACTAAAAAGTGGCAGGGTTATTCTGAGGAATATGGTTACCAAGGAGCAAACAGAATTGCCCCTGGATAATATAGTGCATGAAATCATTAATGTTATAGGCAAGTAACGCCTTTGCCCCCGGAAGAAATCTTGATGGATGAAAAGGGAGGAAAAGTGCAGATAGACGTACTTGAGGATTGGAAGAGGACCAATGACTGCGGTAGCCTGAGAAAGGTCCACATAGGCAGAGAGACCATTCTGATGGGATGGGTCAACAGACGCAGGGACATGGGAAAGCTGATATTCATAGACCTGAGGGACAGGAGCGGCATTACGCAGGTTGTATTTGACAGTGAACATGATGAGTCAATCCACCGGAAGGCCGGTATTTTAAGGGGAGAATGGGTTATAGCGGTAAAAGGAGAAGTTGTGCACAGAGTAGAGGGCCAGGTAAACCCAGATATGGCGACCGGAGAAATAGAGGTCAGGGCAAAAGAATTGAAGATTTTAAATGAAACAGGATTGCTTCCATTTCAGGTAGACGGCAAGATCGACGCCTCCGAGAACCTGCGCCTGAAATACAGATATCTGGAGCTGCGAAGGCCAAACCTTTTGAAAAACCTTGTCATAAGACACAAGGTTGCCCTGGACATAAGGAATTATTTAAGCAAACAGGGATTCCTGGAAGTAGAGACCCCTGCTTTGACAAAAAGTACTCCTGAGGGGGCCAGGGATTACCTTGTGCCCAGCCGGATCAGCAAAGGTCATTTTTATGCCCTTCCTCAATCTCCGCAACTGTTTAAACAGTTATTAATGATAGCCGGATTCGACCGCTATTTCCAGATTGTTAAATGCTTCAGGGACGAGGATTTAAGGGCCGACAGGCAGCCCGAGTTTACCCAGGTGGATCTCGAGTTGTCGTTTACAGATGAAAAAGGCGTTATGGACGTATTTGAGGGGTTGATGGTTGAGATATTCGCTGGGATCATGGATTATACCGTTTCGAGGCCTTTCAAAAGAATTTCCTATCGGAATGCCATGGATACATACGGAACTGACAGACCTGATACCAGATTCGGCATGGAGTTGGAAGACCTTACGGACATAATGAAATCATCGGAATTTAGGGGATTTTCAGAGGCAGCCGTTTCAGGCGGCGTGATAAAGGCCATAAACGTGAAAGGCGGGGCAGCGTCACTTTCACGCAAGGAACTCGATAACTTAAGTGACCTGGTGAAAGATTTTGATGCAAAAAGAGTATTTTGGGCCAGGATTAAATCCGGGGACTGGCAATCTCCTTTGTCCAAGTTTTTGTCCCCGGATATAAAAGAGGCTGCTGAGAGCAGAATGGGAGCGGAGGAGGGTGATCTTGTTATATTCGTGGCTGACAGTGCAAGCAAGGCCAACCAGGCCCTGGGACATATCAGGAATAAGATGGGAGAAAGACTTGGTCTGGCCAAGGAGGACTGCTATTCGTTTTTGTGGATCACTGAATTCCCCTTGCTGGAATACAGCAGTGAGGAAGGCAGATATGTTTCGGTCCATCATCCCTTCACTTCGCCTGTTGAAAGAGATTTTGCCTTTATTGACAAGGATCCGGCGATGATAAGGGCCAGGTCCTACGACCTGGTAATCAACGGTCAGGAGGTAGGCGGAGGAAGTGTGAGAATTCACGATATAAATTTGCAGAACGAAATATTCCGTATCCTTGGGCTGGAAGAAAAGGAGGCCCGGGAGAAATTCGGTTTTTTCCTGGAGGCCTTGAATTACGGTGCTCCGCCGCATGCAGGTATGGCCCTTGGTTTTGACAGGCTTGTAGCGATTATGGCAGGTGCCGGGTCTCTAAGGGACGTAATAGCCTTTCCCAAGACGCAAAGGGCTACCTGTCCAGTAACAGGAGCGCCCTCTCCTGCGAACCGGAAACAACTCGCGGAGTTGGGGATTAATTTAATTTCTTCTTGACAAGATTTCTATATAAAAATTATAAGATGTTAACTCAAGGATGAGTGGAATAACAACCCCAAACCTGCATAAAAACATAAAAAGGAGGTACGGAAAGTGAGTGACGTAAAAGCGCCCATGGCGGGAAAGATAATAGACATAAAAGTAGGTGTAGGCGACACGGTAAACGAGGATGACGAGCTTATCATACTTGAGGCCATGAAGATGGAGATGCCCATAGTGTCTCCTGCTTCCGGAACCGTCAAGGAGATCAAATGCAACAAAGGTGATTCCGTCGGCACCGATAACGTTTTGGTGGTAATAGAATAAAAGGACCATTTTTTAATTTACTAAAAGGGCAATTTCAAGGATTGCCCTTTTAGTTTGGAATCTTAAACAAGGAGACACCCTGATGGTTGACTGGAATATGGCGTTAAGGATTTTTATCTTTGGCCTGAGTGCCGTATTCGGCTCCCTTGCTCTGTTGATAGCCGCCATATATGCCTTTGGAGGGATACTGAGGATCGTGGAGAGAAAAGAGAATCAATAGAAAGGCTTTATCATGCTAGACCTGGCATTTACAACCGGTGTTGTGCACTTGACCCCTGGGCATATTATTATGTGGCTTATAGGATTGTTTTTCATCTATCTGGCCATAGCAAAGAACTATGAACCCCTGCTCCTGGTGCCCATTGGTTTCGCCATATTGGTTATAAACCTGCCCCTGACCTTTTTGATGAAAGAAGGCCAGGGGCTTTTGTGGAGATTTTATCACTACGGACTGGAGTGGGAGATAATCCCGCCTTTAATCTTTTTGGGCCTGGGCGCCATGACGGATTTCGGTCCCATGATAGCAAACCCCAAGACCCTTTTATTGGGTGCAGGGGCCCAGTTCGGTGTTTACATGGCCTTCTTCGGTGCCATTTTTCTGGGCTTTAAGATACCGGAGGCTTGTTCCATAGGCATAATAGGAGGTGCGGACGGACCTACCACAATATACACAACAGTACGCCTTGCACCCCATCTGCTCGGTGCCACGGCTGTTGCCGCTTATTCATATATGTCCCTTGTGCCTATAATCCAGCCCCCCATCATGAGGCTGCTCACAACCGAGAAGGAAAGAAAGATAGTCATGAAACAGTTGCGGCCTGTATCCAAGAGGGAGAAGATACTCTTTCCCCTGGTGACCGTGCTCGTTATATGCCTTATCGTACCCGCATCCGCACCCCTTATGGCCATGTTCATGCTGGGAAACTTGTTCAAGGAATGCGGGGTTACCAAAAGGCTTTCAGATGCCGCTGCCAATGAACTGATGAATATAGTTACCATATTGCTTGGAATAAGTGTGGGTGCTACCATGTCCGCAGAGAGCTTTCTAAAGCCCGATGTTATATTTGTTTTCGTCATGGGACTAATAGCCTTTGCCTTTTCCACAGCAGCCGGCATACTGCTGGCAAAACTGATGAATTTACTCTCAAAGGAGAAGATAAATCCTTTGATAGGGTCCGCCGGCGTTTCTGCCGTACCTATGGCAGCCAGGGTAAGTCAGATGATGGGGCAGAAATACAATAAAAGCAACTTCTTGCTCATGCATGCAATGGGCCCGAATGTGGCCGGTGTAATCGGCACTGTTGTGGCGGCAGGCGTTTTTCTGGCCATTGCAGGGTAGAAAAGGAGGAGTAATATGTTTGATAAGAATAAATTGGATGAAATAAAACAAGGCTATGACAAATGGACTGAAAAATTAAAGCCAAAACTTGAAAAAAGACCAGAACGAAAAGCCGAATTTGTGAATACCTCGGATATCCCTGTTAAACGGGTGGGCACACCACTGGACATATCTGGTTTTGATTACATGGAGGAACTCAATTTTCCCGGTGATTATCCATTTACCAGGGGCGTTCAGCCCACCATGTACAGGGGTAGGTTATGGACCATGCGGCAATATGCTGGTTTTGCTACAGCTGAGGAGACAAACAAGAGGTACAGGTATCTTCTGGAACAGGGGCAGACCGGACTTTCAGTGGCCTTTGATCTTCCTACGCAGATAGGTTATGATTCGGACCATCCCTTAGCCCAGGGGGAAGTGGGCAAGGTGGGGGTGGCGATAGATTCAATCAAGGACATGGAAATATTGTTTGATAAGATACCCCTGGAAAAGGTAAGCACTTCCATGACCATAAATTCTCCTGCAGCGGTACTTTTGGCCATGTATATTGCGGTGGCCGAAAACCAGGGTGTGGGCTCAAAGGATTTGAGGGGTACCATACAGAATGATATACTCAAGGAATATTCCGCCAGGGGTACCTATATCTTCCCTCCCAAGCCGTCCATGAGAATTATAACCGACATTTTTTCCTTCTGCTCCAGCCAGGTACCCAAATGGAATACTATTAGCATAAGCGGATATCATATAAGGGAGGCGGGGTCTACGGCGGTACAGGAAGTGGCGTTTACCCTTGCGGACGGGATTGCCTATGTAGAAGCGGCCATTAATGCCGGATTGGATGTTGATGACTTTGCCCCAAGGCTTTCCTTCTTTTTTAATTCCCATCTGGACTTTTTCGAGGAGATAGCGAAGTTCAGGGCGGCAAGGAAGCTATGGGCCATACTCATGAAAGAAAGATTCAACGCCAAGGATCCAAAATCCATGATGATGAGGTTTCATACCCAGACCGCCGGCTGCACTCTGACCGCACAGCAACCGAAAAACAATATAGTAAGGGTTGCATTTCAGGCGCTTTCAGCGGTTCTTGGGGGAACGCAATCGCTGCATACCAATTCCATGGACGAGGCATTCTGTCTTCCAAGCGAAGAGGCGGTACAGGTGGCACTCAGGACCCAGCAGCTCATAGGCCATGAGACCGGGGTACCCGACACTGTAGATCCTCTTGGGGGTTCTTATTATGTAGAGGAATTGACGAGGGAGATTTTTAACAGGTCAAAGGATTACATAGATAAGATAGACGAGCTGGGCGGTGCCCCTGCTGCCATAGAAAAGGGTTTTATACAGAAAGAGATACAGGATAGTGCATACCGGTACCAGAAAGAGATCGAGAGGGGTGAAAGGGTAGTCATCGGAGTAAACAAGTTCCAAGTTCGGGAAGAGCCGCCCAAGGATTTGCTTAGAGTGGACCCGGCAGTAAGAAATTCCCAGATGAAAAAATTGGAAAAGGTGAAAAGTGAAAGGGACAACAAACAGGTACAGGATATACTCGGAAAACTTAAAGGGGCGGCTGAGGGTGACGAAAACGTAATGCCCCATATAGTAGAAGCGGTAAAGGCCCATGCCACGCTCGGTGAAGTTTGCGATGTATTGAGAGAGGTGTTTGGAGAATACCAACCGGCAACCGCAGTAGGTTAAAGGAAATCGTGGTCAATTGATATAGAGTTTTAAATTTAACCGTAGTTTTAGATTGGTGGAGGTGGATTTAAGATGGATGCCAAGAGAAAAATACGGGTTTTGGCCTGCAAACCCGGTCTGGATGGACACGATAGAGGGGTGAAGGTTATTGCCAATGCATTAATGGACGCCGGGATGGAGGTTATTTATACCGGCTTGAGACAAAGTCCCGAACAGATCGTAGAGACAGCCATACAGGAAGACGTGGACGTTATAGCCTTGAGTATTCTATCGGGTGCGCACGACTTCCTTTTCCCCAGGATAATGGAATTACTCAGGGAAAAGGGCGTTGATGACGTGCTGGTTATCGGCGGCGGGATTATTCCGGACGAGGATATAGCCGACCTTAAAAAGGCCGGAATAGCAGAAATATTCGGTCCCGGTACATATACGGATGATATAGTTAAATATATAAACGAGAACCTGAAGCGATAACCTGGAGAATATAATAAGCACCTTAATCAGTGCTAATCCCTGCCTACGCAAGCAAGGCTCACCCGGTGCATAGCTGATTTATTGTGAGGTTTAGCGTGTGCCTGTTACCTCGGCAACCAGGGGCAGGAGTTTTTCGCGGTAGATATTGTCCCATGCGTAATTGCGGATTACCCTCCTGAAAAGTCCTTGGGGACCGGGCTTTTCGGAAAACTTCAGAATGTTTTCGGCTATATTTTCAGGGGAGTCTGTCAAATCAAAAAACAAGGCATCGTCTTGGCCTATCTCCTGAAAAGGGGGTATGTTGGAGCACACCACGGGCAGTTTTATCATGCCGGATTCCAGCAGGGGTATTCCGAAACCCTCCTGGAAGCTCGGCAGAAACAGGATGTCGGATATAAGGTAAAGATCCCGCATGATGATGCGGTCCGCTGATAGTTTTTCCCCGCTCTGGAACATATATTCAGCCATTATGAGTATGTGTTCTTTAACCCCTAACTCCCGGGCCAGTTTTTCCAACTTGAAATAATAATCCATTGTGGTTGGTTCGTGAGGGTCATGGGCCCCGGTTACGATCAGCTTGGCCCCGAGGCCCATATCATGAAGTGCTTTGGTCACGCGGATGGACAATTCCATGTTCTTTCTGGGGTGCAACCTTGAAGGCTGAACCATGATGAATTCCGCCTCAAACAGGTTCTGTTCCTGTATAAGCTTAACAGTAAGGGGGTCCAGCCGGGAAAACCTTATAGGGTCAATCCCGTTGGGAACTACATGCAAATGACATTTGTTTCCGTACAGTTCTGAGAACAGCTTTTCGCGGCTTTTAGATATCACCACATAATGAATGCCGGGATGGGGCTTTTTCAAGGTATTCCAGGGAAAAAGCTCAAGGCAGCCCTGGTAAGACGGGTAAAAATAAGGGGAGTCGTGATTCCAGCTTATAAGGGGTATAAGCCCTTTTTGTGCGATACGGCAGAGGGCTAAACTCAGCGGAAGGTTATAGGGCATGGTCAATACATTATGGGCAATCAAGACGTCGAAACCCTTCAATGATTCAGCAAGGTAATTATATATCTCGTTTATTATTTGCTTCATTTTGCCCGGCCTGGATTCTGAGCTTAATTTCTGGGCCTCTAAAATATCTTTGTTTTGAGAACCTAAAAGGGGGTTGATTTCAACCTCGCATATTTCTGAAACGAAACTTCCCTTGCCGGCAAAGACCTTGACATTATGGTAGTAGCGGGTAAAAACAGAGGATTGCTGACGGACTATCTCCTCGACCCCGCCTACGACCGGCGGACATGAGTAATGCAAAAGGGCGATATTATATTTAATGGAATCATCCTGCATTTTATATCTCAAACATATTTATCAGCCTGAGGAGCAGGCGCTCCAGCACTTCATAGGAAAAATGCATGGTTCCCAGGCGGTAATTCATTTCCACCATTGACTTTTTCCGCTCCTCGTTTTTCAGCACCTCAAAGGTTTTTTTTATGGTGTCTTTTGTCACAAAACCCTCGATTGCAATAACATCAAACCCCTTTGGCTCTATGTCTACGATGTATATGGAATAGCGGTTTACTATTATGGGTTTACGAAAATATATCGCCTCCAGGAAGGCATTGCCGAAGCCCTCATATCCGGAGGGATAGGTTATTAAATCCGCAGCGTTATATACATCTCCTATGGTAAACCCGGCTTCATTTTTGCCTGCAAGAGATTCTCCCGGTTCCACCAGGTCAGAGATGGATAAAAGGGATACGCCGAGATTCCCGGCATACTCGCATATGCGCTGATAATACATATCACCCTCATCCTCTGTTGAATGAGACAGAACAAGCAACGGTTTTTTTAACTCCATCAGGCTGATTATTTCAAGGCTTCTTTCTATCCATTTTCTTGGAACCACCCGCGTTGGCTGCAGGATAAAGAGATCATTCTTTCCCATGCCCATCCTTTTCCTTAATTCATTCGACCGGTCGGAAGAAGGGGTATACTGGGTGGCAAAGTCATACACGTTAGGTATCACTGTGTTGGATATGCCCCTGCGGTAACTTAACTGACGGCTCGCCAGGGAATTTATCACCGCGTGCTGTATGGTGGGAAGGTGCGGCGGAAAAGCGAAGGCGAGATAGTCTTCAGCTGCGTTCACCAGAAACCTCTCCCTTTCCCAGGAGAAGTCGTGATGATGGGCAATGGTGGGACAGCCGGTTTCGGAAATGAACTCGGTTACTGCAAGCCCGAGGGGCATGTTAAGGGGTATGGCCAGAATATTTTCAGGTATAATCAGGTCTATGTCAAAACGTTTTACAAATTCATAGATTTTTTCCTTGAAATAGTCCCTTAATAGGTGGATTTTACTTGTAAATTCCGGGGGGCGAAACCGGTTTCCGAAGCACTTATCATTTATGTCCTGTATCTCAGGGTGCAAAAAATGGGCTTCTTCCACGAGCATGCATTTTTGGGGCGGACGGTCGTTTTCACCAGAGAAATAAAAACATTCAAAATCATTTCTTTCCAGCACCGCCGCCCATTTGCCTATCTCCAAAGAAACCCCGTCCGTTCCGGCTATCCTGGTTGATATAAAACCAATATTTTTAAACCTTGCCGTATCTATTATGCACAAGGCCTGTTTCCTCCCTGGTAAAGATTAATAAACCTTTGAAAAATTTCCCCTTTTGCTTATTTATTAATCAGCCCATGCTTCATGAGGTATTCATAGGCGACCTCTTTGGGTTCCTTCTTTTCTATGTCCACCAAGGCGTTAAGTTTCTGCCAGGCCCTCTGACACTGGGATACTCTTTCCGGGGTTGCTGATTCTCCACCTCCGGGAAAGGTGCATACCAGTTTGTTTATAATAGAGGTTATTTCCGGGAATTTTCTTATTATATCCTGGCTAGCATAGGGAGTTAAGTCGTATGGCGGAAAGAACGACCTGTCGTCCACGTAAATGTGCCAGCCATATTTGGCGATAGAGGCATCTGTTCCAAACACCATTGCTATGTCTGTTTTGTGCTCCTTGAGCCCTATTAGGGAGGCCCCGGGTGTGCCGGTTTTAAAGGATGTTTTGGCGATTTCGAAGTTATAGAATTCCTGGAGGGCCGGAAGGCCATCCGGTCGGGTGGAAAATTCAAAGTTTACAAACGTGTCGATTTTGCCGTCTTTTTTTCTGTAAAGACCCGCCAGATCGGAAAGTGTCTTTAATTCGTGTTTTTCGGCAAAATCCGGCCAGGACGCCAGGGCATAGGTATTATTGTTCCAAATGGGATCAAGCCATATAAATCCGTTATCTTTCTCCCCACTTTTTACCAGTTCGTAGAGTTTGTTGTCGTCTGTGCCGGGGTTATATTTTTTTTTCAGGTACACCATCCACGCTGTGCCTGTGTAGTCGGCACATATATCTATGTCACCGGATTCCATTCCCGCCCTCAGGGCCATGGATGTGAGGTCGGATTTCAGGTCCATCTGAAATCCCCTGTCTTCCAGAAGCTGCGTTATCATTTGGCCCACGAGGTATTGCTCGGTGAAGTTCTTGTTGCCCACTGTTATCCTTTTTTCCGCAGCAAGGGAAATGGCTTTAAAAGGAAAAATCAGGGCCAGAATCAGAATAAAAAAGGTGAGATATCTTGCTGTATGCTTCATTGGTCCCTCCTTATAAGAGTAAAGATTTCATAACCACCAGGTTTATTTTCTTAAACCGTATTTGCAATTCAGGGCTATGTATGCACTTTGACGCCCCTTGGGGTCATCCATATCTCCAGGCGTTCAAGCAGAAACCCCAGGGTTATGGCCATGGCCGCAGTAGGGGCCGCACCCTGGAGTATAATAAGCACCTCTCTGGCGAATACGCCGGTAAGGGTTATTTTTCCAAGCCCGGTTCCGCCTACCAGAACCGCAAGCTCCGCCGTGCCCACGGTGATAATGGTAGATATCCTTATGCCGGCCATTATCACCGGCCTGGCCAAAGGAAGTTCTATCTTGCGGGTGATCTGCGCCCCTGTCATGCCCATGCCTTTGGCTGACTCTATTATTGAGGGGTCGATGTTTTTTATGCTGGTATAGGAATTGCGCAATATAGGAAGAAGTCCGTACAATACCAGTGCCACGATGGCGGAACGTAATCCGAAACCCAGTAAAGGGGCCATGATCGCTATAACCGCAAGGCTCGGCACGGTCTGGGCTATACTTCCGGCCCCGATAACCGGAGTGGCAAGCCTTTCAAGTCCCGGCCTTGTGACCAGGATGCCCAGGGGCACGCCGATGGCGGTGGCTATGATCACAGCAATAAGGACCATCTTGAAATGAGCCCATGCACTGTACAAAAGGTCGCTCCAGGCAAAGATAGTGTATATGCCGACCTTGCCCAGACTGGTGATCCATATGGTAAGCCCGGTTAAAAGTGCAAGCAGTGTAATTAAGGCAAGTTGATGTCTCATTGATCTGCATCCCCTTTTGCGGCTTTTCCCAGGGCCTTTTGTATGGATTTAAAGCTCAAGACCCCCTCCAGTTTGTTTTGTCCGTCCACAATGGCAAGCACATTGAGGCCGCTGGTCAGCATAAGCGATAGCCCTTCGTTCAACACCGCATTCCCGGCAGCGGTGGTGTCAGATGGCTGAAATCCGTCTTTTACCGTGCTGCATCTTTTAAGATCATCAGAGAAAATCCATCCCAAAAAACCCCTGTCGCGGTCAACAACAGGCATATAATCGGTGTTTGCCTTGTCCATGCGCTCAAGCACCGCTTCTCTGGCTTCATCCGGTCCGGACTCAGGGGGATCCTTCCACATTACCTCTTTTGCCCTGATAAGCTGGAGGCCCTTTAGTGCCCGGTCGGTTCCCACAAAATCCGCTACAAAGTCATCTTTTGGCCTGTAAAGTATATCCGCTGGAGTGGAAAATTGTATCAACCTTCCTTCCTTCATAAGGGCTATCTTATCGCCCATTTTTATGGCTTCGTAGATGTCGTGGGTAACGAATATGATGCACTTTCGAATTTCGTGCTGAATTTTTAAGAATTCATCCTGCAGGTCCACCCTCGTGATGGGGTCTATGGCTCCAAAGGGCTCATCCATTAAAAGAATCGGGGGATCTGCGCCCAGGGCCCTGGCAACGCCCACTCTTTGACGTTGGCCGCCGGACAACTCGTGGGGGTATTTATTCAGAAACTCGTCCGGATTCAGCCTTAACAGTTCCATAAGGGCCTTTGCCCTTTCCCGCCTTTTGGACTTTGTCCAGCCTTTTAACGCGGGAACCGTCTCTATGTTCTCCCTTACGGTCATATGTGGAAACAGACCTATGTCCTGGATGGCATATCCTATATTCCTGCGCAACTCGTTCTCGTCCATGCTGAAATTAGCCACCCCGTCTATAGATATGGTTCCGCTGGTGATGGGGATAAGGCGGTTTATCATCTTCATGGTGGTGGTTTTTCCGCACCCTGAGGGTCCCAATAAGACGCATAATTCTGCCTTTTTCACCTCAAAACTAACCTCTTTTACCGCCTCAGTTCCATCGGGATATATTTTGGTTACCTTTTCCAGGTTGATCATTTGCTTATCTTCCCTTCAGACCCCTTGGGGTGATCCGGCTTTCCAGAAGGCTCATAAATCCGTCTACTGCCAATGCCAGGATAGACACGGAGGCGCCCCCTATGATTATCAGGTCCATGCGGGCATTCCTTAGGCCCCTGAATATAGGAACCCCTAAGCCCCCAGCCCCGATAAGGGCGGCGATGGCGGTTATGCCGATAATCAATACCATTGAATTCCTTAGCCCCGCCATTATCACAGGGATGGCAAGGGGCAGCTTCACCTTTATCAGAAGTTGCCTTTCGCTCATGCCCATCCCCTTGCCGGCCTCTATCAGGGCCGGGTCAACCCCGCAAATAGCAGTATATGTATTGCGCATTACCGGGAGTTGCCCGTAAAAGATCAGAGTAATCACTGCGGGTAAGAAGCCTATGGTGCTAAGTCCGATACTGCCGAGCACGAGCATGATCAGTCCGAAAAGGGCCAGGCTGGGTACTGTCATCATGATTTCCGCAAGATAAAGGACAATATCCGCAAGCTGGTCCCTGCCTCTTCCGGTAATGAATATCCCTATGGACACACCTAAAAAAAGCCCCACTACAATAGCTACAAGGCTTATCCATAGATGGTCTGCCACCCATTGTGCCAGCAATTCCGGATGGCCCATAACAAAATGATAGGCGTCTGCCATAGTGTATCCTTAAAGTATGACTGGTATTTAGTCAAAATAGTATAGAGAAGTGGTTGTCGAGCGTCAAGGATGAAACCTTGTTGTTACAAGGAGGGCGATAGGCAAAAATACACTATGAGAATTCCTGGTTATACGGATAACATTAAGGTGGACGGGTTTGTCACGGCCGCCGCGGAGCACCTGGAAAGGGCATGCAAAGGCTGATGAGTTTAAAAAAAAGAGATACCCGTGATCTTCCTGCCGGTACCGGGGAAGGGTTGGTAAGAAGGAAAGGGGCAGGTTTTTGTCCCGTTTTGCGGGAATAGATCTGGTCTTTGGTTCTGGAAGGTAAAAAACTAAGAAGGTTTAACCCGGATTGTGCAGCAGCCAACTACTGCGGCTTGAAAAACCTTGCTTTAACGCTCTTTTCACAATTTTGATCCTCAACATATTTGTGAATATGGCTGCGGTTAAAAATTGCTCCAAATTTGGGTTTTGCTTGGGTTTTTCAACCCTCACTACTTTTTCTACTGCAATCTGGGTTAAAATTCCCGGTTACAAAACGAGGATAACCTGGAAACAGTATATAGACAGAGGGCGAGCTACTTGCGTTTTCTGCGGACCAGCCTTTTTCTAACCACCCTCTTACTTGGCTTTTTGGGGGAGGGAATGGTCGGTGAAGCACCAACTGCAGGGGAGATTGGAACTTGACTGACCGGGGCAGGAGATTCCCCCGGCGAACCTTGCCGGTAACCGCACGTTGCCCTGGGACATTTTAGGATAGGTTTTCCTTCGCTGTCTTCTACCTGTATTAGAAACGGGTTTTTGCACTGGGGGCAACTGATATGAAAGGGCTTCCCCCAGCTGATAAAATTGCATTTTGAGTTTGTGCAACGGTAAAACATCTTGTTTTTTATGGTTTTTTCTTCTTCAATTTTGCCTGTGCCGCACCAGGGGCAGAGCATTTCCAGGCTTTGCTCGAAATCGGATATCAATTGATCCACAGATTCGTCTGATTTTTCCTCTTGCCCCTTTTCTACAGGCTTTGGAACAGTGTCTTGGGTATGGACTATTTCCGGTTCCTCTGTTATTTCCTCTTCTACGATAGGCTGTCCCGCCACTTCTTCAATCAGCTCTGTTGGCGGGTCAGGAGATTCCGGTGAAAGGGGCGTTTTATCGGTATATTCCTCATAGACTGCCTCTTCCGGTGGAGCTTGCATTTTTTCTTGGTCCGCCTCCGGTGTTGTGTCTTGCAGAGGCTCCATGGAATCTGAGGGGGCTGTTGGCTGCTCGGCTTCTGCTTGCCCAGTTTCATCGGTTTTCCAGGGGGCTTCATCCTTGCTACCGTCGGAGCTTGCTGCCTCCTTTTCTTCCGTTTTGGTAAAAAGCTCCTTGATTTCTACGTACTTGAGCTTTTCGGAGGAGGATATTAAACCTGATTTGTATTCGGGGGATACAGGTGATTCCTGGGCGGCCCTTTTTATAATACGGGTTTTGGAAACCATTTCAGGAGACAGTTCAGGCTTTTGCCCTGATATAGGCTTACCGTGCATATGCAGGATTTGGTCGAACTGGCTGACTGCGGAGTCGGGATCCTTTCGACCGGACCGGGTTTCTTCTATCATCTGGGTGAAATAGGCAACGAGATTCATTCCCGGCATTTTAGGAAAAATCCGGTCCAGTAACCGGGCCATACTGGTTGCGGGCTTCATGGCAAAAAAACAACCGTCTTTTTCGACCTTGAAATAGCCCTTTTGAACCATATCGTCTAAAACTTTCTTCAAATTATCTCGGGAGTCGATATTTATCCCGCTTAATTCCTTGACAATTGATTCCATGGTGCAGCGCTTGAATTCCCCGGAAGGCAGGTTGTTTATCTCGTTTTCCCGCTCTGCAAGCAATATAATGCATGATATTGTAGACAGGTTGATAGGTATTGATCCGATACCATGTTTTGCACCCAATAGCCGTGTTATATGCTGATGAAGGGTTCGGTCGAATAAGGAACTGATCTCGTGAATGACCGGTTTTTTAGTGTTGGGTTCTTTTTCCATCTTTATTCAATCCAATCAGGATGTCTTATCCGAATCCTCGGAGGCGGTAGCCATGTCATCATGGGGTTCCTGAGGGGAGTCAATAGAACCCAGTTCGGACAAGGCCTCCTCGTATTCGCCTTCCCTATGCCCGGGAACTTTCGTTGATTCGGCTTCCGGTTCTTCATCTTCTCTCTGATCCGCAGAATCCCGGGGTGCTGTTGAGATGCCCGAGCTGGTAACGGAAATATAATTCCCCTCCCTGTCCACCAGTACAGACAGGGTCAATTTTACTTCAAACTGTAAATTATAAGCCACCCGGTTATTAATGGCTACTATGTCGCCCTTTTTGTATTCCACGTCCTCTTCTATCTCAAGGTTATGCTCTTTTTTGATGACTTCCTCTATGACCCCCCAGTCGAGTTCGGCTGTTACTGCATCTATTAATTCCTGTTCCGCCCCCTTGATCACCTCGGGATTTGTTATCTTCATCTTCAGCCCTCCTGCTTTTTGGTTTTTTGTGGATTTATACCTGAATCTCCCCGCAGAATCTCCCTGGCGAGTCTTAGGTAGCTTACAGCCCCGGAGGACATGGCGTCGCTGAGCAGCAAAGGCGCCCCGGAACCGGCTGATTTCCTTAACTCACTGTTTTCAGGTATGAAGGTATGAAAAACCATATTTTTATATTGCTCTTTTATACTGCGGCCTATATCCATGGAGAAATCCTCCAGGGAGTTAAGCATGGTAAGAAGTATTCCCTGGATACTTATCCTTGGGTTGAATCTATTCTTTAGGAGCTTCACAATCCGGAGCGTCTGGTTCAGGCCCTCCAATGCAAAATACCCGCACTGTACCGGAATAAGCAGGGAATCGGCCGCCGCTATGGCGCTCACCGTGAGCAGCCCCATTGAGGGCGGAGAATCTATCACAATAAAGTCATAAGAATCCTCGGTTTTCTCTATAAAATGATGCAGTACCTGTTCTTTATCTTTTCTGAATCTGAGGTCGAGCTCCGCCCGGAATAATTCCGAGCGAGCAGGTATCATGTAAAGGTACTCGATCCCGGTACCTAAAACCAATTCGTCCGGGTCCATATTTTTATTTATAAGCCCGTGATAAAGGCTCTTTGAAATAGTTCTCTTGTCTATGCCCATGCCGGTGGTGGCATGCCCCTGAGGATCACAGTCTATCAGCAGGGTCTTTTTTTCCGCTATAGCCAGGGAAGCGGAAAGGTTGATTGCAGTGGTAGTTTTTCCGACGCCCCCCTTTTGATTTCCTATGCAGATAACAAGGCCCATAAAAATATATTATTATAAAACCCATTTTTACCGATAAATTTATCACAGAGCCCGTAAACAGGCAATAATTGATTTTCGGGAAAAATATCGGCCCTTTCATTCTGTTTATTCGGCAGGCCGCGCAAAATCCTTTAGGTCCAGTTCGCACAAACACGAGGGGCGTTGGACATGTATTACAAGTAATGTATCATGTTAAGAAAAAACAAGGGAGGCTCCGTTGGCTTTAAACATTACCCTGAAGGGAATAGACAGGGCCCTGGACAATCTCAAATACCGGAACAAGAACGGGATGAAATACAGGCTTGTCATGGCCATAAGGGAATTTTATTCCGATGAGCGGGATATCAGTTCCCTGAAAGGGATAGAAACAGAGCAATTGATCGAGTTTCTATGGGATATCCGGGACGACCAGGGGTCCATAAAAAGTAAGAGAAAAAACTTTAACTTATCTTCTACAGTAAATCGGCCACCGAAAAATGAAAGCCTTTGTATA
>CAZZPR010000053.1:0-23167 GCA_964655655.1 uncultured Desulfobacteraceae bacterium | reverse complement strand
AACAAAAAATGAATCTATTCATAATTAATTCAATGAGTTAACTCAGATTGACTTTTTACGAGACCATCAAAAAAACACTTGACAAAAAAATATCCATAAATAAAATTAGGAATACCTATTTTTATTAGAAATGTCTAATTAGCTTTTATGAAATCTATGATTACTGAAAAACGTTATCTCACATCAAATATGGAGGGTTGCGTAGAGGCTATATATAACCTTTCTAAGGAGAAAAGGTCTGTACGAATTAGGGGTATTGCCCAAAGACTTGGGGTTAAGATGTCCTCTGTAATAAGTATGCTTAAATCTCTCAAAGAAAAAGTGATGATTAATTATGAAAAATATGAATATCTTGAGCTAAGAGAAAAAGGCCTTGATATCGGAAGGGAAATAGCGTGCGACACAAAATCCTCAAAACATTTTTGGTTGATATCCTAAAAATAGATTATGGACAGGCGGATGAGGATGCTTGCAAGACGGAACATGCGGTCAGTCCCTCCACCCTGGATAGCCTTGTGAATTTCATGAAATTTATAGGGAATTGTCCCAGGGGTGGAGCCAGCTGGCTTGATTATTTCAATGAATATAGAGAACATGGGCAATCGAAAGATAAATGTCTGGAGTGGATGAAACAGTTTGCCCAAGAATATAATGCAAAGATAAAGGAAATGGGAAAAACAGAGAAAGAGGAAGAAGGGTGATGCCGCTGACTGTCGTTAATCCAGGGTAGAGAGGTTAATCTTAATGGCCAATATTCTTAATAAAAGGGCAAGCGAAAACAAGTTACACAATGTTCTCTTACCTGACCCTCACCGTGAATTGCGGTTAAAAGAGGCATTAAGAAAAACCTTAGAGGTCCTGGAGGAAACCAGGAAAGCATTCAAATCAAAGAGGCTGGAGGTATTGCGGAAAAAACTTAACGATTTATTGATAGAATCAAAATAAGACAATAAGGGATGTCTTACAGTCTCTGGCCTTTTCAAGCCGCAGAGAAAGTGAAGGCACAACTTGAAAGAAATCGAGTGAGCAAGTTGTGCTTTTTTATTCATTTTAACCCAGATTGTGCAGTAGCCAACTACTGCACAATCTGGGTTTAAGCCAAGAAATCAAAGAGGCAATATTGATGGCTTCGTAAAAAGTCCAACTTCTGCAGAGAAAAGGAGAAAGAGCAATGAAATCAATGAAGACTGCGGTTATTTTTATAAGCATTTTCACTATAAGTATGTTGATTGGAGCGCAAACATCCTTTGGTCAAGGTAAGTCCAACTATGAGCTGGAACAGGAAATAAAGGCACTGAAAGAGAAGATCGATAAACCTGGCACTCTCGGGTGGTTGTCAGACAAGCTAAACTTCTCAGGTGCCATTGAACTCGACTATAGCTATGCAAATGACAGTAACACGGGAGACAATACGGTTAATGATTCCACCTCTGATTTGGACATCGGCACAGTGGAACTGGGCCTTGAAGCAGCCTTTCATGAATATGTAACCGGTAACTTCATTCTAAAAGGTGAGGCCCTTGATACCGATGACGACAGGGTCTTCTGGGATGAGGCGACAATTAGCATACAGAAAGAGGGCTTTCCCTTCTATTTTGTTGGCGGAAAAAGAGGCCAGCCCTTTGGTATGCTCGAAAGCCACCTGATCAATGATCCTATTACCCAGGAATGCTATGAAATTGCAAAAACAGGTGTAACCGTTGGATATACTACAGAGCCTCTTGGGCTTGACATTTCTGCAACTGTGTATAAAGGCGAGGAACTTGTGTCTCACCTTGAAGAAACAGGATATAGCTTTGAAAGAGATAACAGCCCAACCTATGAGGAGACAAATGATTTAAGCTCATACATAGGGAATATTGCTATTTCTCCTGTTGATGCTCTTATGCTATCAGCCTGTTATAACTCAGAGCCCGGAGATGGTGATCGAAACGAGACTGCTGGCATGAGTGTTCACTATGAGATTGAAATGATTACCTTGGATGCAGAGTATATTGCTGCCCTAAAAAGAGAAAAACATTTTACCGACAACAAGGAGTATAATGAATCTGCCTGGTTTGCAACCATTGCCTTTCAAGCAATGGAGCCACTTGAGATTGCAGCCAGATACGAGGCATTTGATGATGATATTACTGGGGAGCAGGATGGTCATCTAACAGATAGATACAGCGTAGGGTTTGCTTATACACTCTTTGAAAAAAATAATTTTGCAACAAATTTTATGGGGGAATACAGGATAAGCAATTATGAGAAGGCCGCAGGAAGTGTTGCTGATGACAAGCTTAATGAAGCTTTCTTGAGGCTGGCAATAGAATTTTAATTATATATGAATGCCCACACAGTAAGGAGGGGATCCCCCCAAAGACTGTGCGGTCCTGGGTGCGCCCATCCATCATCCCAGCTCGTAAGGCGAGGCGTGCGGAGATACTTGCAGAAACCGGGATTCAGCATCACTCGTTTATATTATATAGGGGTTGTTAAAAGATAAAAAATGGGTTAAAACAGCTCAGAAAATGGCATAGGTCCTTTGCGGAAAGGGGCTAGGTTAAAAATTTAATCTGCTTTTCTATCTAGGAAATATGAGTAAAGGCACCATAAAACTTTTTCAATCCAGGTTCAGGAATTACGTTGCCGGCTTTTACTCTCAGGGAAAGGATGAGGAAAATGACTGGGCAATCAAGCTGAAGGAAAAACACTCCCAGAGAGTCAGAAAAGAGATAAGTGAGCTGGGTAAAAAATTAGGTCTTAAAGAGCATGATATCCTTATCTCCGAGGTGTTAGGCCTGTTTCACGATATAGGTCGTTTCCCACAATTTCGTAGATATAAGACTTACAGGGATGATCTATCTGAAAACCATGCCCACCTGGGAGTTAAGGCAATAGCCGAAACCGGTATCCTTAAAGATTTGCCCGGGCAGGAAGAAAACCTGATAAAGAAGTCAATTTTTTATCATAATGCATATCAACTTCCCGAAAAGGAGGATCCTCGCTGTCTCTTTTTTTGCAGGATGCTTCGCGATGCAGATAAATTGGATATTTGGAGGGTGCTTATAAGCCATTACAAGCACAGGGATGACAAGCCCAACCCGGTTCTGGAATATGGGCTAAAGGATACAGCCGGATTTTCCAATGAATTGATAGAAGACCTAGTATCAGGCCGCGTGGCAAATGCCAAATCCATAAAAAACCTGAACGATTTTAAACTCCTGCAAATCAGCTGGGTTTATGACATTAACTTTTATCCGACCTTCCAAAAAATCAGTGCTCATAGATATATAGAGGATATTGTTTCCACCTTGTCACAAACCAATGCCTTGAAATCTGCACTGAATTCCGTAAAAAATCATGTAGCCATAAACCAAAAAGGTTATGAATCCCATGACCCTCGTTTGCACCATATCCGATTTGCCAAAACATCTTAAACACCCGGTGGTAACTATAGGGAACTTTGACGGTGTTCACCGGGGTCATCAGGCCATCTTTAGGGAGATTGTAAAAAGGGCCAAATCCTCAAACGGCACCTCCGTGGTAACCACATTTGAGCCACATCCGGTAAAGATCATAAATCCAGGGAAAAAATTGCCACTTCTCACAAGCCTGGAACAAAAAAGGAACCTGTTAATTTCCCGGGAAATCGATATATTGCTTCTTTTGGATTTTACCCTGGAATTTGCCGCCATGTCTGCCAGGTCGTTTGTTAAGGATATATTGGTGAATAAATTGGGTGCACAGGAAATAGTGGTGGGCTATGATTATGTATTTGGCAATAAAAGAGAAGGAAATGTAAAATTATTAAAAGAGATGGGCAGAGAGTTTGGTTTTGATGTTCACCGAGTGGGCCCAGTTTATGTAAATAAAGAAGTGGTGTCAAGCACATCCATACGAAATTTGATCCTTGGAGGGGATGTATCAGGGGCCAAAAAACTGCTCGGACGAAACTATCAAATAAAAGGGGAAGTAGTAAAGGGAAAAAACCGGGGGGGATCAATGCTGGGCTATCCTACCGCTAATATCAGATTGTCCGGTAACAGGCTGATACCAAAGCAGGGGGTGTATGTTGTTGCAGTCGAAATACAGGATCGTATCCTTCCAGGTTTAACCAATATAGGATACAACCCCACATTTAAAGAAAATTCTTTATCTATTGAAACCCATATTCTTGACATGAACGAAGATATCTTAAAGAAGGAGATAAGAGTTAACTTTCTTTCGCGTCTTCGGGATGAGATGACCTTCTCCACTCCACAGGAGCTTTCCAAACAAATAAAACAGGATATTAAAAAGGCCAGGGATTTCTTTCAAAAGGAAGAAAACCGATTATGAACCTTAAGTTCTGGATAGGCCTTGTAATCAGCTGCGTATTTCTTTACCTTGCGTTTTACCACATAGACCTCCATCTCCTTTACCAATCCCTCAAATCCATAAAATTTACTCTTTTGATCCCCATTATTTTAATGACCTATACGCTATATGTAATAAGGGCCCTGAGATGGTCCCATTTGCTGAAACCTATAAAAAGGATGGGATTCGGCAGCCTGTTTTCTTCTACTGTGATAGGCTTTGCGGCAAATTGTGTGCTCCCCGCCAGGTTAGGGGAATTTATAAGGGCAAACTATATCGGGGAAATGGAAAATATTAGCAAGAGTTCATCCCTGGCCACCATCGTCATCGAAAGGCTTCTGGATATATCGGTAATCCTCTTGCTGTTTCTGTTTGTTGTTTTGTTTACACATTTTCCCGGTAATAATCAGACAATGAAAACACTAAAAATAAGCGGGCTCATTGTATTGATAACCTGGATCTGTGCGGTAATACTTTTAGTGCTTATTAAAGTAAAAACACAAAACTTTATAAAAACAGCTGAATCCTTTCTTTCTTTCTTGCCAAGGAAAATAAGAGAAAAAATTATAGGAATTCTCCGGGATTTTAGCCAGGGGTTGGTTCTTGTAAAAGGTCCGGGGCAACTGGTTGTGGTTATTCTTTACTCCGTTTCCCTATGGTGTCTTTTTGTGTTTCAGGTTTATGTTATTGGAATTTCTATGGATGTTTATCTTCCTTTCTTAGCGCCCTTTTTTATTGTTACCCTGGTATGCTTCAGTGTGGCTATACCCTCTGCACCGGGATATATAGGCACATTTCACCTGGCCTGTCAGTATAGCCTGGTACTCTACGGCTTCAGCCATGAAAAGGCATTGGGCCTGGCAATAGTGCTTCATGCGGCAGGATTCATACCTACCATTGCCTTGGGCCTGGTGATATTCCTGATGCATCACCTGTCTATATATAATTTAACCGGTGGACGAGTATCATTGAAAAATAAGAAAAAACTGGACATTTGAATTCCGTTGTTTATAAAGAAATTTAGTCGGTAGATTTTTGATATGAGGGGAACTATGAAGAAAAGATATCACCATATATTATGGCTTGCCGCTTTTTTTATTTTACTGGGTTGTTCCAGCTCTTATAAGGCAAGTCCCCTGCCCTTCAAACACCCTTCAGCCTACCCCAACACACTTAATCTACAAGGAGCGGCTATAGGGGCAGAAGCATTTGCGGATAAAGAAGGGGCAAACAAGGCCTTTGGTTTCGACATCAGGTCTGCTGGAATTTTACCGGTTCAAATAGTTGTTGACAATCAGGGAAAACAGAGCTTTTACATAGTTGCAGACCAAACATTCCTCTTGGACAACGAGGGCAACATGTGGCCGGTCTTATCCGACAGGTTTGCATATGAGAGGGTGACAAAATACGCCCAGACCAAACATATCTTCAAAAAAGGTGCATACTCCGGTACAATGACAGGTATTGCCGGGGCCATAATCGGCGCTGCCATAGGCATAGTAACCGGCGATAATGTGGCTGCTTCAGCGGGTAAGGGAGCAGCGGTGGGAGCTGCTGCAGGTGCGACAGCCGGGGGGTTAAAAGGATACGGCTCTGCACACCAGGCCAGAATGAGGGTTATGGAAGATTTCGAAAATAAGAGCCTTCAAAACAAGCTGATCCCAACGGATAAACTCAGTTATGGAATAATATTCTTCCCGGGTGAAGCCGGGTCCGTCCGTTCGGTTAGATTGCAGCTAAAGAGCGAAAAATCCGGGGAAGTTTATACCGTTAATCTAAAACTATAATTTAGGGACCTCCCTATACGCGTTTCACTTTGATTTTCAACCCTCGCTACGATGTCTACTGCACAATCCGGGATACATTTTACATAGTATGTCGAATTTTTCTCGACATACTATGCTGAAAAATGGTATTCTTACACAACCAGTACCTTATATTAGCCAAATACTTAATAAACACAGGCCCATTGGAATGATCGATACTATTAGAAAGGAAATTATTCAGGAGGAATTCGACTACCAGACCCTTGTGGACTGTCTCAAGGGTTACGCACGCCCCAGAGACAAGATTTCCGATCTTCTGATAAAGGGCAATATCATTCGGATCAAAAAGGGACTTTACATTTTCGGAGATGACTACCGCCGCAGGCCTTTTTCGCGTGAGATCTTGGCCAATCTTATTTACGGGCCATCCTATATATCGCTGGATTATGCATTGCAGCACTATGGTCTCATCCTGGAGCGCGTGGAGGCTGTGACCTCAGTTACCACGGGTCGGTCCCGCAGGTTCTCCACACCGGTTGGCCTTTTTACCTACCGCAGGATTTCCCTTGAGGCCTTCCGTGTTGGAATGGACCGGATTGAAATCGACGATGGCCGCGCCTTCCTGATGGCCACCCCCGCAAAGGCATTGGCTGATAAGCTGCAAGATGTCCGGGGGATAGGGATTCAATCACAAAGAGAATTGAGCGATTATCTTGAGAGAGATCTCCGGGTAGATCCGGCAGTCCTGAGAGAGCTGAATCCAGCTGAGTTTGAGTCCATTGCCCGAGGTTACCAGTCTCGAAGGATCAGGCTGCTCAGTGATCTCGTTCACCGCATCCACAACGAGATAGAAAAGAATAGTAGCCATGTATGAAGCAGTTGCCAGAATGCTTTCCAAATATGAATGCCGGGGGCTAAATGATTACATAAACGCCTTGCGCGAAATCGTGCAGGACATAGCCCTGCTGGGACTCTGGCGCAGCAAGTTTTTTGAAAAGGCAGCCTTCTACGGTGGGACCGCTCTGCGAGTGCTTTATGGTTCGGACCGATTTTCCGAAGACATGGATTTCTCTTTACTGAAGCCTTTAGATAATTTTGATATCACTAACTATACTGCATTCCTGGAAAAAGAGACCAAAGGCTTTGGATTTGACATATGTGTTGAAAAAATCGACAAGGCCATACACACACCGGTTCAATCTGCCTTTCTCAAGGCAGATACCCGGAATCAACTCCTTGTTATCGAAACAGGAGAGGAGATACTCAAGGCGATTCCCAGGGGCCAGATTTTGAAGATTAAGCTGGAAGTGGATACCGATCCACCCCCTGGTTTCGAAACACAGACCCGTTACCTCTTGCAGCCTATTCCTTTTTCGGTACGTGCCTTTGAACTTCCAGACCTATTTGCAGGTAAGATGCATGCCATTCTCTGCCGAAGATGGAAAAACAGGGCTAAGGGAAGAGACTGGTATGATCTTGTGTGGTATGCCGCTAATCATCCAGAGCTGCACCTCTATCACCTTGAACAGCGAATGCGTCAGAACGGAGATTGGAAAGGAGATGTATCTTTGACATCGGAGGGGGTTAAAAACATGCTCATTCATACGATACATGGCTTAGATGTAGAACAGACCCAAAAGGAGGTAGAGCCTTTTGTCAGAAATCCGTATAACTTATCTATCTGGTCCCATGAGTTTTTCCTGGATATTGTTTCAAGGATAAGGTTTGTTTGATGAAGTAACCAGATTATTTAGGGATATAGGTTATGAGTTGCCTATATTGCAACCGGCTCCTGCCTCTGTTTTAGGCCTTTAATTTCTTGTTCCAGCCGCTCCATTATCTTTTTTAATTCTTCAAGCATATCTTGAATCTTCTCTGCAACAGGTCCTTTCAAATCCTCTAATTCCTTTTTTATATCTCTTCCGAATCCCTTAATCCTTTGCTTCACCCTTTCCAAGTCCTTTGTGAGACTTTTTAGCTGCTCGTTATATTTATATGATTCGTTTTCCGAGGAACCCCTCTTTTTATCCAGTCCCCGCTTAAGGGATTTTTCCAGCGCCCTTAATTCATTCATTATGTCCCGCAGTCCCTTAATGATCCAACGCCTTGTAGCACTGTCAGCGGAGTCCAACCCCTTTTTAAACTCCTCTTTCAACATCCTTAATTCCAGTTCAGCTATCCCTATGCTGTTGCTTACTATCTCTCCTAAAGATTCCAATATTTGCTTGATGCACTCATCCGGGCTTGTATTCGGATCACTGTCTTTTTGCGCCAGCACGGTGGCAGCGCCAAAAAAGAGGAAAAGCCCTAAAACCAAAACAAAGAATCTGTTTGCCATCCATTCGCCCTGTTTAGTTTATTTGATTGGGTTGTAAATCCAATTATAACATATGAATATAACAATTATAGATAAAATATACAAAAAAATCTTGTATTCAATTACCTCAAATGATATAGACAGAAAAAACTTTTTGGAGGTAAGAATGCTTAGAGAATCCCGCCAATTAATGGATAAAAAGGGCTTAGACAGAAGGTCATTTTTAAAGGTTTCAGGCATGCTCGGCATAGGTCTGGCTGCTTCTCCCATTGGGGCACCTTTGGCAGAGGCGGTAAAATTTGACAGATACCTGCACAAGGTATCCAAATCCAGGGAAGGTTTGGGGACAATTGTTTCCATTACCGCACTCGGCCCTTCCGAGGACCAGTCGGAAGAGGCCATATCCATGGCCTTTGAAGAAATAGAAAGACTAAGTAAAATCATGAGCAGGTTTGACCCGGGAACCCCTCTGGCAAGAATAAATCATAAGGGCTTTTTGGATGATGTTCCCCCGGAATTGGTTTTAATAATAGAGAAATCCAGGTATTACTACAACGTGAGTAACGGTATTTTTGATATAACGGTAAAGCCCCTTCTGGACCTTTTGGAAAAAGAATCCATAGGTTCAAAAAACAGCTTGCCTGACAGGGAAAAAATCGCGGAGACGTTGAAACTCGTAGATGCCAGGCTTATACGGGTGAACGGAAAATCAATTTCTCTTCAAAAAGAAGGTATGGGAGTCACCTTGGATGGAATAGCCAAAGGCTACATTGTAGACAGGGCTGCGGAAAAACTTGCCGAAAAGGGAATAAAGCATGCCCTTTTGAATGCAGGCGGGGATATTAGGACCATAGGTGATAAGGGAAACAACAAGCCCTGGAAGATAGCCATAAGGGATCCGTTCAGGAACAGCAAGTATCCGGATATTGTGGCCATTACAAACCGGTCAATCGCCACATCCGGAAATTATGAGATATTTTTCGACAAGGAAAAGGTCTTTCATCATATAATTAACCCCGGGTCAGGCGTTTCGCCCCAAATAAATTCAAGTGTTTCGGTACAGGCCCGGACCGCTATGGAAGCCGATGCCCTTTCAACTGCGCTTTTTATTCTAAATCCACCTGAAGGAACCAAATTAATCAATTGTTTCCCTATGTGTGACAGCCTAATTATTACCCGCGGCAATCAAAAGTTCAAATCAAAGGGCTGGCACGGTATCAGAATATAATATCTCCCATTCTCATTTTCATTTCTGAAAGGGTCCGGGAATTCAGTGCAGATATGGCAATACCGCCCAGCCTTGCAGCCACATCTTTTACCTTAACACCGTTCGCCTTGTCTATCTTATTCAAGGCAAGAATAGTGGGAATATGATCGAGGCGCAGAAGATTCAAGGTCCGGTTTACTGATTCTATCTGATCTTCCAGCCTGGGATTACTCACGTCTGCCACATGAACTATCAGATCAGCCTCTTGAAGTTCTTCAAGGGTGGCTGCAAATGCCTCAAAAAGATCATCCGGAAGGTCCCTGATAAACCCTACAGTATCCGTAACAATAGCCTCTCCTCCCTTTAACTCAAGCTGGCGGCTTGTGGGATCAAGCGTTACAAAAAGCCTGTCTTCGGTATTTACCCAACTCTTTGTCAATGTATTTAAAAGTGTGGATTTTCCCGCGTTTGTATAGCCTACGATAGAAATCACGGGGATATCATTGATCTTTCTCCTTTTCCTTCTCTCTTTTCTCTGCTGCCTGATCTTTGTTAGATCCTTGTTGAGTTTTGTTATCCTGTCCCTCACCCTCCTTCTGTTAATTTCCAGCTTTGTCTCTCCAGGTCCCCTGCCCCCTATCCCACCGGTTAGTCTTGACATTGCGGTATTTTTGGTAATCAATCTAGGCAAAAGATACCTGAGCTGAGCAAGCTCCACCTGGATTTTACCCTCCCTGGTTCTTGCCCTTCTGGCGAATATATCCAAAATCAACTGACTCCTGTCTATTATCTTCATCTCAGTATAATCGGTAAGGGTACGAACTTGGGCGGGTGTAAGCTCAAGGTCAAATATCAAAAGGTTTGCACCTGATTGTAGGGATCTTGCCACTAATTCACTTAGTTTTCCCTTGCCCAGCAAAGAACGGGAGTTTATTGCTGTTCTCCTCTGAACAATAGTATCCGCAATAGTGAGATTACTGGTTCTCGCCAGCTCCTTCAACTCCTCGAGGGATTCCTCCGCCTCTCTTTTGGAACCCTTTGTTACACCTACGAGTACAGCCTTTTCCCGTTTTTCCTCCCCCGGGCTCTTATAGGTTTTTGCAAATTCATTTTCGAGTTCTATTATGAATTTTGGAAAATCAAGGTCCAGCCTTCCGATATGGGTGACATGTTCCGTAATCCAAGTTCTTCCAGAGTCATTTTTTGCAACCAGGTAAGCATAATTTATGTCCGCTGGCAACCCCCGGCCATTTATGTTTACTGCCATCATCAGATCCAACTTTAAAAGCGCCAAATCCATCAAATCCTCTTTGCTCAAAGGTTCTCCGTGAATATGGGTATGAATACATCTGAGGCCTTTCAACCTGCCTGTGCCTGATCTGAACCTTGCAAGATCCGGTATGAGTATGGAGCTATCATCGCCGACAACGACATATTCTATTTTCCCACTTCTTCCTATAAGGGTACCAATTTGTCTCCTGAGCTCGAAGGACAATCCTGTAAGCTCACAGAGACATTCCCTGGATATTATTTCTCCCCCGGGGATGTCGCGTCTATAGAGCTTTTGAAGTCTTTTTAACTGGCTGGCCTTGAGACCGCCTATTTTACCGTAAATCTTCTCTATGGCTATGGCTCAAGTATTAGATGTGATTTTAGTAAAGTAATTCAACCTTCTACAAGTTCCTCTTTGTAATAGTCTTGAAATTTGGTGAATCTTTCCCTGAAGGTCAAATTTATCATTCCGGTGGAGCCGTTTCTATGCTTGGATATAATAACTTCAGCCTTTCCCCTGTTTTCTTCTGTTTTGTTGTATAGCTCTTCCCGGTAAATAAAAAGGATCATGTCGGCATCCTGCT
Source organism: uncultured Desulfobacteraceae bacterium (assembly GCA_964655655.1). Lineage (GTDB taxonomy): Bacteria > Desulfobacterota > DSM-4660 > Desulfatiglandales > B25-G16 > CAZZPR01. The sequence continues at coordinate 11,680 of CAZZPR010000053.1, read as the reverse complement.
CTATTGCCCCGGATTCCCTCAGATCCGCCAATACGGGCCTTTTGTTGGGCCGGTCCTCAACCTTCCTGTTTAGCTGGGAGAGCGCCACCACCGGTATATTCAAGTCCTTTGCCAGGCCCTTCAAGGACCTGGATATATCAGAAATCTCCAACTGCCTGGATTCTGCGGACTTTCTCCCCTGCATCAGCTGAAGGTAGTCAACTAACACCAGTGATATATCATATTTCTTTTTAAGCCTCCTTGTCTTTGCCTTCATCTCCAGCACGGAGATGCCGGATGTATCATCAATATAGACGGGCAATTCCGAAAGCCGGTTGGCCGATTCAGTCAACCTTAACAACTCATCATCCTCTAAGATCCCTCTTCTTAATCTAGACGCATCTATCGTAGCATCACTTCCCAGGAGCCTCATTCCGATCTGAAGCATTGACATCTCAAGGGAAAATATAGCCACTCCTTTCTTTTCTTCTGCTGCTGCATTTTGTGCAATGTTCAAGGCAAGTGCCGTTTTACCCATGCTGGGCCTTCCTGCCACAATTATAAGATCAGAGGGCTGGAGTCCGGAGGTAATTTCGTCTAGATCCTTGAAACCTGTGGAAATACCGGTAATATTCCTTCCGTGTGGTGTATTTTCAAATCTCTTGAAGGTTTCTCTTACCACCTCGTTTAGAGGCGAAAAGTTTTGCCCCACAGTCTTTTCCGCAATCTCAAATATGGATTGCTCCGCTGAATCCAGCAGTTCATCGGTATCATCTGTCCCTTGAAAACAGACCTCTGATATACGTGCACATTGATCGATCAGGCTTCTCCGAATGGACAAATCCTTAATAATTTTGGCGTGATACATTATACCCGCAGAGGTAGCCATGGCCTCGGCAAGGGAAGCTAAATAATCCACTCCCCCGATCTTCTCCAGGAGATTATCTTTCGTAAGTTCCTGGGGAATAGTTATAAGGTCAACAGGTTCGTCCTTTTCATAAAGCCTAAGCATTACATTGAATATTGAAGCATGGGCCTCCCTGTAAAAATCCTCACTCTCGAGTATGTCTGCCACCTGGTTAAGGGCATCATTATTTATCAATATGCCTCCTAATACCGCCTGTTCGGCTTCCAGGTTATGGGGCGGCACTTTATAGGCAGAGTAATTCGACGTCTCCTTTTTCTTGGGAATGGCCATTATGCTATTCCTTTTCCTCCTCCTGTTCCCTTTCCACAACAACCCTCAAAGTTCCGGTTACCTCGGGATGTAATTTAATTGGAACCTCTGTCTCTCCAAGGGATTTGATAGAGTCCTCCAGTACAATTTTCCTTCTGTCTATAACAACCCCTTCCCTTTCCAGTTCCTGGGCTATGTCCTTGCTTGTCACGGATCCGTAAAGTTTATCCTCCTCACCGGCCTTTCTTGTGATGGTTACGGTGCGTTGGGAAATTCCCTCTTTCGTCCTTTCAGCGGATTCCCTGTCTTTAATGCGTCTCGCAATAATTTTTTGTTTTGTCATCTCCAAGGCCTTTAAATTGGAATTATTCGCCAGGACGGCCAAGCCCATAGGAATGAGATAATTTCTGGCGTACCCGGGGGCAACATTCACGATATCACCCTGGAACCCTAATGATTCAAAATCCTTTTTCAGAATAATCTCCATAAACTTCTCCTATCTTTCTTAAGAGTTCTTGGTTTAGCCCAGATTATGCAGTAGAAAACGTAGCGAGGGTTGAAAAACCCAAGCGAAACGCGAATTTGAAGCGATTTTGAACCGCAGGCATATTAATAAATATGTTGAAGATCAAAATTGCGAAAAGAGCGTTGCAGCAAGGTTTTTCAGGCCGCAGTAGTTGGCTGCTGCACAATCTGGGTATACCGCTACTCTACCAAGGAGTTACTGGTAAAAGCAATAATAAAAAATCTAAAAACGGAGTCCGGATAATTGCAGAATATCAGTAAGGTATATTCGCGGTGCTGACCCGCAAGCACGGCGGGTGGCCGCAGGTTTACCTGTGGGCAAACGACGGGCGCAGTCGGGTCAAGTGCCGCGATTCACGAGGACGCGCAAGCGGCGGCGTGAATTAGAAGTTTAACAGGGTAAACAGGAAATGAACGTCTTGCGTTCAGAAAAAATCTCATCCCCCATGGTCCCTTGTCTTTACCTTTGACGTAGTAAAGGGAAGAAGGGCAAGGATTCTTGCCTTCTTAATGGCCAAGGTGAGCATTCTTTGATGTTTAGTACAGGTGCCGGAAATCCTTTTGGGTATAATCCTGCCCCTTTCAGTGATAAAAAGACCCAATAACTTGGGGTCTTTGTAATCTATTTTCAGGCTGGAATCCGCGCAAAAACGGCATACCTTCTGTTTTATGAATACCTTTTGTGTCATTTCAGTTCTCTTCTTCCGCCTTTTGTATTTGTTCTCTGCCTTTTTCGGTCTGCTCTGGGGCCGTATTTCCGTCGACCTTTACGGTAAGGTATTTTAACACCCTGTCGTCTAATCTTAATCCCCTTTCCAGTTCCTTCGCTATGCCGGGAAGGCCCTGAAAATCTATCAAAACATAATGCCCCTTATCAAATCTCTTTATCTCGTAAGCCAATTTTCTCCTGCCCCACTCACTAATATTTACGACAGTTCCCTTTAGCTTTTTGATTGTGTCGCTTATCTTGGTATTTATCTCTGTTAGCGAGTCTGCATTAAGATCGGGCTTTAGTATGTATACGGTCTCATATCTTTGCATGTGTAATTTTACTTCCTTTTTAATTTTAAGTTATATTCTCTAATCTCACTGTCCCAAATTGTCAACCATTTTTAAATACATTTTCTGTTAGGTATGCATTTTTTAAAAAACAAATTCCCTCCACACTCAAGCTTTCTCCTTATTGAGGAAAACGCGAGAGATCTTTATGCAGACCGAATATTATAAGGGTGTCACCCTTTCTTATCACGGTGGAGGAAGTCGGCAGGAGATAGCAAATATCCTCACGCTTGTTGTTGCCCTCCCTTTTTACGGTCAACACAGTGGCCCCGAAACGCTCCCTCAGTTTTAATTCTTCAAGGTTTTTGCCGATAAAAGAGTTAGATGCACAAACTTCCAATATCACGAATTCTCCCCCCAACTTCAGTTCCTTGGGATGCATATTTTGTTGAAGCCGAAATGAGGTTGCCAGCCCGGACGCCATGTCCAGTTTAAAGACTTCCCTGTTGTACGCCTCAATCACGTCGCTTTTGCACACAGTGCCCATTATTTTCCCATCATCTACTACGGGGATCTCATCGAGCTCAAATTTACCAAAAAGCAACATAACCATATCCAGGCATTCCTCAGTGTTTACAACAGGCACCCCGTGGTTCATAAGATCCGATGCTATCACCAATCCGTACACGGTTTCATAGTCCTTAAGAATCGGACGCAAATTTTCCAGAGATATATGACCTTGAATTTTGCCCCTATCATCCACTACAAAAAAATGAGAATGGGAGCTGGGTATAAGCCTTGTAACAAGCCCGGCCAGAGGTGCGGAAGGTGAAACCAGTTCAATATCGTTTTTCATGACCTGGGAGGTTTTCAGCCTCTTCAAAACATTCAGCTCCCTTCCGCTGTGGATATTTACCCCTCTCCTTGTAAGTTTTATGGTGTATATGGATTCCCTTGAAAGAAGACTGGATATAACCAGACCTATAGTGCAGGAAAACATTAAAGGCAATATTATCCGGTAATTGGCGGTCATCTCGAATATAATCAGCATGGCAGTGATAGGCGCCCTGGTAGTGCCGGCAACCACTGCGCCCATGCCCACCAGTGCATACGCCCCCGGGGATGCAGTGGTATAAGGGAAAAGGGCGTGTGCAATCTGCCCGAATACTCCGCCCAATCCCGCCCCGATAAATAGCGAGGGAGCAAATATTCCCCCGGAGCCGCCAGATCCAATGGTGATACTTGTTGCCAGTATCTTGGCAACCAACAGGCCTGCGAGCATAACACCCAACATTTCTCCCCGCAGGATATTGGTTACAGCCTCATAGCCAACACCGAAAATCTGGGGAAAAACAATTCCTATGCCTCCTATAATAAAACCGCCTATGGCTGGCTTTATAAACTCCTTTAATTTTAACCGCTCGAAAAAGTCCTCCACAGCGCAAAGGGTGCGTATAAAGACGTATGAAGCAGCGCCGGCCATTACTCCTAATATGAGGTACAAAAGAAGCTCGCTGTAGTGCAAAAGGTCATAGGGGGGTATTGCAAATGCAGGAAAATTGCCCAGGTAGTGCCTGGAAATGGCAGTGGCCACAACTGAAGAAACAACAATAGGTATAAACTGGGAGGCGGCAAACTCGCTTACTATTATTTCCAGAGAAAAAAGCGTACCTGCCATAGGGGCATTAAATGTTGCGGCGATACCGGCAGCGGTCCCGCAGGCCACAAGTATCTTGAGGCGAGCCGCGGATACCTTCAAAAGCCTGCCCAGTGCGGAACCGATGGCTGAACCAATTTGAACAATAGGACCTTCACGTCCAACGGAACCGCCTGAACCTATGCAAATAGCGGAGGCAAAGGCCTTGGAAAATACAACCCTTGTTCTCATCCTGCCGCCTTTCAGGGCCACGGCCTCCATTACCTCCGGTACACCATGGCCCTTGGCTTCTCGGGCAAAATAATGGATTATCAACCCTACCAGAAGCCCCCCTGTTGCAGGGATTATCAATTTTATCCAGAAGGGTGCACCAAGGGCCATGGTGAGTATATCGTTTCCTTCCATGCCTGCCAGACCCCCCCATCCTGACCAGGACATAAAAGCAATCAATTTTCTGAACCCTATGGCACCGTAGCCTCCCACTGCACCCACAGCAGCTCCCATGATGATCATGAAGAAATGTTCTCTGTGAATGTAGGAAAAGGTGCTTTTATTAAACTTTGCTCCTATCTGTGAAAAAATATTTTTCATAACGGCATGCAACAGGAAATAAAAGGATACCCTGTTTCTTTTACCAGAATTTTTTTATTAGCAGGCATTTAAAGACAAACCATATTAACTTAGTTTTCCCTTTTTAGCACAACAAACCTGGTATGCCCCCTGTGCAGTACCAGCATGATGATCTGCTTTTTTGAGGATGCCTCTTTTATTATGCGCCTGTAGTCATCCATATCTTCAACGGGGGTTCGCTCGATTTCCTGAATCAAATCGCCTCTCTGGAGACCTGCCTCCGAAGCCGGACTTCCTCTCTTGACGCCGGTTATTATTACTCCCTCTTCATTTTCCAAAGAAAGGGATTCCGCAATTTCAGGCGTGAGTTCCTGAACGCTCAACCCGAAGTCTTTTTCCAGCTCTGGTAAACTCTGGCCGGCCACTCTGGTTTCTTCTTCCAATTCCCCTACTTTGACCTTCAATCTCTTTTTTTCGCCATCCCTGATTACCAATACTTCCACCTCTTTTCCCACCGGGGTTTCCGCGACTATGGGCGGAAGATCATTCATCTCCTCGATTTTTTTCCCATCGAACATTAATATTACGTCACCCCTTTTGACACCGGCCTTATCTGCAGGGCTGTCCTTTACCACCTCTGCTACCAGTGCTCCATTTGTATCCGGGAGCTCAAATTTCTCCTTGATCTCAGGAGTAACCGGCTGAATGGTTACCCCAAGCCATCCCCTGATGACCTTGCCCCTTTCCTTAAGTTGATTCATTACGGATCTGGCCATGTTTATTGGTATGGTAAACCCTATTCCGATATTTCCTCCGGACTGGGTAACTATGGCGGTGTTGATCCCTACAACCTCGCCCTCGAGATTAAAGAGAGGTCCTCCGGAATTACCCGGATTTATGGAGGCGTCTGTCTGAATAAAATCATCGTATGGTCCGGCACCTATCACTCTTCCCTTTGCGCTTACAATCCCGGCAGTAACCGTGCTGCCAAGGCCGAACGGGTTTCCAATGGCCACCACCCAGTCACCGACTCTGAGATCGTCTGAATTTCCAAGCTTAGCAAACGGAATCTGTTCATCCACTTCTATCTTTATAAGGGCCAGATCTGTCTTGGGATCTTTTCCAATAATGTCGGCTTTGTAGCTTTCCTGGCTTGAAAGGATTACCTGAATCTCCTCAGCATTTGCCACCACGTGGTTATTGGTTAAAATGTAGCCGTCCTTGCTAACGATAACACCGGATCCAAGGCTTCTCTGCTTCTGTTCCATCTCCTCCTGTGGCCTTTTACCGTAAAAATGCCTGAAGAAATCATCTCCAAAAAATTCCCTTAAGTCTCTTCCGGGAAACGGCAGGAAATTTCTCATCTTAACGGTCTTGGTAGAGCTTATATTTACAGCCACATCACTCTGGTTTGCTGCCAGCTCCGCAAAACTATCAGGCGTGCTGTTTTTTGCCGATGCATCGGCCACAACCGATATGGCCAGAAAAAAGAACAGTGCGAGTATCACATATAGATTTTTTTTATGAAAATTCATTCTCATTTTAATCGACCTCCTTATATTTTTATTCTTTTACCCCTAAAAATAATAGACCATTAAAAAATTCTTAGAGAAACTATTTTTTACTGTCTCTTTTCAATTTTTCAAGCCTTTCGGTGGCCTCGGATAAGGCCTTCCTGAGATTATCCATTTCTTCTTTGACCCTGGAAAATTCTTCTGATTCGCTTTCCTTGCCATCTTGATCCAACTCATGGTCATCACAGGGTTTTGCCCCACTTATTTTACCTTTTACAAAACCTTTGATAACACCTTCCACCTTTCCGGAGACACCTGTAATGGTTTGTATGCCGAATCTTTCAAAAAACCCCAAGGCCTTGGGTCCCATGCCCCCTGCTATTATTGCGTCGGCCCCCAGGCCTTTTATGAAGTTGGGAACATCCCCTGTCCGGCCATGGCTGTTGTAATAAGGGTTTTCGACGGCACCCTTTTCCTTGATTTCTTCGTCCTCTATGTCAATGATTATGTAATACGGACATCTGCCGAAATGCTGACTTATGGTTGAATCCATGCCCCTGTTATCCTCTGTGGCAACTGCAACCTTCATTACCCCCCTCCTTTCCTTGTATTGGTAGTTTAACTTGGGTAAATAAAAGACATAATTACAATTCACGAACCGTACCACAAAAAACTTAAAAAGGAATAAAATTTTTAGTAATAAAAGGGAAAAGTTTGAACCCAAACTGAATTTAACCAAGCATCCTTCTTTCCTATGAAACCTTCTTGAAAACACCTTAAAGAATTTAACAGAAGTGTCTATTTTTTTAAAGGTCTAAGCTTTTTTAATTGCTTTTAATTCCCATTTAACCTGTTTTTAACCATTCAAAATTGGAAGCGGGAAATATGCTGGGCCAAATTTTTTTCTTGTGCTACCCGGTTATTTGAATCTAATATTAAACCATGGCTGTGTATTGGCGTTACATATCCATTGTATTGGCCTTGCTTTTATGTGTGAGTTGTTACCCCCTAAAGGAAAAGAAGGCAATAAGACCTGCTGATTCCCTTAAGAGGGTAAGATTCTTTTGGCCTGAATTCGGGGACGATATGGACACCCGTTCCCTGGCATCCGCGGTTAAAAGAAGCCTGAAATACCTGAACCGGCTGGATGAAGACAGGATATTTACATTCGGACCGGATGAATACACTGCCCGGCACATCAAGGAATCCCTGAGGAGTTTCCTCCAGCTCGTAAAAGAAAATCCAAATACAGAGGAGTTCAACAGGAGGTTGAAAAAAAATTTTTTCCTGTACAAGTCCCCTGGCTCGGGTAGTGATGGAGAGGTACTATTTACAGGTTATTACGAGCCTTGCTTTAAAGGCAGCCTGGAGAAGGACTCTGTTTATAGATATCCCATTTACAAAAGACCTGAGGATTTGGTCCACATAGATTTAGGTGCCTTTCATCCTAAATTCCATGGGAAACGGATCATGGCCAGGATTCAAGACAATAAGGTGGTCCCCTATTACTCAAGGAAGGATATTATAAAGGAGGAGGTGCTGAGGGAGAAAGACCTGGAAATCGCCTGGCTAAAGGACCCATTGGATGTGGCGATACTTCAGATTCAGGGCTCCGGAATTATTGAGCTGCCGGACGGAAGAAAGATAAAGGTAGGTTACGCTGGATGGAATGGTCATCCCTATAGAAGCATTGGAAAATATATGATAGATAATGGATATATCGAGTACGAAAAACTTTCCATGCAGTCTATTCGTTACTACCTGAAGAACCATCCCGGCATAAAAAATCAAATATTAGGACATAATCCATCCTATGTATTTTTCCAGGTGCTTAAAAAAGGTCCCTTAGGAAATATCAATGTGAAGCTCACTCCAGGAAGGTCTCTGGCCCTTGACGATTTTTTGTTTCCAAAGGGATGTCTTGCATATATCCGGTGCAAAAGGCCTGTGCTGGGAGAATCCGGAAGTATTACCGGCTGGATTCCCTTCTCCAGGTTCATGCTGAACCAGGACACCGGTGGCGTGATAAAAGGCCCCGGAAGGGCAGATATTTTCTGGGGAAGCAACCCTTATGCGGAACTGGCTGCAGGACATCTAAAACATTGGGGGGATTTGTATTTTCTGGTGAAAAAGCCAAACCCCTGAAAACAAAGCCTAAACCGACATAATGGAAAAATCAGCCATCTGGAGAAACAGGCCTTTTACATGATTTAACATAGAAAGCCTGTTTTCTTTTATATTTTGGTCTTCTGCCATTACCATTACCTCGGAAAAAAATTCATCAACCGGTTTAACCAGCTTTATCATGGTTTCCAAAGCTTTATAATATTTTTTGGCTTCAATCTCGGTTTTCACTCTCCCTTGAACGTCCTGAAATTTCCTCCACAGCTTTATTTCGCTCTGGTCCTGGAAAAGATTGGGGTTCACCTTTTCACCGGGCTCAGAATTTTTCAATATATTCATAATTCGTTTAAAAGAAAGGGTTAAGCTTTCGAAATCTTTAGAAACTTTCCGGAATTCCACCAGGGATTTTACTTTTTCTTCAACCTGGACCAGATTATTGGACTCCGCAGCCAGGACTGCGTCAACGCAATCTACCGGAAGCCCTTCGGTTAACAGCATATTCTTAAATCTTTCCTTTATAAACTCTATAATCCTTCCGGAAATCTCATTCGAGTCAAATGAAATTCTTTCTCTTAATATTGCACAAGATCCGGCAACAAAATCCGCCATGGAAATCATTATCCTCTTGTCCCGTATTACCCTTATGATTCCAAGGGCATGTCGCCTTAGTGCATAAGGATCCGAGGTCCCACTGGGTTCCATCCCCAGGACGAAACAACCTGCAATGGTGTCCATCCGGTCCGCCATACCAACAATTGCTCCGGTCATGGTTTTGGGTAATTCGGATTCAGCGCCGGAAGGCAGGTAGTGATCAGAAACAGCCTTGCAAACATCCGGAGGGTGACCGTCAAGCATGGCATATATCTCTCCCATGGTTCCCTGAAGAGAGGGGAATTCCGTAACCATCTCCGTAACAAGGTCACATTTGGAAAGCCTCGCAGCAAGAAGGATATCTTTCTTTTTATTAACCTCTGTTTTTTCTGCCAGATATTCAGCCAGCCTTGTAAATCGCTCCACCTTTTCAAATGATGTCCCCAGGTCCTTCTGGTATATAACACCTTTTAAATCTTCGAGCCGATCCTGAATGGGCCTTTTTCGGTCCTCTTTAAAAAAGAAATCCGCATCCGCAAGCCTTGCACGTAAAACCCTTTCATGCCCCCTCCTGACTATATTTTCATCCCTGGCAACTGTATTATTCACTGCAACAAAATGGGGCAATAACCGCCCCTTTTGGTCATAAACCGGAAAATATCTCTGGTGCTTCTTCATAGCAGTAATAAGAACAGGATCAGGCAATTCGAGAAAGGATTCGTCGAAATGTCCACATACAGCACTGGGATATTCCACCATATCAACTACAATGGACAACAACTCGTTGTCTTGCATCGGAATTCCGGAAACAATGCCGGCAGCCTTTTTTATGGCCTCTTTTACCTGTCTTTTTCTTTCATTTTGTTCAACAATTACAAAGACCTGTCTTATAGTTTTAATGTAATCTCTAGGGAAACTGATTCCCACTGACCCGGGTGCCATAAAACGGTGGCCCATGGTTTTTCTGCCACTTTTTACCCCCGCAACCTCAAAAGGGATGACCTCTTTGTTGAAAAGCGCCAAAATCCAGTGAATGGGCCTGACAAAATAAAAGCCCACCTCTCCCCAGCGCATGGATTTGGGCCAGGGTATATCGGAAATCAATTCAACCAGGGATTCGGACAAAATTTCCCTCGTGGCTCTGCCGGGAAACGTTTTCTTAACATAGGCGTACTCTCCCTTCGGTGTTTCGAGGATTTTTATATCTCGGACATCAACTCCCTGCTTTTTAGCAAAACCATAAGCCGCTTTTGTTGGATTTCCCTTGTCGTCAAAGGCTACCTTTTTAGGTGGGCCTGTGGTCTCCTTTGTCATATCTTCCTGGCGTTCCGAGACGCCCTCTCCGGTCACCACCAAACGTCTGGGAGTGGCATAGGTATTGAGGGCTTGAAAACCTATGCGATTATTGGTCAAAAAGGCTTCCGCCAGGGTTTTTAGCGCACTTTTTCCGTTTTTAATGTAATCTGCAGGTATCTCCTCGGTTCCTATCTCAAGAATCCATTCCCCCATAACCTTAATCCTTATTCTCCTTGTTTAATCTATTCATTAAAGGAAACCCAAGTTCCTCCCTTTGCTTCATGTAATTTCCGGCTGCCAGATTTGCCAGTGACCTGATCCTGGCTATATATGAAGTTCTCTGAGCAACACTGATGGCTCCCCTTGCATCAAGTATATTAAAGATGTGGGAACATTTTAGGCAATAATCATAGGCGGGAAGAACCATGCCTTTTTCCCCGGTCTTGAGGGATTCCTTCTCGCACATGTCGAACATCTTTGAAAGCATATCCACATCCGCTTGCGCGAAACAATATACGGAATTTTCCCATTCCCCCTTTCTGTGTACGTCTCCATAAGTTATACACTCATTCCACATTAGCTCAAAAACGCTCTCCTTTTCCTGTAAATACATTGCTATTCTTTCCAGGCCGTATGTTATTTCAACAGACACAGGATCCAACCTAATCCCGCCGGCCTGCTGGAAATAGGTAAACTGGGTGATCTCCATTCCGTCAAGCCATACCTCCCATCCCAGTCCCGAGGCACCGAGGGTAGGTGACTCCCAATCGTCTTCAACGAAACGTATATCGTGATCCAGGGGATCTATTCCCAGAGATTTCAGGCTATCCAGGTAAATATCCTGTATATCTATTGGGGAAGGCTTTATTATCACCTGGTATTGATAATAATGCCCCAGTCTGTTCGGGTTTTCTCCGTACCTCCCGTCGGCGGGTCTCCTCGAAGGTTCCACATAGGCGACGGACCAGGGTTCAGGACCAAGAACCCTGAGAAGTGTTGCAGGATTGAAGGTTCCTGCGCCCACCTCCAGGTCGTAGGGTTGTTGAATTACGCATCCCCTATCTGCCCAGTACTTTTCCAGCCCCATTATCAATTCCTGAAATGTCATTTAAGCACCCACTTTGTATTCTTTCTATATAAGTGCTGCGAAAATAGCACTTACCGTCCAAAGATGTCAACAGGTCTCTTCGAACTTCTGAAATTCCGATATAAGGATTAAACAAGAAACCTTGGCTACTGAAGAAATTC
>CAZZPR010000052.1:0-23493 GCA_964655655.1 uncultured Desulfobacteraceae bacterium | reverse complement strand
TCCGCCTGGGACTGGCTGGAGGATGATACCTGGGCGGAGTAGGCGGTGACTTGTTCGGAGCCCGTGTTTAAGGTATTGATCACCCTGTGCAGAGGCCTGGTAATGGATCTTACGATATAAATGGCCATCAGGATACTGAATAGGATACCCGCTGCCAGTAGTATTGTACCCAGTCTTATGGTAAAATCCCTGGCCTCCGCCACCTCTGACTCCGCATCCTGCTGCAGGTGCTGGACTATGGCGCCTATACGCTCCCCTTTTTCCGTCATATCCCCGCCGATAGCCCTGTTTGCCTCCCAGAAAGAGAGTATCTCCTCGAAAGTTGTGGCATTATAAGCCCGGAGCTGGTTCTTTATGGTCGCAAAGGCATTTTCCAGTTCTTTATTGCCGGCTGTTTCTATCAGATAAGAAAGATCCTCCTTTATTTCTTCCCATGACTCCAGTTTCTTGCCGAACTTGTCCACGTACCCCGGGTCATCATAAAGAAAAAAAGAATTCTCATATAACCTGGCATCCTTGATCGCTCTCTCCAGCTTCTCCACCACCTTCAGGATCTCCTCCAGGACAGGGTTGAAATCCTTACCCGTAACCCTGGCCATATTCTGTTTTTCAAGGATAGGCATTCTGATGCTTTTCTCTATGGTATCAAAGATAACCGTAGAGGCCTCTCTCATTTTTCCCTTCAGATCCTGTATTTTGCCTATATTTTCGGCTGTCCGGGTAAAGTCGGCGTGATATTCTTCGACCAGGTCCTCTATTTGAGTCAATTCCGAGAATATCTCCTTTTTTCCGGCCCCTGTTTTAAGTTCGTCTATCAACATTTGCGTACGGGAAACACCCTTGTTTAATTCCCGTATGGACCGGGCCTGTTTGTGAATAAGGTATTCTCTTTCGTGGGCCCTTACCTGGAACATCTCCCTCACGAGTTGGTTCGCCCGGTTGGACAGGCCAGTAAGCGAGGAGACCTTGTTCATGCTTATGATACTGACACCAAGCCCCAGGGAAAATATTATTATGACGATTGCAAACCCGATCCCTATCTTCATCTTAAAGGAAAAGTGTTTAAACCTCATCGCTCAGCTCCCGCGCTGAAAGGTGAAACCGGCCGCCGGATAATAACCGGGAAATTCCCGGCGGCCGTATTCTTATATCTATTCATAGATCCCCGCACCTACATACACATTTTTTTGGCCCATCAAACACCCTTTTATATAGGATATCTTGGGTGAAAATTCTTCTTCTCCCGGCTTCGGCCATCTGTAAGAGACCCATCCACTGCCGTTATAATATTCTTTTCCGCCTTTTTTGGCCTGAGAACTCTGCGCCATCTCGGTAAAATCGGCAAAGAAGCGCTTTCCTGTATCATCCTTGAGTGCGATTAACACCTTTCCGATAAGATGGGGCTTGATGTGCATCAGGGTTTTTCCCTTGAAATCGTTGACAAATACATAATTGCCGTTGCAGAACCGTATCTTTCCCACCTCTTCCAACCCGGGCTCGCCGTTGTTTTCCAAAATGGCAACCGCCTCATCCACCGCCTTTACCACCTCATCTTTTGTGCAGTTGTCCCCGGCAGAAAGGCTGGATGAAAACACAGCCACCATAACTACCGCCGCCCCAAAACAAAGTACTTTTTTCATTATTCCTTTCTCCTTTCTTTTTTTGCATTAAGGCCTTCCGCATATCCGGCGGGATCCTTTCAAAGACCACCCGGAATATATGGATTGTTAAATATTTTTTTACATTTTAAGTTTTGCAATTTACTTGCCAAAAAATATCTTATCGGCCGTTAAAATGATCTGTCCCTGGCGGACGCAAACACTCCGGGTGTTAAAAAAATTTTGTGCGAGAAAAAAGGAAAAACCAGGGTGAAAGATTAATGTCAGCTTATTGACGAAACGTCAATTTGCCTTGCACATTTAACATTATTGAAAAATCCCGAGAGTTTGCCAACCAGTGGCCAAAACAAAGGCCCTGCAATATAAATGAGGATTTCCTGAACCCTTATGAGTTGTAACGCAGCGGTGTTACATGTAACATAAGCGGCGGTTAAAAAATTAGCCTGGCAGTTAAACAGCTTGTCTGCTATTATTTTTAACCCAGATTGTGCAGAAGCCAACTACTGCACAATCTGGGTTAAAAATAATTTAAAGTACGGGTGTAAAATGAAAAAAAAGGTAAAATTCAAGGCTTCTTCATTGATTTTTTTATCTATCCTGGGAATGCTGTTTTGCTGTTCTTCTGCCAGGGCCGGTGAAAGGCTGGTTATTACCGATTTTTCCGGCGGCACGGATGAAAAGGGTGTGCCTGAAGGGTGGGAGCTGAAGGAAAAGGAGGGTAGGCCTGTATTCAAGATCAACACACAGGAAGACAGCAAGAATTACATCCATCTTATAAGCGAGAACAGCTCCTTTGGCTTAGCAAAGGAAATAGACATAGATATAAAGGAGTATCCCTGGCTTAATTTCAGCTGGATGATGAAAGGGCTCCCCAAAAACGGGGATTTCAGGAAAAAGGAAACTGATGACCAGGCAGCACAGGTATACGTTGCGTTCGGAAGGTTCAAGCTGCTTGCCAATCTTGTGGGTTATATATGGGAGAACAAGGCCCCCAAAGGCACCACCGGAACAAGCCCGGCCTGGAGCAGGACCAGGCTTATAGTTCTCCAAAGCGGGGCTGAAATGGCGGGGGAATGGGTACAGGAGAAGAGAAACCTATATAACGACTATAAAACCCTGTTCGGCGAGGAGCCCGGCCGGGCAAAGCTGATCTCGATGTACATAAATTCCCAACACACAAAAAGCAGGGCCGAGAGTTATATAGGGGATATATATTTCTCAAAGGAATAAAGGGGCCAAAGTGTTACCGGCACGGTAAAACTTCTTGACATTTATGGATAAAAACCCGTAAGTTTATAGTCACCTCAACCCTTCATCCCAGATTGTGCAGTAGCTGGCTACTGCACAATCTGGGATGAAGACTATTAACGGATAGTTTTTGCGGAATTCGACAGTTTCTTTCATCGCAAAAAATTTCTATTAACCCTGGCAAGGAGGAAAAGTTGAAATCCAAGGGTCTATTGCTGGTCTTTATTTTGTCTTTTACTCTCCTTTTAACGGCTTCACCGACATTGGCCGGTAAAAAATACATACATATAACCAAAAAAGGTGATAATCTATGGTCTCTGTGTGAAAAATATTACAGAGACCCCTATCTTTGGCCGGAGCTGTGGGAGATGAACAGCTTTATAACCAACCCACATTGGATCAAACCGGGCGAGGTAATTAAGCTACTTGAATACCGAGACCAGATGGAAAGCCCCGAAAAACAAACGCAAGAGGCGGCTGAAAAGCCTGAAAAGAAGAAAGGCTTAAAACAATTAATGGGTATAGATGTATCACAGCTAACCAACACCGATGCCCTTGGCTTTTTCCTTCCCCAAAAGCTGTTGCCCTGGGGCAAGATTTTTGACTTTAAGGACGACAGGGTGGCCATAGGGGAAAACGACATCGCTTATGCAAGAATGTACAAAGACGGCATTGAGCCCGGCGATAAATTCACCGTATACAATGTGATCGGACCCATAAACAAGGCTTTCTACGGGGATGATTCCGGGTATATTTATTCCTTTAGCGGAATGCTTGAAATAAAGGAAAAAAAAGAGAATTTTTACGTAGTTAAGTTAGCCGAATCATTCACAACCATTAAAAGGGGCGACCTTCTTATTCCTTATCATCCGGTATCTGATTGCCTGCTTCCGGTGCCCTATAACCTCTCTTTTTCTCCATCAATAGTGGCTGGAAAAAGCAATATGACCATGCACGGCCAGCATTCCGTGGTGTATATAGACGCAGGAGAAAACAAGGGAATCACCAGGGGCAACTTGTTTCTCGTATTAAAGGAAAAGGTCTCCGAGCTTGACTACCCGGAAGAGAAAAATGTGCAGCTTCCACCCAATGTGCTGGGTAATATGCTCATCCTGGAAACCACAGAAAACACAGCCACAGGACTGATAATCGAAGCGAAAAAAGAATTCGGAAACGGCGTAAAGGTACGGCCCAGGGCCTGGGAAAAAACACCGGCCGCACTTGCAAAATTGCCGGCCTGCCCCATAAAATAAAACAGTCCCTGGAATCAAGTCCTCAAAAATTCCTTGACTAAGCGTCTTTTTGGTTATATTCCACCTAAAACCTGACGGTTTTGAAAAAAATTCATTTTCTTCGTTGTGCTGCATTCCGCAATTATTCAACGTGCTATAATTACGCCTTATGATTGCGAAACTTGCACTCCCTGAATTTGAAATTTTTACAAAACCGTCTAATTTCGAATATCGTGCATTTATGAAAACATGGGCGGACGGCAAATTGCCTTGGCTGGCGCTGAGGATGATACCCAAGCTGGGAAACGTAACCTACATGCGCCTCCTGGAAAAATTCGGGGAACCGGCCCGGGTATTTGAGGCCGGGCTCAAGGAGCTTACCGACACACCGGGGGTATATACAAGCACCGCGCAAAAGATTCGTTCCAGGGCCTGGGAAGGCGATCCCGAGGCCGAATTAAAAAGGGCAAAACAACTCGGCGCAAGGGTGGTAACCTTTTTAGACGATTCATACCCCGGTCATTTACGGGAAATTCATAATCCGCCGGCCATTCTATATATTAAAGGAAATGAAATACCCGGCAAACGGACCATTGTCGGGGTAATAGGTTCCAGAAATCCCAGTCACTACGGGTTGAAAATTACCCAAGAGTTATGCCAGGGTCTTTCCAGGAGGAACGTTGTTGTTGTCAGCGGGATGGCAACGGGTATTGATTCCACCGCACACTGGGGCTGTCTGAGGGGTAAAGGTTTTACCATAGCCGTGCTGGGTTCCGGAATCGATGTCGTGTATCCCAGGAATAACACCGGGCTTTTTGACTCTATAGTAAAAAACGGCTGCGTAGTATCCGAATTCCCCTTGGGGTCACCCCCGGAGGCAAAGAACTTCCCAATCCGCAACCGGATAATAAGCGGGCTTTCAGAGGGGGTAGTGGTGGTAGAGGCCTCCAGGAAAAGCGGTTCCCTGATTACCGCCTCTCTTGCCCTGGAACAGGGAAGGGATGTTTTTGCTGTTCCCGGAAGCATAGAATCCTTTAAAAGCATGGGAACTCACCTCCTTATAAAGCAAGGGGCTAAACTTGTGGAGAATGCGGACGATATATTACAAGAACTCGGATTAAGTTTCTCCTTTAACAGGGACTTTGACACCTGGAAACAAAGGGAGCTTCCGCCCATGGAAAAAGAGGAAAGGGTAATCTTTGATATTCTGGAAAATTACCCAATTCATATCGATCATATAGCAAGGATCAGTAAAATGGACCCCTCGCTGGTTTCTTCCATACTGACCGGACTGGAACTAAAAGGGGTGGTCAAGCAGTTGCCGGGCAAGATGTTTTTAAGGTAGGAACAATAACATACACAGAAAGAGACTATGACAAAAAATCTTCTTATAGTAGAATCGCCGACCAAGGCCAGGACAATCAAGAGATACCTTGGCTCCGATTTCGAAATCTTTTCATCCATGGGACATATAAAGGATTTACCCCCGACCAAGCTGGGGGTGGACGTGGAAAATGGCTTCAAACCCGAGTATGTAACCATAAAGGGCAAGGCAAAGGTTCAAAGGGAAATAAAAAAGGCGGCAAAGGATACACAGAATATATATCTTGCACCGGATCCGGACCGGGAGGGAGAGGCCATAGCATGGCACCTGGCAGAGGACCTAAAAAACAATAACATAAACATTTACCGGGTAATATTCAACGAACTTACACCCAGGGCTATAAATGAGGGTGTAAAATCCCCGCTGGATTTGGACGAGAACAAGTTCGAGGCCCAGCAGGCCAGGCGCATCCTGGACCGCCTGGTGGGCTATCAGATATCTCCCCTTTTATGGAAAAAAATCAGGCGGGGCCTCAGCGCAGGCCGCGTGCAGTCCGTTGCCGTAAAGATGATATGCGACAGGGAGAGGGAGATTCAGGCCTTTTCGCCCAAGGAATACTGGAGTTTAACAGCCCATCTTTCAAGTGAAAATCCGCCCCCTTTCGAGGCGGGACTTTTCACTGTAAACAGCAAAAAAATCGACCTGAACACAAAACAAGATGTGGATGAAATCATCTCCCTTGTCAAGCATAAAGACTTCAAGGTCAAGGAAATATCCTCCAAGGAGAGGCGCAGGAACCCTTTGCCCCCTTTTACTACCAGCCTTTTGCAGCAGGACGCCTTTAAAAAGCTGGGCTTCACCGCCAAAAAGACCATGTGGCTGGCCCAAAATCTATACGAGGGTATCGAACTGGGAGAAAAAGGGCAAACAGGACTCATAACTTACATGAGAACGGATTCCTTCAGGATTGCAAAAGAGGCGATAGCAGAAGTAAGGGGATTTATACAAGAGTCCTTCGGCGGGGACTACCTGCCGGAAAAACCCAATGCATTTCGTTCCAAGAAGGGGGCACAGGAAGCACACGAGGCAATCCGGCCTACCTCGGTAAAAAACCGGCCACAGGATATAGCCAAATACCTTACCAAGCCCCAGCTGGCCCTCTACAACATTATCTGGAAAAGGTTCGTGGCCAGCCAAATGAAGCCCACCCTCCTGAACGAGACAACCGCGGATATAGAGGCAGGACCGGCGGTGTTCAGGGCAAAGGGGTCTACCATGATCTTTCCCGGTTTTACAAGGGTTTACCAGGAGGGTAAAGAAAACAATGAAAAGGAAAAGAAGGAGGGCGAAGGGCTGCCTGCCCTAAAACAAGGGGAGATCCTGCACCTTGAAAGATTGGAGCCCCAACAACACTTTACCAAACCCCCGCCAAGATACACGGAGGCCACGCTGGTCAAGGAACTGGAGGCCAAAGGAATCGGCCGCCCCTCCACGTATGCCCCGATCATGTCCACCATACACCAAAAGGAATACGTCAGGATAGAAAAGAGGTATTTCAAACCTACTGAATTGGGCTTTATGATAAGCGATCTTCTTGCCCAAAGTTTTCCCGGCATATTGAACATATCCTTCACCGCGGGAATGGAGGACAGGCTGGATAAGGTTGAAAAGGGTCAGCTCAAGTGGTCGGAGCTTTTGAACGATTTCTACAAGCCCTTTTCCAGGGATCTGGAAAAAGCGGAAAAAGAGATGAAAAAGGGTGTTTTAACGGACATCACCTGCCCCGAATGCGGCCGGAAATTGATGATAAAATCCGGTAAAAACGGTTTGTTCCTTGCCTGTACCGGCTTTCCGGAGTGCAATTTCACCTCAAACTTTCACCGGGATGGAAAGGGAAACATAGTAATGGATAAAAACGAAGAGTTACAGGAGGGCGAAACTTGTGAGCTTTGCGGAAGACCGATGGTTGTAAAAAGGGGACGTTACGGAGAGTTTCTTGCTTGTTCCGGTTACCCACAGTGTAAAAATACCAGGCCAAAATCAAAAAAGGGCACCGGGGTCCCCTGCCCGGAACCGGACTGCGACGGGGAACTTGTGGAAAAATACACCAAGAAAGGCAGGAAGTTCTATGCATGTAACAGGTTTCCGAAATGCCGATTTGCCCTTTGGAACAGGCCTGTAAATGAAGCTTGTCCTGTTTGTGCCACCCCCGTTCTTGTAGAAATTCTCAGAAAGGGCTCAGAACCCTATTTGGCTTGCAGGAACAAGGCCTGTGATTACAAGAAAGAGCTAACCTGATGCTCCATTAACCAGCATCCATTAATCCCTGGCCCTTTTTTAACCAACCCGCCCCTACGAGGCCCTTTCCAGTTGCCTCCAAGGCGGGCTCCGGTACATGCCTTTTTACATTCTGTATCCCCCAAAAGATGGTGGTGCTTTTCTTCTGTTCCCGCCGGGGCGGAGGTCCTCCGGGCCGGAGGCCGGGTCTCCACGTGAAGGGCGCCGCTTTTTGAGACTTACCATATTCTGGCTTTTTATTTCTGGCTCCTGGCTCCTGGCTTATCCCTTTTTATATGCCGGTATGTCCGAAGCCCCCTTCTCCCCTTTCCGTTCCCTCCAATTGAACAACTTCCTGCACCAGTGCCCTGGAAATCCGGGTGATAACCATCTGGGCAATCCGGTCACCCCTCCTGATCGTAATGAGCTCCTTTCCCCAGTTTATGGTTATGAGACGTACCTCTCCCCTGTAATCGGCATCCACCGTACCCGGCGAATTAACCAGCCCCATGCCGTATTTCAGGGCCATACCGCTCCGGGGTCTTATCTGGGCCTCGTATCCCTTTGGAATTGAAATACTGATACCGGTGGGAATCAACTCTATATCGCCGGGGTGCAAGGTTATATCCCCGGTAACAGCGGCTCTCAAGTCAAGCCCGGAAGATCCGTCCGATTCATAGGCGGGCAACGGCAGATCAGGGTTGTTTTCAAGCCTTTTTACCTTGAGGATGACCTCGTCCATGATATAATAATTTCTAAATTATGATGACTTCGTAAAATTACAGGGGCCGGTAAAAACCGATGTGTATCAGTAAAAATTTACCAAATCCACGTCCATCATATCCTCTGTAACCGGTCCCAGCACTGTCAGGGAAAGCCGAGCAGGCGAGAGGATCCTGTTGGCCGCGTTTACCACCTCATCCAGGGTAACCTTTTCCAGGCACTCCACTAATTCCTCGATGCTGATATATCTTTGAAACACAAACTCATTCTTGGCCAATCTCATCATGACACTATCTGGATTTTCGGATCCAATAAGTGCCCCGGCCTTGAGATAATCTTCGGCCATGGATATATCGCCATGTGTAAGGCCGCCGTTGCAGAGGCTCTTTGTGGTCTTTCCGACCAATTCCAAAACCCTGTTGACCTGTTCCCTGTCTACCGCTGCATAGATATGAAACTGACCTGTATCCAGGTAATGGCTTATATGTGAATAAACCGAATAGGCCAGTCCCCTGTCTTCGCGTATTTCCTGAAAGAGTTTGCTGCTCATATTACCGCCGAGTATGGTATTGAAAACGGCCTCTGCAAACCTGTCTTTTCCGGTAAGAGAAGATGCCGGGGACCCGATGCATATGTGTACCTGCTCCAATTCCTTTGGATATGAGGACATATGGGAGACAACTTCGGGGGTGAAATCAGGATTGACAATATTACCACGATTGGGCAGGGGCTCGAAATAGGCCATGAAATAATCCACCAATGTGTCGTGCTCAATGTTGCCGGCAGCGGCGATAACTACCCTGCCCGGGGAGTAAAAATGCAGAACATTTTCCACGATTTCTTCCCTGGTAATGCCGGATACAGTCTCCTTGTCCCCGAGTATCGGTCTGCCCAGTGAATCTCCCTTCCAAAATCCCTGATCAAAAAGGACCTGAACATACTCCTCGGGGCTGTCCTCCATCATGTTTATCTCCTGGAGGACCACGGATTTTTCCAGTTCCAAATCCTTTTCCTTGAATGCAGCATTAATAAACAGATCAGATAAAAGCCCGGTTACAAACTCCAGGTGTTTGTCCATGACCCTTGCATAGTAACAGGTCCACTCTTTACTGGTAAAGGCATTGGAAAATCCTCCGATTGCGTCCAGTTCCTTTGCTATCTGGCCGGCGGTTCTGGTTTCAGTGCCCTTGAATATCATGTGCTCGATGAGATGGAAAATTCCCGACACCTCTTGGTGCTCGTCCCTGGACCCCGCTCTTACCCAAATACCCACAGAAACGGATTTGGCATGCGGCAAAGTCTCGGTTATTATCCTGGTGCCGTTATCAAGAACCGTCTTGTTGTATATCATCTATACTGTACCCCAAAGCTGCTTTTCTTGAAAGCCTGATTTTTCCGTTTTCGATATCAATAACCTTTACCAGCACCTCGTCTCCTTCTTTCAGAACATCAGTTACCTTTCTCACCCTCTCATTGGCGAGCTGGGATATGTGCACCAACCCCTCGGAACCGGGCAATACCTCGACAAAGGCCCCGAAATCCATGATTTTGACCACCTTGCCCAAATAGAGCTTGCCGACCTCGGCCTCCTTGATGATATCATTTATCATCTTCATGGCCTGGTCTATCTGCTCCTGGTTATCCGAGGCGATCAACACCTTTCCGTCGTCCTCTATGTTAATCTGGGCGCCGGTGGTTAAGGTAATGTGTTTGATGGTCTTTCCGCCGGGGCCTATGATTTCCCTCACCTTTTCCGGCTTCACATTAATGGTGACAATCCGGGGTGCATATTTGGATATCTCCGACCTGGACCCGGAAAGCACCTTGTCCATCTCATCGAGTATGTGCAGCCTGGCCTCTTTTGCCTGTTCCAGGGCCTTGGACATTATGTCCCTCTTTAGCCCGTCCATCTTTATGTCCATCTGAAAGGCGGTTATTCCGTATCTGGTACCGGCCACCTTGAAATCCATATCTCCGAAATGATCTTCATCCCCGATTATATCGGTTAGTACGGCCACTTTCTCCCCCTCGGAAACAAGGCCCATTGCAACGCCTGCCACAGGATCCTTTATGGGGACTCCTGCGTCCATCAAAGAGAGCGAGCCTCCGCAAACACTGGCCATGGAAGAGGAACCGTTTGACTCCAAGATCTCGGAAACCAGTCTCACAGCATAAGGAAAGTCTTCCTTTTCTACCAGAACAGGCAGAAGAGCCCTCCTGGCAAGGCTTCCGTGTCCTATCTCTCTTCTGCCCGGCGCGCCCAGTCTCTTGGCCTCGCCGACACTGAAAGGAGGAAAATTATAGTGGAAGGTAAATTTCCTGTAATAATCCCCGTAAATGGATTCTATCTTTTGTTCATCGCTCCCGGTGCCCAGTGTAGCCAAAACAAGGGCCTGGGTCTCGCCCCTGGTAAACAACGCCGAACCGTGCACCCTGGGCGAAACACCCACGAGGCACTCAATGGGTCTTACCTGGTTGAAGCTCCTGCCGTCTATCCTCTTGCCCTCCTTCAATATAATATCCCTGGCCAGGGTCCTCTGCAAATCATATATTATATCCTTAATATTCCCCTGGTTGTCTTCGTGTTCCCCCTGGAGTGCCTCTGTTGCATGATCAAAGGCCTCCTCCATTTTTTCCCGCCTTATTTCTTTGTTAGGGCAGGAAAGGGCCTCTTTTATTAAAGGACTGCCGATATCTTCCACCTTTTTTGTAAATTCCTCGTCCTTTTCAGGTGGGGAAATCTCCCTCTTTTCATTGCCTACTGAATTTCTCAACTCCTCCTGCATTTCTATTATGGGCTGCATGGCCTCATGCCCGAAAAACATGGCCTCGATCAAGTCATTTTCAGTGATAAAGCTTCCCCGACCCTCCACCATAACCACGGCTGTTTTGGTGCCTGCCAGTATAAGGTCCATGTCACTTTTCTTCTGCTCTTCAATGGTGGGAAATGCCTTTAGCTTTCCATCAATCCTGCCCACCCTTACACTTCCCACAGGCCCTCCAAAGGGGATATCGGAAATGGCAAGGGCCGCGGATGCACCGAAAATACCCAGTACGTCCGGGTCGTTTTCATTATCAAAAGACAATACATTGGCGATTATCTGGGTCTCAAAATCATATTGTTCCGGAAAAAGGGGTCTAAGAGGCCTGTCTATCAGCCTGGAGGTCAGGACCTCGCTTTCACTCGGCCTGCCCATGTCCCTGCGGAAAAAATTCCCGGGAATCTTGCCCGCTGCATAAGACATTTCCTGAAAGTCGACGGTCAACGGCACAAAGTTGATCCCCTCCCTCCTTTCATTAGTAGAAACCGCTGTTACCAGAACCACGGTCTCTCCCATTGTAACCACTACCGAACCACTGGCTTGGCGCGCAATCCTGCCGCTCTCGATATGTAATTCCTTTCCGTTTACCTCAATTGAAACATTCTTTATCATTTATACTATCCTCATTTAATTTTATTGATGTCCTTTATTTTCTCAGGCCAAGTTCCTTGATCAGGGTCCTGTATTGTTCGGAATCCTCCCTTTTCAGGTAATTCAACAGACGTCTTCTCTGGCCTACCATCTTTAAAAGGCCTCTTCTGGAGTGATGGTCCTTGGGATGAACCTTGAAATGGTCGGTAAGGTCGTTTATCCTCTTGGTCAAAAGGGCTACCTGGACCTTTGAA
Organism: uncultured Desulfobacteraceae bacterium; assembly: GCA_964655655.1. Taxonomy (GTDB): domain Bacteria; phylum Desulfobacterota; class DSM-4660; order Desulfatiglandales; family B25-G16; genus CAZZPR01. The sequence goes on along the minus strand of CAZZPR010000052.1, from coordinate 11,403 downwards.
GATCCTGTATCTTTTTCATGTGATTTAAACTTTTCTATTATTTCCCCTTTATCCTTGCTCGTTATAACCACTTTTCTCCTCCTTGTCTAATCATTAAAAACCCTTGCTAAATCATATCCACTGTTGATTCTTTTTAAAACGGCAACCAGCTCTTTTCCTTGCACTACCTTGACATATCCGCCCGGCAGCGTGTTCTCGCCGCCGGAGCTTGATGGCAACTCCCTGTCACCGGGCCTGTACCCGTTTCTGATTTTTCTCGCAAGTACAGCAGGGACCTGTATCTCTTTCATATCCCCGAGGGCATCCGCCATTGATATAATATGCCGGTCTATGGTTCCGTTTGATGTATATCGCTCTACCTGCTTAAGGTTCAGGGTATTATCAATTTGAAACGGACCGCTCCTTATCCTCTTTAAAGAAATAAGATGGGCCCCGGTACCCAGATTTCTCCCTAAAGCGGAGGCAAAGGCCCTTAAATATGTACCGGAACTGCAGCCCACCTCCATGAACAGATCAGGAAACTCTAAGCTGAGGATATTGATATAGTAAATCTTTACCTTTCTCTCCTTGATATCAAATCTCTCGCCTGCACGGGCCAGCTCATATGCCCTTTTTCCCCCGCAATGAACCGCCGAATACAGGGGCGGAATCTGACTTATCTCACCCAAAAACCCCGATGCCTCTTCCTGTATGTCCTTTCCGGAGATGTTCCCAATACTGTTTCTGTTTACTATCCTGCCGGTAAAATCCTGGGTGTCTGTTTCTATACCCAGCCTGATTCCCGCCTGGTAAGCCTTGTCATGGGATATCAAAAAAGGCGACAATTTTGTGCCCCGGCCAAGGAGAATCACCATAACACCGGTAGCAAAGGGATCCAATGTTCCCGCATGGCCGCATTTCTTTGCCTTTATAATATTCCCGACCTTTTGGGCCACCTTGAAGGAGCTTAGTCCGGGCTCCTTGTCTATTATGATTATTCCGTCCCTTTTGCTCATCTCCAGTGCAAGAACTTATGCGCCTTGCCGAGGAATTTCTGTTTTACCTCGTTCAGCTCTCCACTTGTTGAAAAGGCCGCTGCCCTGGGGTGTCCCCCCCCTCCAAAATGGCCGGCCAGATCCGCCACGTTAACCCAATCATTTGACCGCAGGCTGAACTTATATTGATCCTTTTCTATCTCCCTTATAAGTACCCCAATCTCTACACCGGATATAAGCCTGGGGTAATCCACAAACCTGTCGCTGTCAAAGCAATCCGCCCGGGTCTTTGAAAACATTTGCCTTGTAATGGTTATCATTCCCAGCTTTCCGTCATGGTGAAGTTCCAATGTTTTTAAGGTCTCTTCAAGCAATTTAAGCCTCTTGATGGTGTACCCGTCCAGGACATAGCGGGATATGTCCCAGGGGCTGACGCCCCATTCCACCAATTCCCCCGCGATAGCAAGCGCCTCAGCGCTTGTATTATCATATCTAAAAGAGCCCGTGTCTGTTTGCAACGCCACGAAAATGTCCTCTGCCACGTGCAGGTTCATGGGGAAATCCCCGGATTTTATCAAACGGTAAATGATCTCCCCCACGGAGGAACTGCCCGGGTCAACCAAGTTCAAGTGACCGAACATGGTGTTATCTTCGTGGTGGTCTATATTAACCAGAGGGGATACCCCGGAAAGATAGGAAGACAAATCCCCAACCCTGCAAAGGTTTCCGCAATCCAATACAAAAAAGGCATCGAACCGCAATTCCCTGTCAAATTCTCTGATTATCCTATCGGCGTTTGCAAGAAAACTAAAAGAAGAAGGGACAGGGTCTTCATTAAACAACAGTGCTTCCTTTCCGGAAAGGAGCAACATTTCGCCCAATGCCAGCAATGAGCCTATGGCGTCTCCATCAGGGTTCTTGTGGGCCGCCAGAAAAAATCTCTCACCCTCTTTTAGAATATCGACAATCCTGCTCAAAACAGGTTCATTTTTTATCATGCCGGATTAGCCTGGAGAAAATTGACTTAAGATCTCTTCCATTTTTTGTCCGTATTCAAGGGATATATCGTATCTAAACCGGATCGCCGGGGTATATCTTAAATGTAGCCTTCTGCCAAGCTCCTTTCGAATAAATTTGGTTGCACTTTCAAAGCCCACCTGGGCCTGTGCCTTCTTTTCATCATCACCAATAAGGCTATAGTAAACAGTTGCAATCCTTAAATCCTTGCTTAAACCCACATCAGTAATAGTAACGCCCTGCAACCTGGGGTCTTTTACCTTCCTCAAAATGATATCGGACAACTCCTTAAGAATTTGCTCTCCTACCCTTTGCTCTCTTTTTCCTGCAAGCATATCTTGATACCCTTTTCTAAATATTAAAAATATCTATATCTGATCTCAGGATATCTCCAAAGTAGATAGAGTCCATATAAGATATAATATTATCGAGAGTTGAATTCACGAATCGACTGCTATTTCCCACCGTGCTTACTCCCAACTCTATCATCTGCCACTTATCATTTGAGCCGACCTCTGCTATGGACACCTTAAACTTGTTATTTATTTTTGAGATAATGCTCTTGACTATCTTTCTCTTTTCCTTAAGGGAATGATTGCTGTCAAGATAAAGAGAAAACTTAATTATGCCTATAACCAAATCAGAGCTCCGCTTTAGTCTCTTCCATGGTATATATTTCCAACACGTCCCCGGGCTTTATGTCATCGTAATTCTCCAGGCCTATACCGCATTCATACCCGGACGCCACCTCTTTTACATCATCCTTGAACCGCTTCAGTGAAGATATATTTCCATTAAAAACGACCAGGCCGTCTCTCAATAGCCTGACCCTTGCATTTCTGTCCACCTTTCCGTCAGTAACATAGCAGCCGGCAACCGCGCCGATTTTTGATACGCGGAATACTTCCTTTACCTCTGCGTTTCCTATGATATTTTCTTTGAAAACAGGCTCAAGAAGCCCCGACATAGCGGACTTTACGTCATCTATGACCTTATAGATAATATCGTAAAAACGTATATCAACACTTTCCCTTTCCGCCAGAAACCTTACATTGGAGTTGGCCCTTACGTTAAAGCATATAATAATGGCCCTGGACGCAGCCGCCAGCATTATGTCGCTCTCTGTAACGGCCCCGGTTGCACTGTGGATTATCTTTAATTTTATCACCCCTGTACCGAGCTTAAGCAAGGAATCCGATAACGCCTCCAAGGATCCCTGCACGTCGGATTTTATAATAATATTGAGTTCTTTGACTTCTCCCTTTTTTATCTCGTCAAAAAGGTTTTCAAGGCTAACCGCCTTCTGCTGGCCCACCTGTTCCATCTTTGAACGGTTTTTTCTTCTGTCGGCGATCAATTTGGCCTTCCTCTCATCGGAGGCCACAATAAAATCATCCCCGGCCCCGGGAACCTCGGCAATTCCATAAATCTCTACGGGCATAGAAGCGGCGGCCGAGGCAATCTTCTGCCCGGTATCACTAAGCATTGCCCTCACTTTACCGTGGGTTTCCCCGCATACGAAGAAATCCCCCTGCTTAAGGGTTCCTTCCTGGATAAGCACGGTTGCAATAGGCCCCCGGTTTTTATCCAATCTGGCCTCAATTATCCTCCCCCTGGCCTTCTTTTTATTATTTGCCTTTAGTTCCAACATCTCCGACTGTAGCAATATGACTTCGAGAAGGGTATTAACGCCCTCGCCCTTCTTGGCAGATACGTAGCTGAAAAGGGTGTCTCCTCCCCATTCCTCGGACAGCAAGCCATGATGCGATAATTCCCTCTTTACCTTTTCCAGATCCGCTTCCTTTTTGTCTATCTTATTTACCGCCACCACAATGGGAATCCCGGCTGCCTTGGCGTGGTCTATGGCCTCTACCGTCTGCTCCTTCACACCGTCATCCGCGGCAATCACCAATACTATCAAATCAGTTACCTTTGCACCCCGGGCCCTCATGGCGGTAAAGGCCTCATGCCCCGGGGTGTCCAGGAAAACTACGGATCCTTTATCCGCCTGAACATAATAAGCCCCTATATGTTGGGTTATCCCGCCCGACTCTTTCTCGATGATACGGGATTCTCTGATGCAATCAAGCAGTGAGGTCTTTCCGTGGTCTACGTGACCCATTATGGTAACAACAGGTGGTCTCGGTTCCAGATCCTCCGGCCTGTCTTTTTCTTCAGAAAAAATTTCCTCTTCTTCAATAGAGGCAGGCTCTAATTCATATCCGAATTCATAGGCAATCACAGAGGCGGATTCAAAATCTATCACCTGGTTTATATTCACCCTTATATCTATCTCCATCAATTTCTTGATAAGTTCCGTTCCCTTAACACCAATGCTTTTTGCGAGTTCCGCCACCCTGATTGCCTCAGGAACCTTCAATCTTCTCTTTTTGGCCTTTGGAACCGTTATCTGCGTATGTTTTACCTTCTTCCTGTCTAATTTTTCCTTCTTTTTTGTCTTGACCCTTCCTGCAAATTCATATCCCTGTTTCCCGTACAGGGCCTCGCGCTCAATTATTTCCTTTTTTCGCCTGTGATATTCAGGCTTGGGCGTTTTTTTCTCCTCCCTCTCCTTTCTGGTCTCTGCCTTTTTCTTTTCATCCTTCTTCTTTGGCTTCTCCTCGGATGTGGTTATCTGCTCAAAAGATTCAGTTGTTGCCGAAGGTTGCGGGGGTTCCTGCTCGGCAGGCTGAACCGGGGCCTTTTTTATTATCCTTGCAGGCACATCTTTTGGCTTTGGTCTTTCCTTCTTTTTTTCTTTCCCCCTGGGTTCCGGCCTTTTGACAGGGGCCTCGGGCAAAGGAATTTCTTTGGATTCCTCTTCCTCCTTTTTCTTCCCTTCCTCCGGAACCTCTTTTTTCTCCTCTACAGATTTTGACATCTCCTGCTCAGGCTCCTGCTCCTTTTTCTCCTCGACAACCGATTCTGCTGCCTCCTCTTTTTTTACTTCTTCCTGTACCTTGGGGACTACTTTTTTTCTCCTTCGAATCACTGTGGGCTTTACCCTTTTCTCCTCAAATACCTCGTCGGTGACACCTGACATATACTCCCTGGCCCGCGCCACATCCTCACTAACCAAAGAACTCATATCATTGTTTATAGAAAAACCAGCACTCTTCAACTTCTCTACGAGTTCATTGGTGTCGATCTTCAATTCTTTGGCCAATTCATATACCCTTAGTTTACTCATTGTTCCTCCAGAATTTCCTCCTGCTCTGGTTTGAAAGTTTGTTCATCATCAAGGACCGCGGAATTCAAATAATCCAGGGCATAATCTATCAATTCCTGTGCCTTTTTCTCGCTTATACCCTTTATAGCAGATAAACTGGATATATCCGCCTTTGAGAGCTCTTCCGCGGATCTGTAACCATTTTCATACAATACAGCAGCCAGTTTCTCGCCCACGCCATGTATCTGCAGCAATGACTCGTACCCTTCCCGCAAGGCCTTGTTATATTCGGTTTCACTTACCACGTCCAATTTCCAGTTGGTAAGCCGGGAAGCCAGTCTAACATTCTGTCCTCTTTTACCGATGGCCAGCGACAGCTGATCATCCGGCACGACCACCTCCATGTTTCTGTTCTCTTCATCCACGATGACCCTCAGGATCTCAGAGGGGGCGAGGGCATTGCATACAAATTTAGCTATATCCGGATCCCAGGGTACAATATCGATCTTTTCGCCCCTAAGCTCCTGCACAACCGTCTCTACCCTGGTTCCTTTCATGCCTACACATGCACCTACAGGATCAACATCTCTGTCTTTGGATTCGACTGCTATCTTTGCCCTGCTGCCGGGATCCCTTGCTACCTGCATAACCCTGACAATGCCCTCGGAAATCTCCGGCACCTCATTCTCAAATAAGGCGGACAGAAAATTGGGGTGCGTGCGGGACAGAATTATCTGGGGGCCCCTGCTGTAATGCCTGACATCGTATATGTAGGCCCTTATCCTGTCACCCTGGGTATATTTCTCACTTGGAATCTGTTCTCTAAGGGGAAGTTCCGCCTCGACTTTACCTAGGTTGGCTATTATCGCCCCTTTATCGAATCTCTGCACTATACCATTGACTATCTCCGACTTCCTGTCCTTGAAATCCTCGTAAACTGCCTCCCTTTCCGCCTCTTTCAGCCTCTGCATTATAACCTGTTTTGCTGATTGCGCCTCTATCCTTCCCAGGGCATCGGTGTCCATCTTTATGCCCAGGCTGTCCCCTATTTCAGAGTCCGGATCGAGCTTTTTAGCCTCTTTAAGTGATACCTGGAGCCTTTCATCCGCAACATCCTCCACTACCTCCTTGAATTCAAAAACCTCGATCTCCCCCATCTCCATGTTAAAATTAATCTCCAGGTCATAATCAGCCCCGAACTTCTTTCTGACCGCAGAACGCACTGCCTCCTCAAGCGCCTGAATCAATATCTTTGAATCAATACCTTTATCTCTGCTGACCTGATCAATAGTCCTTAATAGCTCTGTTACCATCTCATGGTCTCCGAAAATATCAATTATTAAATTCGTACTTTAATCTTGCCTTTTCAACCTCCTCCAAAGACAATTCAATAAAGTTATCATCCTCCAGGGAGAGCTTTATCCAGCCCTGTTCGGCACTAATAATTCGGCCCGTAAAATTTCTCCTTTTGTTTATTTGGTTTTTCGTCCTCAGTCTCACCTTTTTGCCGATAGAATTTATAAAATCAGACCCCTTTTTCAGCGGCCTGTTCAAACCCGGTGAAGAAACCTCCAGCACGTATTGACGGTCTATTATGTCCTTTGCATCTAACAGGCCCTCGAGCTCCCTGTTCACGACCACACAGTCATCCAATGTAACCCCGCCTTTCTTGTCTATATAAATTCTCAGTATCCACCTGCCGTTTTCAAACTTGAATTCTGCATCCACCATTTCCATGCCCAGGTTGCTGATAACCGGCTCCGCCAATATGGCTGCCTCATGTGCTATCTTTTTTCCGTCAGCCGTCATCATCTACGGTTCCAAAAACATGAAAAGCGGGCCAAACAGCCCGCCCCCTTTAAAGTAACTAAACTCTTATAAATTTAGCTAACCCGCTTTTCAAAGTGTTGACCGTCTACTCAAAATTGCGTTACCTCGAAAAGGGGACACAAAACTTAAATCATGGAGCGGGCAACGGGGTTCGAACCCGCGACACCAAGCTTGGGAAGCTTGTACTCTACCAACTGAGCTATGCCCGCATTACCTATGTCTATATAATAAACTACTTATATTTAGTCAAGTATAATTAAATCAAGCAGATATAAGGCCTTATTCTTTCTTGCTCCCTGTTGTATTTTAATGATAATGCATATAGTGTAATAACTTCTTAAGATTATATCAACCTTGCAAATAACAGAGAGCTGCTCCCAGCGTACCAGGTTATTGATTTGAGGAACCCGCTCAGACTGCCTTGTAGAAGCTCAAACGGTAAAAATAACCGCACTCTAAAGGAATGCACTAAAAAATATGAAATTTTCGGAAAATCCAGGAATATCTAAAATACCTGAACCCGGCAAAATCGGAATAAAAGACGGCGGCTTATCTGTTTTTTCGGGCTTCCTTTTAACCGCATCCTTTGCCCCTGTCGACCATGAATGGCTGGCATGGATCTCATTGATGCCGCTTTTTGCATGCCTCAGGGGAAAGTCTATATCACAATCCTTTAAATTGGGAGTTTTATTCGGTCTATCCCATTACCTGAGTCTTGTGTACTGGGTAATCGTGGTGCTTTCCCATTACGGAAATCTCGATTTTATGGTAAGCCTTGCGGTCTTGTTTCTTCTTTGCCTTTATCTTGCCATGTATCACGGTATTTTCTCCCTTATTATCTCCGGAAGGGATACAAGTGACTTTCCCGCTTTCCTGGTAGCCTGTGCCTGGGTGGCACTGGAATATGTAAGGGCCCACTTTATATCCGGTTTTCCGTGGTGCCTTCTGGGTTACACCCAATATTCCAGGCCAATGATTATTCAGGTGGCAGATATTACGGGTGTATACGGTATATCCTTTGTAATTGTCCTGGTAAATACCGCAATATACAATCTATTTTCTGGGGCCGGTCGCCACAGAAAAACCAAGCCTGCAGAGCTGATCCTTGTTTTATTCCTGGTATCCTTTATCCTGGTTTACGGCTACCTTGATATTAATGCAGGCTCGCCCGCCGGAAAAGCCGAAGGGAAAGCAAACGTGGCTATTGTGCAGGGAAATATAGATCAATCCATAAAATGGAACAAAGATTACCAGGAGAAGACATTATCTGTCTACAAGAGGCTCTCGGTAAAATTGAAGGATGCAGGGCCGGAAATCATAATCTGGCCGGAAACCGCGCTGCCTTTTTTCTTCCAGGATAAATCTTATCTTTCCGGAGAGGTTGCAAAAATCTCCAAGATTACGAATTCTAAAATACTCTTTGGGGCCCCTGCATACCTCAGGGAGAACCAGGGGGTTTCTTACTATAACAGGGCCTATCTTATATACAAGGGCAAGGTCCTGGATTATTACGACAAGGTGCATCTGGTCCCTTTCGGGGAATATGCGCCCCTGAAGAGAATTTTGCCCTTTGTAGACCGCCTGGTCCCAGCGGTGGGGGATTTTTCCCCCGGAGAAGAGATAGGGCCTTTAAATTCAAACGGCCTTTCCATAGGGACGTTGATTTGTTTTGAAGCCATATTTCCGGAGATATCCCGAAAGCACGTATCCGGGGGAGCGGGGTTTTTGGTGAATATTACCAACGATGCCTGGTTCGGCCATACCAGCGCCCCATATCAACACTTAAGCATGGCTGTATTCAGGTGCGTTGAAAATGAACTTTCAATGGCTAGAGCAGCAAACACAGGTATCAGTGCGTTTATCGGGCCGGACGGAAAGATCATTAAAAGTTGCGGATTATACGAGAGAAATACAATAAAAAGTAAAATAAAATTATCAACAGAAAGAACATTTTATTCCCAATTTGGAGATGTGTTTGTTATAATAGCTTTTGCAATTCTTGTTATATGGATTTTTCGAACAGCAATAATTAAAGGAAGATGAGGTGTGTTATGTGCATTGCAGACTTAGAAGAAAAGGCCGGTTCCCTCAAAATGAAGATGAGTTCCCTATGGGAGCATCTTTGACCTCCCCCAGGCGGAGGAAAGGCTGAAAAAGATTGAAAAAAGGCTGTCCAAAAACGATTTCTGGCAAAATAACCAGAATGAGGCAGCCAAATTAAGCCAGGAAAGGGGTGAGCTTGGCAATCAACTGGAAAAGTGGCACAGCTACAACAAACAACTGGAAGAACTGGAGGACCTGGCAAGGCTGGCAGAGGAAGAAGAAGACGAAGATCTGATCACCGAGTTAAAAGAAGACCTTGGCGGGCTGGAGATCGAGATAAACAGATACGAACTCCAAACACTGCTTGGAGACAGGGATGATAAGAGAAACGCCATTGTGTCCATAAATGCCGGTGCGGGCGGAACAGAATCCCAGGACTGGGTTGAAATGTTGTTCAGGCTATACCTCAGGTGGGCTGAGTCCAAGGGAATGAAAACCAGTATTGTAGATTATCTTCCGGGGGACGAAGCAGGAATAAAAAATGTCACCTTTACTATGAGCGGTGCGTATGCCTATGGATATATGAAATCAGAAAACGGTATTCACCGCATGGTAAGGATTTCTCCCTTTGACTCCAACAGCAGGCGGCACACCTCTTTTGCATCCGTATCCGTAGTGCCGGAAGTAGAGGATGACATAAAAATAGATCTTAATGACAAGGATTTAAAGATTGAGACCTTCAGGGCCAGCGGTCCGGGAGGCCAGCATGTAAACAAGACCAGTTCGGCTATAAGAATAACCCATCTTCCCACCAACATAGTTGTTCAATGCCAGAATGAAAAATCCCAGCACCGCAACAAGGATTTGGCCATCAAAATTCTCAAGGCCCGGCTTTACTCATTGGAGAAAGAGAAGCAGGAAAAGGAAAAACAACTCAGGCATAAATCACAAAAAGAAATAGCATGGGGAAACCAGATAAGGTCCTATATTTTTAACCCCTATCAGATGGCGAAGGATCACAGGACAAACCTGGAGGTGGGAGACGTTGAAAGGGTGATGAACGGAGACATCGATATGTTTATCGACGCATATCTGAGATGGATTCAAAATTAGAAATTTATCCGCCGGCTAATCAGCCATAAAATCACTATCCCTTCCGTACAATACCCTGTGAAGTTCGCGATATGTAAAATAGGGGTCATCAGCCTTTAGATACGGAAGCAGGATTCTTTTCTTGCGAAGAAGTTCCCTGGAAATTTCAGCGAATATATCATCGGGCTTGTGAAAGGCCGCCTTGGCCAGGTGCTTTCCGAAGGGGTTAATTATCTCGCTGCCGCCCCAGAAACGGAAGGAGTGCCTGTACTTGGCGCACCCTGAATCACTTTCCATGTTTATTCGGTCAGTCTCTATCGCGGAAACTGATCCCGCCTCATCCCAGACCTCCTCACCAACACGGTTGGCGGAGATATGATAAATACCGAACACCCTGGAATAGAATTTGTTTATTATCCCCCAGCTTTCGATGTTGGAGAATTCGGACCCCATGGAGCCTTCAGAGGAATTAAAAATAGTAACAAAAATATCCGCCTTCTGGCACACACCCAAATAAGGAAGAGCCGGGTGCCATAGGTCATTACAGATAAACACTGCTATAGAATAGTCCATAAGCTTGAATACCGGAACCTGCTTTCCCGAAGAAAAATACTTCCTTTCTTCGAATACCCCGTAATTGGGCAAATTCAATTTCCTGTAAGTAAAAATCAATTCCCCGTCCACCGCCACCAATGCGGAGTTATAGAAATTCATGGACGGAGACTCCTCAATAAACCCTACTATGGCAGCGGTTCCTTTGGTAGCTGATACCAGCTCCTTGATCTCACGGGAATCCAACCTCAGGGCCGCTTCATTGTATCTTTGTCCCACAAAATATCCGGTAACAGCCAATTCAGGGAACACGATTAGCTGGGCCCCCTTTTCCTTGCCATCCCTGATCTTTTTCATTATATCATCCAGGTTGGTCTTGACGCCCATCAAGACCGGTTTTGTCTGATAAACTGCAACTTTCATCAAAAATCTCCAGCTACTCTTATGCTTTTAACCCGGCACAAAGACCGGGTTTTTTACCAGCAGGAAAAATTAAAAACCGCCATAAATATCAACTCAATAGGGGCATGCTATCATAATATCCGAGGAAATCAAGATTAATATGTGCCACAGGAAGCTTTAACCCGGATATGAGGGCACATGCTTTGAGGCCAGTAGATTTGCTTTGCCTTGGCGGCCTATACCATTTTTTGGTATTAGAGGTTTCGATGGCTTTCAAGTAACTTAAATCTGCAAATGCGTTGTAAGTAGTTCATGTTCTTTAAC